>CAZBOE010000131.1:0-13280 GCA_964493365.1 uncultured Tepidisphaeraceae bacterium | reverse complement strand
TACACTCTTTCCCTACACGATGCTCTCCGACCCCGCCGCCCGCGCCGCCATGTCCACCGCCGGGCGGGAGTTGATCTTCTCCCGATTCACCTGGCCGAAAATCGCCGAGCAGACGATCGGGGCGTATGGGCGACACTCAGCACGATAGCCGTCCGGCGGCCCGGTGCGACCCCACCCCCGGGCCCGGCCCTCGAGGCCCAGCGAAGCGCAATGAAGAACGAGATTCTGCGTGGCCTCTCGCGGGCCGAGCGACTGGTCGTTGTCCTCTATTACTACGAAGGCCTGACCATGAAGGAGATCGGCTCCGTGCTGGGCCTGAGCGAAGGCCGGGTGTCGCAGATGCACAAGCAGATTCTTTCGCGCCTCAGGGCCACACTCGATGCCCGATCGCTGATGGCGATTTGAACCATGCCCGATGACGCCAAACGATCCGCTTCCCATGTCACGCCCCCGGCGCTGGCGGCAAAGAGCGGTAGTATGCTCCGCTCGATGCGCCTCCTCCACGTCATCCCCTCGCTCGACCCCCGCACCGGCGGGCCGCCCGTGGTGGTGCTTCAACTCGCCGCCGCCGCGGCGCGGCTTACCGCGCACGGCGGCTCACGCCCGTACGACACCGGCGTGATGACCTACGCCCCGCGCACGCCGGTCGAGGCCGAAGAGACGCGCCGTTCGCTCCAGCCGTTCCCCGAGGTGGCTGTTCACAACCTGCCGCCGCTCACGCGGGTCGAGCGGTTTCTGGCGCGCGGCGCCCGGCGTCGGGGCATCGAGATCGCCCGAGGCTACGACTTCCTCCACCTTCACGGCGTGTGGGATCCGGTCATTCTCGCGGCCGCGGATGTCGCGCGGCGGCTCGGCAAGCCCTATTGCATCACGCTCCACGGCATGCTCGACCCGTGGGCGATGGCTCAGCGACCGTGGCGCAAAAAGATCGCTTTGCGCATGGGCTACCGCCGCATGCTCGACGACGCCGCGTTCATCCACGCGCTCAACACCGACGAGGCCGACCTCATCGCGCCGCTGGGTCTGACCGCGCCAGTTGAGATCGCCCCCAACGGCATCGATCCCGCCGAGTTCGCCGCGCCCCCCGATCCCCGGCCCTTCATCGACACGCTGCCCCAGCGGCACCGATCGCGCCGCCGCGTCGTCTTCCTGGGCAGGCTTCACGTCATGAAAGGCGTCGATGTCCTCCTCGATGCCTGGGCAAAAGTCGCCCCGCGCCACCCCGATGTCTCGCTGATCGTCGCCGGTCCTGATTACGGCCACCGCGCCGCGATCGAAGCCCAGCTCGACCGGCTCGCACTGCGCGAGTCGGTCGTCCTCACGGGCCCGTTGTTGGGCGCGATGCGGCTCAGCGCGCTGCGCAGCGCCGACTGCTTCGTCCTGCCCAGCCGGCGTGAGGGGTTCTCAATGGCTGTGCTCGAGGCGCTCGCCTGCGGCACGCCGGCGGTGTTGTCGCGCGAGTGTCATTTTCCCGAGGTGGCGCAGTGGCGCGCGGGCAGGGTGGTTGAGCTGTCGCCCGCCGCGGTGGCCGAGGGTTTGTCTGACATGCTCAGCGACCCCCGATCTTCCGAAGCAGGGCAGCGCGGGCGCGACGCGGTGATGGCCCACTACACCTGGCCGGCGATCGCCCGTCGACTGATGTCGGCCGCCCAGGCATCCCAAGCGCGCGCGGCCGACCCACGATCAAGCCGATCGAGACAGAGCTGACCGCTCGTTGACCAAAGGCACATCAACTGGGGCAGCCGCGCGATATGCGCCAACCGCTGGCTCGACCGATCGGCCCGCCTTTGCGCGTGAAGGCGAGCGCGGCCGGTATCATCTGCATCCATGACCGTCACTGCAGCCCCACCGGCCGACCCGCCCGTCGCCATCGAATGTCACCGCTGCGGCTACGACGTTCGTGCCCAGCCGACGGACGGTCGCTGCCCCGAATGCAACGCGCCGGTCGCCGAGTCGCGTGCGTGGGCGGCGATTCCCCGCCGCCCGAGCTGGCGCGACAGCGACCCGCGTTGGCGACGGCGCATCATCGCGGGCATGTGGGCCCTCACCCTCGTCCCGTTGATCGAAGTCCTCTCCGCCGGCGGGCTGGCTACACACATTCACGTGCCGGGTTTCTTCGTCTCTGCTGGATGGACACGCCCGCTCGATCAGACCCTGATAGGCGATGGACTTACGCAGATCTACTCAGCATCTCTGTTCTGCATCGGGCTTGCGCTGCTGAGCACGACCGAGCGCGGGCGACGACCGCATCCGCTCGACTGGACCCGCCGGTGGGGGCTGTTCCTCCTGACAGTTCATGTTTTTCTGCATTTCATCGAGCTGATGTTTGCCGCTTCGCTGGTGATGGTGGGCATCACGGCGGTTTTCCAATCCATGCCACCCGAGCATGAGCCGGCGATCACGCCATGGCTGCGTGCCATCAGCACCAATTTCCTGATCTATGGCCCGTATCCGGGGAACATGGTCGATGTGGTGTGGCCGCTGACAGTGCTGGTCGCGGTGCTGTTTGTCGGTGCGAGCCTCTACAAGGCGATGCGCAGCGTCGGCCCGCGCTGGCTCGCCATCGCGGCGATCGTGTCACTGGGCCTTTTTGCGGTGGGCGAGTTGGTGTGGGTGCTCGCTGCCGCCATCGTGGCGGCAGGTGACTTGCTCGCGGGCAAAGTAGTTTCCATTGCGGCATTCGAAAAGTCCTTCATTCGCCCGTTGAGCGTGTTTGGGGCATTCTACTTTCGTAGTTACCAGTTGATGCCGGTTGTCGAGACTGTGAAGTGGATGTTGGTGGCCGCCATCACCCTCTGGATCACCTCCGCCCAGATCGCGGTGTGGCGCACGCGCCGATCGCGGCCCAGTGCCTGGCGCGATCCCGGCAAGCCTGGCCCGTCGTCGGCCACCGGGCACGGCCCGCCTTCGTCGTCAAAGCAGACACAACCGCAGTAGCGGCATCGCCATCCCCGAACCGCCCGCCTGCTCAAGTTTCACCGCTCACAGATCACCGCGCCCCGGCTAGGTTCGCTTGGGTGAAGGCCTGCCGCGGCATGTGAAACCGCGGTCGGGTTGTCGTGTGAAGGAGGCCAACTGATGTGTGCGATGCAATGGTCCGGCGGCTGTGCGCTGCTGGCGGTGGTGTTGTGCGTAGACGCGTCGGCCGCCCGCGGGGCGGCGATCGTTGTCGATTCGTTTGAGGCGACCGACCTGTTCGCCGATCCGGTCGTCCGGACCGCGCCCGACACGTTTGAAGACGCCACGCCCGCCGCCCTCGGGGGTGTGCGCGAAGTGAGGGCCGGCCATGTCGGCATGCCCGGCGCGCCGGGCGTCGATCAATACGCCATCGAGATCGCAGGCGGCAACTTCACGCTTGCCGCGTCGCCCGGGCTCAGCCCAACGCTGGCGTTGCGCTACGGCGCCTACGCCGCCGGCGGAGCAGACCTCAATCTCAACCTGGCGGCGGCGCAGTGGCTCGAAGTCGAATTCGCCGACTTTGAGCCCGGCGTGAATCGTCTCGCGCTGGCGCTGACCGGCCATCTCGTGTCGGGCGCCGGCGCCGAGATCAGCCTGCCCGGCGGCCTGCTCGACGGCCCCGGCCCGCAGACGTTTGCGTTTCCGCTCGCCGGCCTTCCGGGCGACCTGAGCGACATCGACGGCATCCGAATCGCCGTGATCGGCACGCCCGGCGACGACTTTGCCATCGCCGAGGTGCGGATCATTCCCGGGCCGGTCATCCCCGAGCCGGTTTCGCTCGCGCCGCTCGGCGCTGCCGGGCTGCTGGCGGGCGCCATGCGCCGCCGCCGACGCGGAATCTGAAGTTGCACGCAGGGTTGGGCGCTCGCGCCGGGCGGAGCAGGGGTGATAACAGCCCTTCGCTTTGCGACGTTCGACACAGGGTGGCGTGCGGCCGACTCATCAGAAGGAGGAGCATGAGTCGATAGAGGTGGGTATGCCGCCGCACGTCACCCGCGACCTCTCGGACCGTCCGCAGCCCGCGTCAGGCTTCCTGTCGGCGGAGGGTTCGGGGCCCGTCCGCGTCGGGCGGGTGTCGGTCGACCGAATAGCGCCCGGCCCCACGCCGCTCGAGCCCGCGGCCCGTCCGATGGACCGCTCGACCCCGGGCGAGCGCAGCCTTCATGAAATCCTCGACCGGCTCCAACTGCTCGACCGACTGTTTGCCGAACTGGTCGAGAATCACCCGCTGGTCCAGAGCGACACCGACCTGATGGCGGCGGCCGAAGAGGTGACGTCTGCCGTTGCAGAATTTTATCAATCGGTGGAAAGCCGATTGGACTTGGGGCAAGCCTGATCTGTCGGTTTGTTCGGTGAATAGCCGGACTCTGCGGTCAGGCGGGGTGGGCCGTCGGGCCGGGGTGGAGTCCGATAACTATGCCTGTGGCAGAGAGTTGGAGCGTCATACCGGCCGCCGGTGCGGGGGCGGGGGCTTAACAAATGCTTGCGCTGGCGATGCGCAATCATTACAATTCGCAAGCCAGAACCAAGCCAAGCGAAAATTAAGTCCTTGCCTGACGCCAGCGCATCGTTAATAATCGGCGCGACGGGCTCTGCCGGTCTGTCTCCTTGTGAAGGAGGAGCGGCAGGGGCTCTCGACTTCTGTGAAGGGGAGTCGCGAATGCTTCGCCGTATGACTATTGCCGCTTCGGCGGTAACCGGACTTTCTGCATCCGCCTTCGGCGGCATCCTCGTTGACGACTTTGCGGTCAACGGGAATGCGGCCGAGTTCCCGCTGGTTTATGCCGGCGCCGCCGACAGCGGTACCGACGTGACCGCGATCGGAACGCGGGTGACCACCCTCGACGCCTCGGCGCCCTATACGCCCACGACCCGAATCCGCCCGCGTGCGGACATCCGAAACGGCGCCCTCGAGCTGGCGTCGCCGACCGGATTTGAGTCGGCGGTGACGGTCGCTTACACGCTGGTCGCGCCGACCGATCTCGACGGCAACGCCGTGCAGATCGCGTTCCTGGGCTACGACCAGCCGGCCGACCTGCCCCTGGAGATCACGGTCACCCTGGTCGACAGCGACACCGATGTGTCGTTCGTGTCGGCATTCCGCCTGCCCCCCGTCGGTGGCGGCGTGGTGACGGTCCCCCTCGTGGGCCTCAATCCCGCGCTCAACCTCGACGCGATCACGAGCCTCTCGGTGACCTTCGAGGGCGAGTCGGGTGCGGATTATCGCATCGACGCGATCTCGACGACGACCGACATCACGATCCCCGAGCCGGGCGCGCTGGGCCTTCTGGCGCCGGTCGGGCTGGTGGCGATGCGACGCCGCCGGGCCTGAGCGCACGCGGCCGACCTGACGGCGTCGATTCGATGCCGGCCGTCGTCCCTGGCGGATTACCGCCGGGATCAGGTGTGGATGAACTGAATCAAGGGCATTGCAGAGCGATATCCGTTCGCGTGGTCTGCCCAGACGGCAGCGCGTGGCGGGTTTGTGGACGAATGGGTCAGCAACACTGTGAAGGCTGATCGTTGGCGCCGGTGAACTCAACGCCGGTGCAGGGAGAAACATGAAGACGAGCAAGAGCATTCTGGGTCTGGCGGTGGCGGCTGCGCTGTTCAGCACCTCGGCGGCCAACGCCGCGGTGGTGATCGACGGCTTCGACTTCTCGGGCAACATGGGCGAGTTCCCGCTCGAATACGTCGGCGGGGCCGACACCGGCACCGACGTCATCGCGGGCAACAGCCGCGTCGCGACGCTCGATGCCGCGGCGCCCTACACGCCCACGACCAGCGTCGTCCCGACGCTCGACATCTTCGAGGGCGTGTTGCAGCTCGACTCGGCCGAGGATTTCGCGCCGATGGTCACCGTGACCTACAACTACGCCGGCACGCTCGACATCAGCGACGCCGTCGCGATTGCCGTCGACTTCCTCAGCACCGACGCGGCCAACCTGCAGGACCTCACCGTCACCGTCACCCTGACCGACTCGACCACCGCGTTTGACAGCGCGTCGGTCACGGTCTTCGTGCCCACCACGGGCGGCACCGTGCTGGTTCCCCTGACCGGCCTGGCGGTCGATCTGAGCTCGCTGGTGAGCGGCTCGGTCAAGATCACCGGTACCGAAGGGCTCGACTTCGAGATCGACGCGTTCCGCACCGTCATCCCCGAGCCGTCGATGGCGGCCATGGCCCTGCCGCTGGCGGGCCTGATGCTGCGTCGTCGCCGGTGAGAACCGCGCCAGGCGTGACAGAACAACCGTTGTAGACGACGTCGGCGTCGCATGGAGGCGCTGGCGTCGTTGGATTGTGGAGCAGGAGAAGCAGTGCAGCCCAGATCGTTTGTTATCGCAACCGCTTTTGCTCTGGCCGCCGCCAGCGTGTGCGCGGGCGCGCCGTTTGTCGACGAGTTCGAGTTTGCCGACCCCGCCAATTTCCCGCTGGTGGTGACGCCGACCGGCCCATCGTCGTTCGCGTTCGATACAGACGCCTCGTTTCCCGGCGGCAACCGCCAGATTTCGCTCGGCCGCCTCGACGGAACCACTGCATCGACCAACCTGAGCGCCTTTGTCACGGTCGGATCGATCGACACCGACGACGGCCCCAGGGGCGTGCTCGAGTTGTCGTCGCCGGCGCGGTTCGCGACGACGGTGGTGGTCGCCTACGGCAGCGCCGCCAGTCCGCCCGAGCCGATCGGCGTGACCTACAACGCGCTCGTGGTCGATTTCCTCGACTTCGACGGCGCACGCGATGAGCCACTGTCGCTGCGGGTGACGGTCGCGGGGCAGGAGATTTCGCTCGTGCTGGTCGACGGGCCGACGGTGTCCGTGCCGAGCTTTATCGGATCCAGGAGCGTGATCGTGCCGCTGCCCGACAGCACACTGATCGACCCGGCCGTGATTTCGCAGGTGGGCCTGTTCATCGATTCGCCCGCCGGTGCGGATTGGGTGATCGACCGCATTTCGACCACGACCGTGATCATACCCGAGCCGTCGTCGCTCGCGGCGGCACTGCCCGCCGCGATGCTGCTGCGTCGGCGTCGGGCGTGATCCAGACGATATCGATTTGGGCCGGGGTGAAATCCGGCCGATGAGGAGAGACGTACGGACGGCCACTGTGAAGCCGATCCGTGAACTGTGAGGGAGAGGAGAATCTCAATGAAGAGCATCTATTTCGGTGCCGCCGTCCTGGCGGTTGCCGCGTCGGCCAATGCGGCCGTGTTAATCGATGGTTTCGGCACCGATCTGCTGGCCCCGCTTGAGTTGCCGACGGATGCCCTGAGTGTCTCCGCGGGCTCGATGGTGACCGGCGCTTTTGATATCCGCACGACGTCGCTCGCGCCCGACTCGGGCACGTTCCCCGGTCGCGTGCGTCCGGTTGCCGACATTTTCGAAGGCGTGCTGACCCTGTCGTCGCCGCCCAAGTTCGACGGCTTCGTCTCGCTGATCTACAGCTCGTTCACCGGCGCCAACCTCGGCGGCACCCTGTCGATCGAGGTCGATTTCGACTACTACGACCAGGCCGAAGACAACCCGGTGAGCATCACCGTTCGGCTGCTCTCGGCCGGCGGTCAGGGCACCTCGACCGTGAGCGTGCTGGTGCCCGTCACCGGCGGATCGGTCTTTGTGCCGGTCAACACCCCCGACTTCAATGACGTTAACTTCACCGCCGTCACCGGCATGATCATCGATATCAATAGCGGCCCCAGCGCCGACTACCAGATCGACCTGATCCGCGCCGCCGATGTGGTGATCCCCGAGCCGACCGCGCTGGCGCTCGTCCCTGTCGCCGGCCTCGTGGCGATGCGGCGTCGCCGGGCTTAAGCCCGCGACGCGTCGGGTGCGTGCATGACCCGACAGGCGCAATCTGCCGGGCGCAAGCGCATCAGATCGCCAGATTGCCCATCTTAAGACCATCCCTGAGCGTGCCCCTTAATGGGGCACGCTTTCTTCTTTTTCGGGCCCGCCGACCCTTCGCCGACGCAAAGACTGCGTTAAGTGCCAAAGTCCCTGCACAGTGTCTCATTTCGCGAGGCCGTCGGTGGTTTACCTTGCCTGCGTCATTTCCTGATCGAAGACGGCTGCGGAGGTCAACATGAGCAAGTGTCACCGGGGCGTCGATCGGTGTCGTGTGGTTTCTCAGCGGGCGCTGGCGATGCTGACGGCCTGCGCCGCTGTGGCGTGGTCTGATGCGCAGGCCGCGGCGCAGAGCATTCCCGCCTTCTCCGGGGCCGACGGCGCCGGGGCTTACGCCACCGGCGGTCGCGGCGGCATCGTCTATCGCGTGACCAAGCTCGATAAGAACTACAGCGATACGAGCATCGGCACCCTGCGCTACGGGCTGACCGACAGCAACTTCCCCGCCGGCACAAAGCGGACCATCGTGTTCGATGTGGCCGGCACGTTCTGGCTCGGGCGGTATGGCGCGGAGAACGGGCATGACAACGGCTGGGATACCCAGTCGCGGCTCAACTGGGGCAGCAACGTCACGATCGCGGGTCAGACGGCGCCCGGGCCGGTCTACATCATGGGCGGGGTGACCAAGGCCAACGGGGTCAACAACATCATCCGCAACGTCACCGTGGCGCCGGGCTATGGCATGCGCAGCTTCTCCAAGCCCGAAGACGGCGTGTTCCCCACGCCCGGCGATTTCCCCGACAGCTACGTCTACGACGCCTTCGACATCAGCGGTCAGAACATCATCATCGACCACGTCAGCGCGCTGTATGCCACCGACGAGGCGATCAGCGCCAACGAGCAGGCAGCCA
Source organism: uncultured Tepidisphaeraceae bacterium (assembly GCA_964493365.1). Lineage (GTDB taxonomy): Bacteria > Planctomycetota > Phycisphaerae > Tepidisphaerales > Tepidisphaeraceae > CAZBOE01. Next base: position 4,564 of record CAZBOE010000131.1, on the reverse strand, counting down.
ACGTCACCGTTCAATACAGCAACATCTCCCAGGGCCAGAACTATCCGCAGGCCGACGCCGAGGCGTCGGGCGTGCGCTATACCGGTCACGCGCTGGGTTCGCTGCTTGAGCTGGGCAATTCCACCTCGCGCGCCGCGGCGACGTTTCACCACAACCTCTATGCCCACCAGAAGTCGCGTGTGCCCCAGACGCAGGCGGGCGGGCTCGGGGGCTATTACGACTTCCGCAACAACGTCTTCTACAACTGGCTGGGGACGGCGGGAAGCCGCAGCGGAACGACCTTCTGGAACCTCGTCAACAACTTCTACCTGGCCGGCCCGGGCGGCGATGACCCGGTCGGCGGCACCAGCACCGCCATCACCACCCGCGCCGGCGGCACGAGCGTGCTGGGCACCAGCAGCAGCATCTTCCGCTCGGGCAACCTGCTCGACACCAACAAAGACGGCGACGCCAACGACGGCGCCGCGCTCGCATCGGGCGGCGCTGCGGCGCCGATCTGGATGAACGGCGTGCAGACCTACAACGGCGTCACCGACAGCGCGACGACGGCCTACAGCCGCGTGCTCGACTACACGGGCCCCAACTGGTGGCAGCGCGACGGCGTGATCGACACCCCCGACGAGCGCATCATCAACGAAGTCCGCACCGGCACGGGCAAGATCATGGCCTGGGCGGATGACCCGTTTAACCCCGACCCGGCCGAGGGCGTCGAATGGCGGCAGATGCTCAGCTATCGCGCCGACCCGGCGACCGGCGCCGCGCCGTTCGTCCGCCCGGCGGGGTGGGATGTCGATGTCGATGGCATCCCGGGCTGGTGGGAAGACCGCTATGGGCTGAGCAACAGTGTCCAGAATCACAACGAAGACCGCGACGGCGACGGCTACACCGAGATCGAGGAATACATCAACTACCTCGCGGCCTGGCCGGCCTCGGGGCCCATCACGTTTGCCAACTCGGTGAGCAACCGCTGGGCGCAGATCAACAACTGGCATGTGCTGGCCGCCCCGACCACGACCGACCTGTGGCAGCCCAGCCGCTATGACACCGCGCGCCTCGCGACGGGGACGGCCGTGGTCGATGCGGTCGGGCAGTATGCCAGGATCGTCGAGGTCGGCTCGCAGGCGGGTCAGTCGGCGACGCTCTCGATCACCGACGGCTGGCTGGAAATCGCCGAGACCGTCAAGCTCGGCAGCGGCGGCACCGGCGCCGTCAGCCAGACCGGCGGCCTGCTGACGGCGCAGACGGTGACACTGGGCGCCCTCGCCGGCTCGACGGGCACATACAACCTCAGCGGCGGCACGCTGGTCACGACGCTGCTCAACAAGGGCCCGGGCGGCGGCACATTCAACTTCACCGGCGGCGTGCTCCATGCCGACACCGTCGCGTTCGCGCTCACCGTCTCGGGCGGCACGCTCGCGCCGGGCAACTCGATCGGGCATACCCAGGTCCTGGGCAACCTCACCATCGCCAGCGGCGAGCTGGCGATCGAGATCGACGGACTGTCGGCCGACACCGTGGGCGTGACCGGCCTCGCGACACTCGGGGGCCTGCTCGATGTCTCCGCCCTCAATGGCTTCCGGCCCCGCTACGGCGACTTCTGGGAAGTGCTCATCGCCGACGGCGGTGTGCAGGGTGACTTTGCCGGCGTGACCGAAGGCTTTGACTACGACGTCGTCGGCAACAGCCTGATCGTGATCTACGTGGCGCTGGCGGGCGATGTCGATGTCGACTACGACGTCGACTTTGACGACCTGGGCGTGCTCCTGGGCGAATATGACCAGGCCGGCCCCGAGCTCACGGCCGACATCGATCGCGACGGCGACGTCGACTTCGATGACCTGGGGCTGCTCCTGGGCAGTTATGGCGAAGGAACGCCGGTCGCCGGCCTCGATCAGGCGGCGCTCGACCTGCTCGCCAGCCACTTTGCCAGCGTGCCCGAGCCGGGGCTGACCGGAATACTCCCCGCGGGAGCGCTGTTGCTGCGTCGACGGCGGTAGATCACCGCGGAGTCATGCAGGCGTGACAGCCACGTCGCGCGGGGCTTACTGGCCCCCAGTCGTTTTCTCTCCTTGGTCTTATTCGTGTTCATTCGTGTTCATTCGTGGGCGATCTTTTTGTTGAGGGGGAAGAGCCCACGAATCTGCACGAATGGACACGGATGAAGAGTAAGGCAGTAGTCGGGATCGGCTCGCGCGGGGCTGACGGACACCCGGTCGTTTTCTCTCCTTGGTCTTATTCGTGTTCATTCGTGGGCGATGTTTTTGTTGAGAGGAAAAGCCCACGAATCTGCACGAATGGACACGGATGAAGATTAAGGCAGTAGTCGGGATCGGCTCGCGGGTTGTCCGGCGGGTGACCAAATGCCTTTGTACTTGTCCGTGCGGAGACTTGGGTCGGATGTGCCGCTGGGCAGGTGGGGGCTTGGCGTGCAGAGTGCCTGGGGTGCAAGGGTCGACCGCGTCATTGGGTGAGGTGTGTGTTATACGGTAGCGCGGGCCCCAGAGGGTATGGGCTGGGGGGTGTGCGTTGGGCCGGGCGTGGAGAGGCGCGGGCCGGTGTCGGTGGGGTGGACGTGCAACCGGTCGATGCACAGGTGACGGGCGTGGCCGCCGGTGGGGCGCTTGTGGGCGTGGTAGACCATGAACAGCTCGGCGCCGTCGGGCGATTCGATGATGCAGTTGTGTCCGGGCCCGCTGGTGTCGGGTGAGCGCGCCAGCAGCGGGGCGGGGTGCTTCGTCCACGGGCCCAGTGGCGTGGGCGCTGTGGCATAGCCCACGCTGTAGCGCGGGTCGCTGAAGCAACGGGCGGAATAGGTCATCATGTAGGCCGCCGACGGCGTCCACGCGTCGGCCGGGGTCTTCATCACGAACGGCGCTTCATTCCACTGAGAGCCTTCCCACGCCTGGTCGGGCGTGAGGCAGCGGCGCGGCTTGCCGATGACCGACATCATGTTGCCGGCGAGCTCGACGACATAGACCTCGCTCGCGTGGTGCTCGCTGATGTCACGCGAGTAGTAGAGCCAGAGCCGCCCGTCGTCATCGGAGAGCACATGCGCGTCGATCACGGCGTAGCCCGGGTCCCACAGCGGGGCCGCGTGCTCGACGAACGGGCCCAGCGGGCTGTGAGACATGGCGACACAGATGCGGTGGCTGAGCCGCCCCCTGCGATTCACCCGGCCGACACAGTTGTAGAACATGAAATACGCGCCCTTGTGAGCCACCACGCACGGCGCCCAGAAGTGGTTGCGGCCCCACGATCCTGACGATTTGCGGTAGACCACCCCGCGCGGCTGCCAGTTGACCAGGTCGGTCGAGGTCCAGGCGGCATATCCGTGCGACGGGTGGGATGTGGCATAAAGGTGATAGACATCGCCCACGCGCAGCACATGCGGGTCGGCCAGATCGACCGGAAGCGGGTTGCAGAAGGTCTGCTCGCAGAGCGGGCGGGCGTGGCGCAGCGAATCAACAGGAGAGGGGGTGGTCAGGGTCAGCATCGGCCGCTCGTATGGTGGGGGGATCGGAGAACAGTCCGGAGCAATACGTGAAGCGCGTGACGACGGATGAACAGCGACCGATGGTTATCGGCACCGCGACGGGCGCTTCCCACAGCGACAACGTGTCGCTGCACGAAGGGCCGGGTCAACGGTGTTAGCAAGACGATCCGCGGGATTTTCCGGTTCGCGCCCGACAAGGTGGCGGAGGCAGGAACAAACCCCGGCAACATGGCATGTCACGAAAAGAGCGCTGCCGGCAGGCCCATCCGCGCTCTCTTGGGGCCCTGTTGCTCGGCCGGGGCTCGGTGGCGGCCAGGCCGCGGAACGAGTTACAGGCGTCTGAAGGCTTGCCCGCGCGGGGTTTCTTGCACGGTCGGTTGCATCGGCGATGATGCGGGGGGATTGCCGCGCGGTGCAGCGGGCGCTGGCGGCGGCAACGCATCTGTGAGGCGGCGCATGGTGATCACAATTGATGGGCCGGCGGGGACGGGCAAGTCGAGCGTGGCGCTGGCGGTGGCCGACGCGCTGGGTTTCGACTTCCTCGACACCGGCGCCATGTATCGCGCCATCGGGCTGGCCGCCGTGCGCCGCGGGTGTGATCTGGAAGACCCGCGCGAGCTGACGTTTTGTGCCCAGCACGCTCGAATCGAGTTCGACTGGGGCAAGCACCCGCCGCCCCTGCTGCTCAACGGTGAGCCGGTCAGTCATCTCCTGCGTGGGTCGGAGGCGACCCGGGCCGCGAGCTATGTGGCGGTGGTGCCGGCCATCCGTGAGAAGCTGGTCGCCCAGCAGCGCGAGATCGGGATGGGCCGGGGGCGGATCGTCACCGAGGGTCGCGATCAGGGCACGGTCGTTTTTCCCGATGCGGGCCTCAAGATCTATCTCGACGCCACGCCGATCGAGCGGGCCCGGCGGCGGGTGGCGCAGCTTCGGGCGCGGGGCGAGATCGTCGAGCTCGCGGAGATCCTCGAATCGATCAACGCCCGCGACCGCCGCGACGCGTCGCGCGCGGTCGGGCCGCTGGCGGTGCCGGTTGATGCGGTGAAAATCGAGGCCGAGCGGGAACGCTAC
>CAZBOE010000130.1:10615-13386 GCA_964493365.1 uncultured Tepidisphaeraceae bacterium | reverse complement strand
GGTGTCACGACCTCGGGCGGTGCGACTTCGGGCGGCGTGACGTCGGGGGGCACAACGGCGGGCGGCACGACGTCGGGTGTCGCCGCGCCTGATGCGCGACGCCCGGGCGATCAACCGACCCGGGCCATGTGAGCCGCCGCCGGGACTCGACGGGCCGTTGAGTGGGGATGAGGATCGGCGCGGGCGGCGAAGACCTGCGCGGTCTGTAGCGTTTATCGGACGCTACCGCACGAGAGTGACGTCCGATAAGCGGGCTGGGCGAGAAAAATCACACTTTCAGTATCGCCGGCCGCATTTTTCCGTTGGCTTTGGCTTGGGGTGGGGCTAATTTTCGAAGGTAGCCAACCAGCGGCGACGGTCTCCCCGACCGCTCGACGCGTCTGCGATGCGGGCGCCTGCCGGCCCGGAGCGCCAGCCGAGGTCTGACCCATGCGTTGTCTGGTATTCCCGATGTCAATGTGGACGACAAGCCGCGTCGCAATCAGCGGGCTGGCAATGGCGATCGCCGCCACGGCAGGTCTGCCGGGCGGTGTGGCTGATGGCCGCTATGGCGATGCCGCCGGCGCGAACACGCTCGCCGAGGTCGGCCGGTCTGAGTCGGCGCCATCTATTTCGGCGCCATCTATGTCGGCGACGCAGGGCTCCGGGCTTTCTGCCGCGGGCCAATCAACGCTGCCGACAGACGCTTTATCGGCACGTCCCGGCGTGGGCTTGAGAAAACTTCATCTCGTCCGCCCGGACCTGATTCCCTACCCCATCGCCTACGAAATCTACTGCTAAGACATCCGATTGGATCGACATCCGGTCAAGCGGATTCGGCAAGATAGGTAAATCGGATCGCCCCGGCCGGGCCGATCCATCCCTGATTTACACCGCCCTGATTCACCCCCGGCCTGATGCGCCCGGGCATGATGCCCGCCAGTCCGCTTTGCCCCGCCCCCAATTCGCCCCCGGCCCGCGAAGCCCCAGCTCGCTACGCCCACCGGCCCGCTACGCCCGCGCTGTGAGGCGTGGGCGGTTCGGCTTGCGCGATGAGTCCCCCGGGGGCGGGGTCGCCGATAGGCCGGCGTGGGGGTTCGTGCTACAACATCGCCACCATGGTGCCGCTGCTGCTGAGAACCTACGCACGCCTGACACCGAGCGGCCGCGGCGCGTTTCATCTGGCCCGCCTGGGGGCCCGGCTGCTTCCGCGGCGCGGCACGTTTATCACGCCCGACGGCGTCCGTCTCACGCTCGACCTCTCCAACTATCCCGACAACTGCATGGCCCACGGGCTCTATGAGCTGGAGACGGCCCGGCTGATCCGCCGACTGCTGCGCCCGGGCGACAGGTTTGTCGATTGCGGCGCCAACATCGGCTATTTCACGCTCCACGCGGCGCGGTGGGTGGGAGAGGCCGGCCGGGTCGACGCATTCGAGCCCGACCCGCACAACCGGCGGCGGCTCATCGATCACCTGGCGCTCAACGGCCTGACCGGCCGCGTGACGGTTCACGCCGCCGCGGTCAGCGACACACCCGGCCAGATCACGCTCTATCACCCGCCCGAACCGGACGCGGGCGGCAAAGACCGCCACAATCACGGCGAAACCACGATGCTCGCCGGGCTGATCCCCGGATCGACGGCCAACGTCGTGCCGGCCGTACGTGTGGATGAAGCCGTCAAGGCGAGCGGACACGACGCGCCCGTCGCGCTGATCAAGATCGACGTCGAGGGCGCCGAGCTGCTCGCGATCGGCGGCATGACCGGCCTGCTGAGTCTGCCCCGCCCGCCGGCGGTGATCCTCGAGCACAACCCCCAGACGTCGGCCGCCGCGGGATACGCCCCGTCGGCCCCGGCACGCAAGGCCATCGCGGCGCAGCCGAATTACAAGGTTTATTGGATCGGCTCGCGACTCGCCCCCGTCACCTGCGATGACCTCGACCGCCAGCCCAAACAGGGAAACATTCTGCTGAGCGCCGAGCCCGTGGCGTGAGGCGGGTCGTGAGGAGTGAGAAGTGATGAGTGAGAAGTGAGCAGTGATGAGTGAGGGGTGAGGAGTGAAGTGTGGCGAGTGAGGCATGCGGGTGGCTGATCGGCGATGGGTGGCGGGCGGTGTGGGTATGGCGGTTCATCTCTGCCAGATGTTTTCTCCGTGTCTGTGTGTCTCCGTGGTGAGACCTCTTTCCGGGAGCGACCTTTGACCGACTGGCGCGCTATCCACGGCCAATACTTTCAATCGCGGCGCGTGCTCGTCACCGGCGGTGCGGGCTTCATCGGGTCGCACCTGTGCCGCGCGCTGGCGTCGCTGGGGGCGCAGGTGATCGCGCTGGACGACCTCTCCGCCGGCGACCGGGCCAACCTCGCGGATACGCCCGTGACACTCGCCGAGGCGTCGATCCTCGATGAGGCGGCGATGCACGAGCTCACCCAGCGTTGTGACGTGATCTTTCACCAGGCGGCGCTGGGGTCGGTGCCGCGGAGCGTCGAGCAGCCGGGGTTGTATGTGGAGGTCAACATCCGCGGCACCCAGCGCCTGCTCGAGGCGGCGCGGTTCGCCGGGGTGAGGCGGGTGGTCTTCGCCGCCAGTTCGAGCGCCTATGGCGATGCGCCGACGCTGCCCAAGATCGAGACCATGCCCCCTTCGCCGCGCAGCCCCTATGCCGCGACCAAGCTGGCCGGCGAAGCCCTGATGAGCGCCTACAGCGCCAGCTACGGGCTCGATACCGCGTGCCTGCGCTACTTCAACATCTTCGGCCCGCGGCAGAGCGCTTCGAGCGCCTATGCCGCGGTG
>CAZBOE010000130.1:10095-10503 GCA_964493365.1 uncultured Tepidisphaeraceae bacterium | reverse complement strand
TCCACGCCAACCTGCTGGCGGCGCGGGCGGACCCGCCCATCGGCGGCGCCGTGCTCAACATCGCCACCGGCCGGCGCATCACCGTCAACGAGCTGGCGATCGAGATGGCCAAACTGATTGGCCGCCCCGACCTCACACCCGAGTATCGCCCGCCCCGCGCGGGCGATGTCGCCCACTCCCAGGCCGACCTCTCGGCCGCCAGGTCGATACTGGGCTATGAACCCCTGGTGGATTTCGAGGCAGGCCTGCGCGAGACGGTGGCCTGGTATCGCGGCGTGTGACGACGACTGCCGCAAGGCCTTGCCTTGGTGGCATTGGCCGCGGGGGAGGCAGGTCACGCTGCATTGCCGCAAGGCCTTGCTTGGGTGGCATGGGCAACCTTGCCCATGGTTCGTCGCGCGAGCGGCT
>CAZBOE010000130.1:0-9995 GCA_964493365.1 uncultured Tepidisphaeraceae bacterium | reverse complement strand
TGCGCCGCGGGTTCACGGCCAAGGTTGGCCGTGCCACGGGGGAGGCGTGGGTCGCGGCGAGGTCATGTCACGTTGAACGGGCCCTGCCCTGCCGGGGTGGCATGGGCAACCTTGCCCATGGTTGGCGGCGCGAGCGGCTTGCGCCGCGGGTTCACGGCCAAGGTTGGCCGTGCCACGGGGGAGGCGTGGGTCGCCGGGGGTCAGGTCACGCTGCACGGCCCGGCCCTGTTTGGGTGGCATGGGCAACCTTGCCCATGGTTCGTCGCGCGAGCGGCTCGCGCCGCGGGCTCACGGCCAGGGTTGGCCGTGCCACACGGGTTTCAGGCGGGCTTGATGCCTTCGATGGCGACGCCGCCGTCGTGGCGGATTTTTTGTTCGACGCCATCGATGTGCGGGATCGACGACTCCCTGAACCCCATTCGGCGGTTGTTCACGAACCCCGCTTCTTCCATCAGACGGATCAGCGCCGTGGCGTCATACATGAACTTATGGCTGTGCAGGTCTTTGGAGAGGAAGTAGTAGCGATACAGCGCGTTGCCGCCGACGGGTGATTCGCCGCGCATGCCCAGGAGGGTGTTGAGTTCGCGGGCGGCGTCGATCTCGGGCTTGCCGCGGTCGGCCAGATAGCGTTCGATGCCGGCCTCGAGGTCGGGCACGAGTGTGCGGCAGGGGGCGCCGGGCTTGAGCACGCGGAAGGTGTCCTTGAGCAGCCGTACGGCCTCGGTCCGGTGCATGTGTTCGATCAGGTGCGAGCTGTATGCCCCGTCAAAGCTCGCGTCGGCAAACGGCAGCGGCTTGCGCAGGTCGTGGACGAGGATGTTCGTCGGCCACGCCACGTCGCGTCCGCGCCGCAGCTTTTTCGCCACCGAGCGCAACACCGGATGTCGCGCCAGCCAGGCGCTGCCCGAGCCGTCGACATTCACCCACTCCGGGGGAGCCACCGTGCCGCAGCCGAGATGAAGTAGCCTGGAAGACAAGGGATCGTTGCCGGTGAACCGTTGCCACTGCGAGCCGGCAGCCGGCAGGAGAGTCGACACCGGCCGGCCGACAGTTCGCCGCCGCCGCTCATCCATGCAACCCGCAACTACCAACTGGCGACTATCTTAGGTTTGAGCCGCGAGACCGCCAGCGCCGCGAGAAACTCCAGGAACAGCACCAGCACGATGACCGGGCCTTCGGGGATGAAGCTCCATGCCGAGTGCGCCAGCGGCCCGGCCGCGGCGCCGGTGAGCCCGCAGACGAGCGCGGTCGTCCAGACCCCGCGCATGGTCCGGCCGATCAGCATGGCCGTCGCGCCCGGCAGGATCAGCAGCGCGATCACCAGCACACTGCCCATCAGCCTCAGGCTCACGATGATGGTGATGGCCAGCAGGAGCAGAAGCAGGTAGTGAATAAACCCGACGCGCACGCCCGACACCTCGGCCTGTGCGGGGTCGGTGCAGTAGAAGAGAAGCTCCTTGCCCAGCAGCCAGACGGTCGAGATGACCGCGACGCAGACGACCACCGCCAGCACCGCATGGCTCACCGGCAGCGCCCGCATCGGCTCGAAGCCCAGGTATTGCCCGAACGCCGGCGGCGACGCGTTCATCACCCGGCCATAGATGCCGTAAGCGACAAACCCCCACGCCAGGCTGGCGACCAGGAAGATGCCGATGGCGGTGTCGGCCGCCACGCGCCCGCGCCGGGTCGCGGCGGCGATGAGCAGCGCCACCACGAGGCAGAACGCCGTTGCCAGGCCATAGACGACGCGGTCGTCGGCCAGCCACGCCGCCGCGGGAAACGCCAGCGAGAGCATCCACGCAGTTCCCGCGCCGCCGAACCCGGCATGAGCGATCCCTTCGCCGATAAACGCCCACCGCCGCGTGACGACGAAAATGCTCAACACCGCGCAGGCGGCTCCCATCGCGATGGCGGTCGTGAGGCTGATCAGGAAGGGGGACATGGGGAGTGATGAGTGAGGAGTGATACGTGATGGTGAGCGATGTTTGCGCTTGGTGTCGGGGGGTGGGGGTGTGGGGTGGTTTGTGCGGGGTGGTGAGGGGTTTGTCGCCGGTCTGGCGTTCGTTTGTCTCAGTGTCTGACCGTTTCGGTGCTTGCTCGTCTTATTGCCTGGCGGTTTCGGAGGGGGGCTCGTTCGTTGTCCACTGTCGGCTGCCTGCTCTGCGCTCGAGCCCCAGGGCTTCGAGGTCGCAGGCGAACATGTCATACACGAGGTCGGGCGGAAGGCGGTGGGGCACGTCGTGATAATGCAGCGTCTGGCTCAGGCAGGCGATGCGGTCGGCCAGCGAGCAGACGGCGCGGAGGTCGTGGCTGACCATGATCAGCGTGAGCCGCAGCGTCTTCTGAAGCTCGACCACAAACTCGATGAAGCGATGCAGCCCGGCGCGGTCGATGCCGGTGGTCGGTTCGTCGAGCAGCAGGAGCTGTGGCCGCGGGGCCAGCGCCCGGGCGATCATCACACGCTGAAGCTGCCCGCCCGAGAGCGTGCTGATGGGGCGGTCGGCCTGATCGGCAATGCCGACCAGATCGAGCACATGTTCGACAAACGCCAAGTCATCGCGCGACGGGTTGCGCAGCAGCCCCGTCTTGCCGGCCAGCCCGAGACGGACGGTCTGCCTGGCCGTCATCGGCAACCGCTGGTCGGTGGTGCTGGTCTGCGGCAGATAGCCGATGACGTCGCCGCGACCGACAGCCTGCCGGGGCGACATGCCGGCGATGGTGATGCGTCCGCGGGTGGGGTTGCGCTGGCCGAGGATGAGCTGGAGCAGGGTGGTCTTGCCGCCGCCGTTGGGCCCGATGAGCCCGAGCGTGGTGCCCGCCGAGATCGAAAGGCTGATGTTCGACAGCACCGGCCGCGTGTCGTAGGCGAAATCGAGCCGGTCGATCTCCATGACCGTGGGCACCGGGGCGGCCTGCGCATCGGCCGGCGACAGGGCGGCGGCGGTTGCGGCGGCCTCTTCGGCCGGCGTGCCGGGCGTATGCTGGCGTGTCTCGTCCGCAAGAAGGGCGTCAGCCAAGCGTGGCCTGGTCGGGGTCGGGTTGTCGTGGTCGGGGGTCGATGGGTGCCCGCCGCAGCAGGAATCCGCGACTTGGGGCAGGGGGTTGGGCTTGGCTGGCAGGGGCATTGCGACTCACGTGCAATCGGCCTGCGGATGCAAGCCACTTGCCAAAACCGAAGATTGTATGCGCTGGCGCGGCGTTTGAAAGCGGCGGGTCAGCATGGATGCAACAGTCCGCAGGATGCGGACAACCCGCTCGACCCGGGCGGCAGGATGGTCGATCACGTTTCTAGGTGGATCGGATCCCCGTCATGTCTTTCCGATCCGGGACCGCACCGGTCCACGGGTCTCGTCGGCGACGCCGAATATTTTCGGGGTTTGCCCCGGCCCGTCGGGAGTGTTAGGATAAGCAGGCAAGCAAAATTCATGCCCCCGGTATGATTGTCTTAAATGGGGTGCGCGTATGCAGTTAACACAAAGTTTATCCACGCGGCAGGAGATGAGGCAGCTCCTCACGCCGCGGATGATCCAAAGCATGGAGATCCTCCAGTTGCCGCTGCTGGCGCTGGAAGAGCGGATCGAACAGGAGCTGCAGGCCAACCCCGTTCTCGAGGTCAAAGAGCGCGAGGGCAACGGCAAAGAACTCGACGGCAAAATCGAGGACCGCTCCGAAAACGAACGCTCGCTCGTGGTCTCCGAAGACGGCGACGGGTCCGCGGATTTCGAGCGGCTCGCCAAGATCGGCGAGTATCTCGAGAACGAGGAATTCAGCACCAACTCGTCGATGTCGTCGGGCCTCCGCGCCTCGAGCTTCGACGGCGAGCGCGACAAAAAGCTCGATGCGATGAACAACACCGCGGCCCGCGGGATCACGCTGGCCGAGCACCTGCTGGGACAGTGGGCGTTCATCGAAACCACGTCGTCGGTCAGGGCGGCGGGCGAAACGATCATCAGCTACATCACCCCCGACGGCTACCTCCGCACCGACTTCGAGACCATCGCCCGGGAGAGCAAGACCCCCCACACCCCGCAGGACCTCGCCGAGGCGCTGCGGCTCATCCAGACGCTCGAGCCCGCGGGCGTCGGTTGCCGAAACCTGCGCGAGTGCCTGCTGATCCAGCTCGCGGCCATCGAGGCCGACGAGGAGATGAGCGAGGGGCATGACTTCGAGCTCGAGCGGGCGCTGATCAACGACCATCTCAAAGACCTGGAGATGAACCGCTATCCGCAGATCAGCAAGAAGCTCGACCTGCCGATCGACGAGATCAAGCTCGCGGTGAGGCGGCTAGGTCGGCTCCACCCCTATCCGGGCAACCAGATCGGCGGCGACGACGCGCCGCCCATCACGCCCGATGCGATCATCCGCTTCGACGAAGAAACCGGGCGGTATGAGATCGAGATGACCCACGACCCGGTGAGCAATCTGAGCATCAGCCAGATGTATCGCAAGATGCTCAAGGACCGCTCGTGCGACAAGAAGACGCGCGAGTTTCTCGCCAGCAACGTGCGCAACGCCCGCTGGCTGCTCGAGAGCATCGAGCAGCGCAAGAGCACGATCCTGCGGGTGATCCGCCAGGTGGTCGATGCGCAGCGCGAGTTCTTCGAGAAGGGCCCGGAGCATCTCAAGCCGCTGCCGATGATCCAGGTGGCCGACCAGCTCGGCATTCACGTCGCCACCGTCTCCCGCGCGGTGAGCGAAAAGTGGATCCAGACGCCCCGCGGCGTCTTCCCGCTGCGCCGCTTCTTCTCAGGCGGCACCACCAGCGCCGACGGCGAAGACATGAGCTGGGACGCGGTGAAGGAAAAGCTCAAGGTCATCATCGCCGAGGAAGACAAGAACAACCCGCTCAACGACGACGAGATCGTCGCTAAGCTCAAAGACCAGGGCATCGAGCTGGCGCGACGCACCGTTGCGAAGTATCGGAAGATTCTCCACATCCCCACGGCGCGGCAGCGGCGGGAGTTTTAGAGACGCCGAAATGTCGCGGCTGATGCCCTGTTACTTCTGGGCGTCCTCTGTATAATCCAGAAGATGAACACCGGTTTCGCTGACGGCTCAGGGCGTACCTACCAATGCGGGACCGTGAACTACGATCGCTTGTTCCGAGGTGCAGTGCGCTACAACGGGCAGGGCGACCCAAGCTACGGAGAGAAGCTCCGGTTTGCGCTTCATTTGCTTTCGTCTGCACCTGACGAGGTTATAGATGGCTCGGTATCCAATCCACCTGCGGGAGGGTGATGTGTTTTCGATTACGAGGATCATCCTTTCGGTTTTCGCCCTAACTTCAATGCTGCTTGTCTGTGGCTGTCGCACGTCGGCGGTTGGTGAGTGGGACGCCCTGTATGAGAACGCGTTAGTATCGGATCCGAGTTTTCCGCGTGAACCTTCGCGCGCACTAACGCAGTTCGCCCACATCGGCACTGTTGAATCCTCCGAGGGACCATTGAAGATCGTTTGGTGCAAAAGCGTCACAACGGGTATGGCGGCACCGCGAGGCGATTCTTGGCTTGCTGTCTTCGATAGCAGAAACCATTACGTTGGTTCTGTCAGGCCGCTGTATGCACCGCCCCTTTGGTGCGAGGGGCCGCGTGTATTTTTGTTTGGCGTGCATAGTGACGGCAGCGAGTTCATAGGTGATAGTGGCAACGTGATTAACTTCGAGCGAGGCGTTGGTCGTCGGTACTTTGAATATATACCGCGCTATGGAAGCTTTGAAGGAAACAGAGATGAGGCGACGTCGCAACTGATCCCAAAGCCCGCGATGCGTCAAACTCCATGAGCAGATTTGAGCGGATCACGTGGTATGGTATAGTTGCGGGAGAGATCATGTCTTGTCTACAGTCGGATTTGTTATCCGCCTCGATAAGGTGTGAGCGTCCGTATCCTGACCCCGTCGTCTTGTGAGTCCGCCCCAGACCCAGACGACGCCGCCGACGAGGACCATGACGCTGGTGATCGCCATGCCGACGTTGAGGTTGCTCTTGTCGGCGATCGCGCCGATCAGCGGGGGCGAGATGGCGTCGCCCAGCGCGTGGATGACGAAGATGTTGACGGCAAAAGCGGTCGGGCGGAGCGCCGACGGGACGGCGTTGGCGAGGATCGTGTTGGCAGGGCCGGTGTTGAAAAACAGGCAGAAGATCGCGCCGAAGATCAGCACCCACGCCAGCGGAAAGGGTGTAAACAGGGCCGCCAGCAGGAGCGGAAAGCCGACGACCGCGGAGACGCCGCAGACGATGAAATAGCCCCCGCGGTGTCGGCGTTGCGCCCATTCGCCGGCCCATCCGCCCAGCAGCGTGGCGGCAAGCCCCGAGACGACCATGACGCACCCGAAGACGAAGTTGACGCCTTCGATCGATCCGTAGCGGCGGTATTCGAGGATGTAGCTGGGCATCCACGCCGCCATGCCGCCGATGGTGTAGGTGATGGCGGTCATGCCCGCGGTGCACATGAAAAACGCGTGGTTGCCCCAGAGCGCCCGGTAGTCGGCGAGGAGCCCTCGCCACCCGCGCGAGGCGACGTCGGGCGACATCGGCGCCGGCGGCACGTTCGGCGTCAGCGGCGTCGCGCCGGGCGAGGTCGTGCCCAGCGAACGGACCTGCGGGTCGGGCATCCTCAGCGCGATCAGCCCCAGCACAATGCCCGGGGGCACCACCGTGAAAAAGGCCCAGTGCCAGGTGAACCATCCGGCCATCGCGCCCCCGAGCTGATAGCCCAGCGCCGAGCCGACGGGGATGGCGCAGTAGAACCACGCCATCACCATGCCGCGGCGCTTCTCGGGAAACACGTCGGCCAGCAGCGCCGGCGCGACAGGCCCGTAGGCGGCTTCGCCGATGCCCATGAGGATGCGCGTGGCGAGCAGAAACCAGTAGTCGGTCGCCAGCCCCGACGCGCCCGCGGCGAGCGACCAGAAGATCACCGCGCCGCCGATGAGCGTCCAGCGACGAAACCGCCCCGCGATGGCGCCGAAGATCGGCGAAAAAACCATGTAAGAGATGAGAAACGCCGCCACGAGCCAGCCCATTTTCTGCTGGCGGATTGGATCGTCGGCAAGGAGCTCGTCGCCGACGGGCGTGAGCACGGCGGCCAGCGTGTAGCGGTCGATGAAGTTGAACAGGTTGATCGCCAGCAGCAGCGCGAAGACGCGCCACGCATAGCCCGAGACGGCGACGTCGCCCCCGGGGGATGAATCGCCTGAGGTGACGGGGGGACCTTGCATCGGCCGCGACTATACCGAGGCGCCGGCCAACCGTGGCGCGACAAAAAAGCCCGGCCGCATGGGGCCGGGCTGGAGTGGTTCGCGTGATGTCGCCGCGGGATCAGCCGAGCAACTGCAGCGCCGCCTGGGGCGCCGAGTTGGCCTGGGCCAGGACGGTGTTGGCGGCCTGCGAGAGGATCTGGCTTCGCGTGAGCCGCGACGTCTCTTCGGCAAAGTCGGTGTCGCGGATGGCGCTTTCTGCGGCCGAGGCGTTTTCCAGCGCGATACTCAGGTTGCTCACCGTCGAGCCGACGGTGTATTTCTGAAACGCCCCGAGTCGCCCGCGCAGCGCCGACACCTGTCTGATCGCCCGGTCGACGATCTTCTGCGCATCGACGAGATTGCCGCTGGTGAGACTGTAACTCTGCCCGGAGCTCAGCGAGCCGAGGAAGCCGATCTGCGCGTCGCCCAGTGAGCCGGTGGTGACGCTGGCGATGCCGATCGACACCTTGGTCGTCTCGGTCACCTTGCTGCCCAGCAGGAAGTTGGCGCCGCCTCCGGTGATCTGGAACGACGACGTGGCGGAGTTGGTGTTCAAGCCGGCGCGCAGGTCGAACTCGACGTCGAGGTTGCTGTTGCGGTAGCTGACCGCCAGCCCGGTGGCCGACGCGGTCGCCCCGTTGACCAGGACCTGGGCGTCGCGGCCGTTGTCGCTGGTGTTCGACAGGTCTGCGGCGAAGCCGCCTGTGACTTCATCGACGACGCGGACCGACACGAACTGGTCCGACCCGAAGCCGACGCTGTCGAATCGCAGCTCGGTGCCCGAGAGGCTCGCCGACACGCCCGTGGCGGTCTTGACCGCGTTGATGGCGTCGCGGAGGTCGGCCACCGTCGTGCCCCCGGCAAAGCTCAATTGCTCGGTGCCGTCGTTGCCCGCGATTTCGAGGGTGACGTTGTTGGCGGCCGATAGCGCGGTGTTGTTGAAGCCCAGCGTCGCGGTCTGAGCGGACTGCGTCACCTGCACGACCACCGTCACTGATGCCGCATCGGGCAGCCGCGCCGCGTTGATCGCGACGTTGGCCAGGTCGGCCGAGTTGACGCCCGTGGTGGTGTAATCGTAGTTGCCGTTGAGCAGCTTGCTGCCCTGGAAGCTGGTCGATTGGGCCACGCGGTTGATCGTGCCGAGGATGGCATCGACCTGGAGCTGGTTGGCCGCCACTTCCTCGGCGCTCAGGCCGGCCTCGTTGGCCGCCTGGTTGAGCAGGCCGTTGAGTTCGATCAGCAGGTTGCTGATTTCGTTGAGCCCGCCTTCGGCGGTTCCGATGATGTTGCTGGCGCGACTGGCGTTGTCGATCGCCTGCTGCAGGCCGACTTTTTCGGCGCGGAGGTTTTCCGAGGCGATCAGGCCGGCCGGGTCGTCGGCGCCGCGGTTGATGCGCAGGCCTGTGCTCAGGCGTTCGAGGCTGGTGTTGAGGTCTTCGTTGTTGCGGCGCAAGACGCGCTGCGAAATGAGCGAGTTGACGTTGGTGTTTATCCTGGTCATGACGGTCCTTCCTTAGACACTGCGGCAGCGTCGGCTCGGCTCTGCGGGCCTGCGGTTGGCTGCACGCGTCATTCCGTTGACGGTTGATCAGATGTGTTCTGCGGCGTCGTCGGTGCAAGGCGGCTGACCGCCGATCGGGAGTGGATTGCGGCAGCCTTGTGTCGCTGCCCGTCCACGGGGCGTCGCCCGCAGAGGATGCCCGTCGCCTCATACGCGCCGGGCGCACACGCTCCTTTCGCAGGGACTGTTGTTCGTGCCCCGGCGCACCACCTGCGCCGCACTGCGGCAGACCCTGCCGGTCCCCTGCATCGTCGAGAGTGTGCAAAAATCTGAACCCTGCGCCCGCGTTTTCGGCCCCCGGGGCGTTATCAGACGCGGGCACGCCGGCAGTGTCCGATAACAGCCCCGCGGGCGCGGGTCACGCGGTCAGGCCCCCAGCAGCCCCGACGAGGGCGCGGGCGTCGTCCACCAGAGCTGCCTGTGGTGATGAATGATCCCCGAGACCGTCACCCCGCCCGGGCCCAGCAGCGCCAGGCGATAGTCCGATGTCGTGCCGCTGTCGAGCAGCCACGAGACGACCGCCTCAAACGATTCCGCTTCGTGCGGATCAAACTGCACGGGTCGGCCGTCGTGCACATCAAGCTCGCGCGGGGCGATGCCCGCGGCTTCGAGCACGCCGGCCAAATCGGGGGTGGCAAAGTCGAGCTCATAGGCCCAGTGGCTGCCCGGCATGAGCCATGCCGGCCCGCCAACCCGACGCCACAGCGCCCCGGCCAGTTGCGCCAGCCGCCTCGTCTCGGGCGGATCGATGACCCGCGCCGCGTCGCGGGCCCGGGGCGTGAGCGAGGCGTCGTCGCCGATCAGCCACCCCGCGTGCACCACCTCGCGGCTCTCCTCAAACCCGAACGAGCCGGAGTTGAAATAAAGGCACACCATGCCGCGCGACAAAAGCTCGGCCATCGCCCGGTCATATGCCACGACACTTGCCATGCGGTCGATCATGCGCGCCCCGGCGGCGGCGGGCAATCAGTCGGAGAGCCGGTCGATGGCCGCCTTGAGCTGGTCGAAGTTGATCGGCTTGGTCAGGTGCTGTGCGAATCCCGCCTCGAGGCTGCGGGAGATGTCCTGCTCCATGCCGTAGCCCGACAGCGCGATGCCCGGGATGTTGTGGTTCTGCCGCAGCGACCGCATCAGATCGAGCCCGCTGCCGTCGGGCAGGCCCAGGTCGCTGATGATCAGGTCAAAGCTGCTGTCGCT
>CAZBOE010000129.1:0-13408 GCA_964493365.1 uncultured Tepidisphaeraceae bacterium | reverse complement strand
CTCGCCCCGCGCCGCTGTCTCGCCCCGCGCCGACGTCTGTGTCCGTTCGATGATCCACAGCTTCGCGCCGGCGGCGTGAATCGGCGATGTCTCGTCACGCGCCGATATCTCGCCCCGCGCACACCGTCGCAGATCCGAGCCGCCGCCCAGCGCCCACACCCTCCGCCGGACGCGCCCCGCACCGTCAGCGCGGCCGGAGACAGAAGGATTTCACTCTTTGTCAAATCTTCACATATCCGCCATCAATCCCGCACATGAGGTCGGTTTAATCCCGCTCGCCGAAAGCAAGTGGCCCACGCAGTTCAAAGCTGCGAAATTCGTTGCACCGGGCCATGCGTCTTCGACCACAACCCGGTCCTCCTCCTTCACAGAACGGGCCCGAGACTTCGCGTCTCTGGCCCGTTTTTTATTTGCGTGTTTCCAGTCGGCGCTGCCAGCCGCGTGTATCGACTGCGTGAATTATTCAAACGCTAAGCGGGCAAACACACACGCAAAGCCTGCGGCTGTCACTGTCCTCCGCGTCGGCCGCTGGCGAGTCGAGATGGGTCTCAACTCACGACGGCAGACTGTTCACAAAAGGGGTCCCCCATGAACGTCCGTTTTTTCGCCGCGGCGACACTTGTCGCCGCCGGGTTCTCGTCTGCCGTCAGTGCTGGCGTGGTGGTGTCATCCACCCGCGCGGCCGATGGCGCATTTGACCGCGTTGAGCTCCGGCTCACCCAGTTCGACGGCGTCCACGCGCCGTACAACGTCCTCAACGGCGGCATCACCAGCGTAACGGGTACGCTCTCGGTCGACGGCGCCGGTTCCCTGAGCCTGCCCGGAAGCGACAGCACGTGGTTTCTCAACCTGACCTCCGCCTCGGCAGGCATCTCAGGTCAAACCTACTTCAACTTTGAGCGTGTCAACAACCTCGTCCCGCAGTTTTATACACGCACTCCTGCTGGTGGCCCCTACACCTCGCTATTCGGCAACCCTTGGTTCAGCACCACGAGCAGCAGGCGGCTCAAGCCGTCGGACATCCCCACCGGCGACGGGTTCGATCAAACGTTGCTGGGCGTCATCTATGTAGCCCCTGGTACGGGTTTCAGCTTCGACGGGCTGTTCAACATCTCGGCACCCGGTCGGACCACGCTCACCAGCCAGCCCTTCTCCTTCGAGGTTGCGGCAACGGTGGTTCCCGAACCGTCGGCGGCGCTGGCAGGCATGGCGGTCGCCGCAGTGCTCTTGGGCCGGCGACGTCACTAAGCGGTCCTCCCACAGCCACAGCCTGAAGACATCCAGGACCAGAGGCCCCAAAGCCTCTGGTCCTTTTCGCGTCTGCAATGATCCGATTCGTCAGCATATTCGTGCCCACGGCGCGGAAACATGCGATATTCGCGCGCGCAACCCTAGCAAACTCTGCAACAACATGTAGCGGGTTCAACAGGAAACCCTAGCGCCGACCGGGTTAACTCCTAGGGCCGCGAGATGCCGGGACAGGGTTTCGGCGGACACTTCATGGTCGCGTGCCGCCGCGGCAGGCGCACGACAGACTGACTGCAATCTCTTGCAGGGGAGAAGACATCGTGCTGAATCTGAAATCTGCGGCCATGGGCCTGGCTCTGGTGGCCGCTGCTTCGTCGATTGCCTCGGCCGGCATCGACATCAATGTCGTCAGCGAACCCGCCGGCAGCCTCGAGAAGTTCAGCTTCTACGTCGCTGATTTCGGCGGCGGGCTGGGCGGTTATGTTCAGGCCGGCGCCGGCATCACCAGCCTGACCGGCACCTTCTCGGTCATCAACGGCGGCACGCTCAGCGTCCCCGGCGTGACCGCCGCTCAGTGGCGCTCGGGCACGACCAACGGCTTCATCGGCAACGGCATTAACTCGGCCGTCAACTTCGATGCCTTCGTCGGCAACGCCATGGTCCGCAACCCCAGCTCTTCGGTCACCCCGATCAGCATGAGCGGCGCGTGGTTCACCACCGAGCAGTCGCTCCGCCTGAGCACCGTCGACTTCGATCTCGGCACCACCGAAGACAACGGCGTCGACAACACGCTCCTGGCGATCATCTACGCCACCCCGGGCAGCGAGTTCACCTTTAACGGCCTGTTCAACCTCTCGGGCCCGCTCGGTGGCGGCCTCCCGACCATCGTGAACCGCCCGATCACGTTCACCTCGGTTCCCGAGCCTGTCGCCGCCCCGATCGTCTTGGGCGCTGCCGCCGGTCTGCTGGCCCGCCGCCGCAAGTAAGCAGTGTGCGGCTGGACGTCGCCGCCGAGCAGTTCACGCCAGTCGCGGACTGCTCAAGATAAGCTCCTCTCGGATCGTCGGAGGGCGGTTCTTCGGAACCGCCCTCTTGTTCATTAACCGCCCAGCCCCAAGCCCCAATTCCAGCCGCCCCGTTTTTCGATCGCTCGTTCTGCCCCCCGCTTGAGTCCCGGCCGATCCGGTCACCCTGGCCGACACCACTGCCGCGCACTTCTCGGTTCTCTCTCACAGGCCTTCTTGCCAGGTTGTCCGAAGTGCCCTGACGGATTGTCGCCTCGAGGGCATCGGGCGGACTCGCCATGGGTGTCGCCGGCGATACACTGGCACACGTGCGCTATCGCCTCCGCGTCATTATCCCCACGCTCAATGAGTCGGGCTCGCTCCGCGCCACGATCGCGTCGCTCCGCTCGCGGGCCGCGCTGCGCCATGACCCGGCCCTGCTGTCCCGCAGGGCCGACGACCAGCCTCCCCACCCTCACCTCGGCCGATCAGCCGACGCGGGCTCGCCCGTCGACTTCGAATCGACCTGGCCCCATCAAAGCGGGATCGACGGGTTCGACCTTGTCGTCAGCGACTGCGGATCGACCGACGGAACACCCGACATCGCCCGTCAGTGCGGCGCGACGGTGGTCGAAGGCGCCTGCTGCCGGGCCGACGCCCTCAACCGCGGCGTCGCCGCCTCGACGCCGGATCCACGCGATTGCGAAGTGCTTTTGTTTTTGCACGCCGACACCGCACTCCCCGAAGCATGGGACCTTCGCATTCTCCGCGCGATCGGGCGACACGGCATCGTCGGCGGCGCCTTCGACTTCAACTTCGCATCCCATCCGCTCAACCACGGCTGGAACCGCCAGGGGCTCCGCTTCGTGAAGTTGCTCAATCGCCTCCGATTCCGCTGGACCCACAATTTTTACGGCGATCAGGCGATCTTTGTAAGGCGCAGCGTCTTCGACCGTGTCGGCGGATTTCCCCGCGTCAGGCTGATGGAAGACATCGGGTTTTCCAGGCGGATGCGCTCCCAGGGCCGCGTGGCCATCATCCGGCCGGGCGTCAAGACTTCGCCCAGGCGGTTCGTCGTCACCGGCGTGTGGCGACAATTTGCCCGAGACCTCAACCTGCTCTCGCTCGATGCGATGGGCCTTCGGCCGCGTGCGTCGTGGCATCGCTACAACTTGCTCAATGCCCGCAGCCACGCCCGGTCTGACAAACTTGCCGAGCCGGCGGGCCCGGTTCATTCCGCAGTCGTGCCGGCTCGACCGCCGGCAGAATTGGCCGCGCCGGTGACGGGCGGGCCCGCATCCGATTTCAGCGCGGCCTAGGCCGCCGGGGCGTCAGGTCGGCCGACATGCCCGACGCCCCACACAAGCGCCGGCCGGGCTCCAGCACGAGCGCCGACAAGCCGCCCGCGCCAAAACCGGCAAGCCTCGCGGCCACTAACGCCGATACGCCGCACGGTGCTGGAGTGGGTCATCGGCGTGGGTCATTGCCGGTGTTGGTGGTGTTGCCGGTGTCGGTGGTGTTGCCGGTGTCGGTGGTGTTGCCGGTATTGTCGGCGTTGGTGTCGTTGTTGTTGGCACGTTACACACGGATCTGGCACCGCGGCGGGCGAAACTCGAATCGGCGGTGTCATTGTTTTCCACCCCGATGGCATGGACCCCGCGGGGCGACTTTGCGAAGATTGTGACTATCGTGGAGGCGGGGCGAGGGTCCGCTGGTGTGAGGGAGCACGACCATGGGACTGGATCGATTCAAGTGGTGGCAATGGGTTCTGCTCGCGCTGATCGTCGGGCCGCTGGCGGGCTGGCTCTACAGCAGCTACGACGCGCCCGTGGCGCGGACCGCTTCAATGCAAAACCTGATGCAGGCGATGTGGCGTCCTGATCACCCGGAGCATGGGCCCTGGGTCAACAACCTGACCATCCTCCCGCCCGGCGAGCGCACGGTGCTGATGACCTATTCGCTGCTCACCATCGACGCCGACAATTCACCTCGCCGTGAGACATGGCGAATCGTGACGCCCGTCCCGTTCATGCCGCCTCAGCGCGGCTGGAATCGCATCGACCTGGGCGGCATCGAGCGGCCGACCGTCAAGGACTACTTCGATGCCATGAACAAGGCCCGCGCCGGCAACCCCAACCTGCGGCAGATCGAGTACACCTACGCCTGGTGGGCCGAGCCGACCACCGCCATGGGCATGGCGACCGCCGGCTCGGTGGTGGTGCTGGGCGTGCTCTGCCCGCTGGCCGTCGGCGCCGCCACCGGCACGCTCGGCCGCCGCAAGCAGGACGACGCCGAGGAAGACCGCTCCGCAAGCTGGGGCAAAGGCGCGCCCGAGCCCGAGCGTGCCCCCGCTAAGTCAGGCCCCACTCCCGAGGAGGAGGCACGCCTTGCCGAGATGAACGCCCGCCTCGAATCGGGCCTGGGCGGCGCCCGTGTCGATCCCGCGGCCCGCGGCCTGTCGGGCGCGCAGGGCGATACCGCTCCCGCAATCCGTAAGCTCGACGGCAAGCCGCTCGACGACCCCAAACCCGCCGAGACCGACAAACCCAAAGAAGACGTGGAATACGTCGGCGAGTTCTATCCCACCGCCCGGGTGAAGAAGAAGGACGAGTAGGCGGCCGCCGGTTTGACACTCGCCGACGAATGACGCTGGCTCGGGTCACTTGGTGGTAGACTGTCACCGGTGGACCCACTCCCCACGCAATTGATCGACGCGCCCCGACCGCCGACCGTGATCGGGTATGCGCCTGTTGCGAAGCGCCCAAGCTGGGCATGGCTGGTCAGAGGCGTGTTGGGGTCGCTGGGGATCGGACTGGGGCTGACCGGCGCGGTGGTGTCGCTGGTCATCGCGATATGGCTGCATGGCCAGCTTCTCCGCACGGCCGAATATTCCGGCGCCAGCCGGCAGGAGATCGCCTTCGAGCGGATGGTCGTCGGCCACATGCTCACCCCCCAGGAAGTGGAGGCGGTGGTGACCGGCGTCACGGCGGGACGGGGTTGGAGTGAACCGGCGGTCGTGCTGCTGCGCGAGGCTGTGACGCAGGCGGCCGCCGCCGGCAGGGATGACGCCCGAAACGCTGCCGCCCGCGACACAACCGAGACAGGAAGCGTTGAGACGCCCGGTGAACTGCGTCAGCCGCGGAGTGGGAATGCCACGCGCCGTGCTAGGGTCGTACTTCCGCTGCAGTGGCCGAGCGACGGCAGCCCGCTGACGGCTGACGAGGTGGCGAGACAGACCCGGCCGATCGATGACCTGCGGTTCCCCACGGTCTCGTCTCGGCGGGGCCAATTCCGCGCGTTGCCGGATCGGATCGAGATCAGGGTGATCCCCGACAAGGGCATCTCTTCGCATATCGAGCTGGTGCGCGGCGGCTCGATCAGCGAGCGCACACTGCGTTCTCAGAAGCCGTCCTGGTGGATCCACGCCTGCCGGTTGTCGTCTTTCGGCCAGTTAATGCTGATGGCGGCCTGGCTTTATCTGCCCGTGGCCGGATGGAGGATGTTCCGCGACGTGCCGCGATCGGCGAAGACCCACCGAACCTGGGCCTTGGGCGTGCTCGTCACGGCGCTGGTCCTCGCGGCGCCGCTTGCGGCCACCGTGAGTCTGGGCCGCACCTCGACGAATGACCGGCTCACCCGGTATGACGCCGCGGGAAAGGTCGTGTCGGTGTCATACACGGGGCTTTTTAAGCCGTATGGCGTTCGCCGGGCGGCGCAGATCACGGCGTTTCACATCGGGTATCCTCTGGTCGTGCTGCTGTTTTTCAACCGGCGGTTTCTCATCGGCGCAGCCACGCATACGGCGGAATTAACGGGTGCCGAAACCGCCGTGTCCCGACACTCCTGAAAAACCTCAAGAGGTGCGGCCATGAACCAGACGAACGAGCGGTCGGTGGGCGCCAACTCGGCAACGCCGCCGGCTCTGCCGTCAACCCACGTCTACGCTGCAGAGCCTGTCACGGAGGGAATGCCGCCCGCCTGGAATCGACAGATGCTCGGCTATGCGCAGGCGGACCGGCCGCGACCGAAACTGTGGACGACGGTGGGCGTGCTGAGCATCATTTTCGCCTTGCTGGGCGGGTTCTCGGTGCTTTCGACGCCGACCGTCTATTCCGCGCTCGCGTTGTCGTTGCTGATCCAGCCGGTGCCTGCTCCGCCGCCGGTCGTTGTAACGGCAGTGCCACTGGAGGCTGCGCCGGCAGGCGATCCCCAGGAGGGTGCCGCGGCGGCGACACCAGCGGGTGTGCCGGGAACTGGTGAAGCATCGACGGCTGACCAGGGCACGGGACAGCCGGGGGCGCCGTTGCCGATGACACCGGGTGTCGGCGGATTGCCATCGACGCTCACCGGTGTGCCGATCGACGGCGCGTCTTTGACGGCCGGGGAACTCGCGCTGGTCACCACGACGCTGACCCAGCTCTTCAACCCGCCGCTGAGCCCGGCCGATCAGGCACGACTCTCGGCGGCGTTGTCGGCCTCAAAGCTACCGATCAGCCGCCCGGCCGACGGGAGCCCGCTGACGGCAGCCGTGATCAGCGGGCAGGTGGCCGGTTCGGGGGCTCCGGGGACCATGCTGATCTTCAACGGCATGGGGACGCTGACGGTCCACCCGACCGAAGTCTCGGTGACGGTGCAGGATCCGTCGTGGACACAGACCGAGATCCGTTCGTTTTACGCCAACGGCAGCAAGACCCAGATCGTCCAGACCAACGGCTTTCGGGGGTCGCGCCAGTTGAGCGGCGGCGTCGTCGTGCCCGCGATCGTGGTTGAAGTGGCGATGATGCTGCTGGCGGTCGTGCTGCTGATTGCAGGAATCCTCGTGTTCACCGGATCGCGTCATGCGCTGGCGACACACCGAATCTGGGCGTGGGTAAAGATCGGGGTCGTGATCGTCTCGACGGTGCCCGCCTACCTGCTGATATCTCTTATAGTCAGCGCGTCCAGTTCGACGATCACGACGACCGCGATCGACGGCGGCGTCACCACAACCGGGTCGAATGAACCAACCGGCTTGCTCATCGGTTACGTCGCGGCATCGGCGCTGATCTCACTGGCCTACCCGGTGGCGGTGCTGCTGGTGACGCGGAGGCGGTCGGTGCGGGAGTATTGCGCCCAGTGAGAAGGTGCTGACACCAATGAGAAGGTGCTGACAACCGCCCGCCCGTCTAGGCCGACGCCACCTCCAGCACGCCGCGTCGCCTGCGGACGAGCAACCCGCCCGCAACGTGCCGCCGCGGCGGCGTCGCGGCATCGACCGCCATCGCCAGCACCTCGTCAAGCACCCGGCGCGACAGGTCGGACTTCGACCCGCCCCGCATGACCAGCCATTGGTAAACGACCTGTCGCGCTACCGGCGCGGGCAGGCGCGCCAGGTCGCCTGCCCGAAGCGTGACGCCCGAGCCCGGGGTCGCCCCAGACGCGGCCGCATCGACGCCCTGAGCATAGCGCCGGGCGGCGTCGGCGATCTGCAGCAGCATGGGCGTGAGATGAGGATGGGCCGACAGCAGCCGGCGCACACGATTGCGCTGGTAGGCGGGCGAATCATTCGACGCGTCGTCGCGCCACGCGATCCCCCGGGCGATCAGGTAATCGCGCAGCGCGCTCCGCCGACAGTGGAGCAGCGGGTGGGCGACCGTCAGCCGCCCCTGGGTCGAAAGCGACGCCATGGCCCCGAGCAGCGCCGGTCCCGAGCCGCGGATGATCCGCTGCATCACCGTCTCGGCCTGGTCGTCGGCATGGTGCGCCAGCGCCACGCCCGCAAGGCCCTGCTGCTCGACCACACGGGTGAAAAGCAAGCGCCGCAGCCGACGGAATCGCGCCGACGCATTGGCGGGCTCGACCGAGCCGCCGGCTTCGAGGTCAGACCGCCTTGCCACCGTCAACGCCAGCCCCAGCGCCCGCGCGTGGGCGGTGACGAGCTGCTCATCGGCATCCGACTCACGACCGCGCGTCTGGTGGTTGAGGTGAACCACATGCAGCGCCGTGCCGCGCGAATGCAGCAGATGCAGCAGCGCGACCGAATCCGCCCCGCCGCTCACACCCACCGCCCACGCGCCCGGCGGCAGATCGCTGGGCATGGGCGCGCCGCCACCGCCGGGCTCAGGTCGTCCCCGCGCCGCCGGGCCGGCCGCGGTGGATCGGCCGGCATTCGAGTTGGCTTCACCCGCTGTCGCCACCGCATCAGCTTATACGGAAGCGAGTTTGTTCTCGCGCCGGCTCATCTTTTTGACTGCCTGCGAAGCAGGCAATCGCACTGTTGCGGCCGCGCGCGAACTGACGATGCTCCGCCTTGGCTCACGCCAGGCTGCGGTGCCGCGCGGTGCCGGGTCACAAGTTCGCCCGCTCGAAAAGGTGCCACAGGTCGCCGGCGATCCGCCTGGCATTGCCCGCGCCCGCAGGCAGGCCCGCGGGATGGACGCCCAGCCGGGCGAAGTAGTCGATCACCCGCTCGAGGTCACGCATGAGCATCTCCCGTGCTTCCGGATGCCGCGTGGCATCGACCGCCTGCGGCCAGTCGATCAGCCAGGGCCGGTCATCGTGAACGAGGATGTTGTGGGCCGACAGGTCGCTGTGAATGCGCCGGTGGGCCAGCGCCCTCTCGATGTCGGCCAGGATCGACGCGAGCCAGCGCCGCGCCGTCGGTCGATCGGGCTCGAGCCCGTGCAGTGTCGGGGCGGCGGCGGTCGGGTCGCCCAGGTATTGCATGAGGATCGCCGTCTCACCCACCGCCAGCGGACGCGGCACGACCGCCCCGGCGGCATGAAGCGCCTCGAGCGTTTCATACTCCCACCGACACCACCCGACCATGTCGACCTTCTGGCCGATGCGGGTGTCGCGGTTGCTGGCGCGGAGGCTCCTGCCGCGGTAGGCGGCTTTGCCTTCGCCGTCGAGGGCGGTGCGGCCCTGCTTGTAGAACCAGTCGTTGTGCATCGCGCGGAACATCCGCGGCCGATAGACCTTGGCCGCCAGCAGTGGCGCGCCGACCGCCGCCGCCACCTCGGGCGTGGCGCGGCAGCAATAGACGTTGGCCTCCTTGCCGCCCTTGACCTTGAAGAGAATCTGGTCGAACCAGCGGTCGTCGAAAAAACCGCCGAGCGATTCGGTGACATACACCTTTTCCTGGCGCGTGCCGTTGAAGTCGAGCCGCCCTTCGCGGTCGAACGATTCGAGCTCCTCGGCGGCCATCGCCGCCGCACGCCTGGCGCGGGTGGATTCACTTGCCTCGCCGCGCGACCGCGGCTCGGAAAAATCATCGTCGGGGTCGTGAGAAAACCGGTTGTCGTCAAACGAATAAGAGTTGCGGGCCATCGCAGGAAACCTCGGTGGCCGGGCACGACGCGGACGCGCTGCGCGTTGTATGGGGTTTGGCGCGGCGCCGCCCGTCGCCCGGCAGATCAGGCAAACAGGGGAGCCTCCCACGCACGCTCAACCAGCGGCGGGCGACGCAGACACCATGCGGTCATGGATGGGTCAGTGTGCTCGCCCTGATCCATAGCCAGACCCTGCAGGGCATTCACCGCGCAAGACGACTGGTTGACAGGAGGAGCATGCGACGTCGCCGCATTAGCGGGCGAGACGGAGGCACGACTTCAGGTTGGTGACAGGGACAGACATTTGTGCCTCCTTTCCGGGGGATGACGCAAGGCAGTTCGATGGCCCGCGGCGATCCACGGGTGCGATCGAGATTACCACACCCGCTGCGCCGGGCAAGCGCCAAATGCCCGGCGCTGTCGAGCATGCGCAAATGAGATGACATCTCGCCGACGCTTGCCCATGCGCCATTCGCCTTCGGGCCGGGTATGGTATAGGGCACAAGAACCGGGCCTGCGGCGCAGCCGCGGAAGCCGTCGCGGCCTGCCGTCTTGTTATTGCGGAGCAGACCATGAATCGCACCCATCCGAGGATGACCCCCGCCCCGACACCGCCCCCGGCGAGCGCCCGCTCGACCGCCAACACCCCCACGATGACCGCCCTCGTGGCCTTCGCCGTCCTCGCGGCCGGGCTGGGCGGCTGCTCGACCACACTCGCCCCCGGCATGACCTTCGGCGAGCCCATGAAGCTCAGCGCCGACGACACCCTTCCCGTGGGCGCGGTGGTCGCCAATCCCGCCGCCTACAGCGGCCGCTATGTCCGCATCGCCGGCACTGTCGATCAGGTCTGCGAGGCCTCGGGCTGCTGGATGACCCTCAAAGACCCCGCCACCGGCGGCGAAGTCTTCGTCAAGTTTGTCTGCCCCATCGAAGGCCGGCTGATCCCCATGGAAGCCAGGGGACACAACGCCATCGTCGAAGGCAATCTCGAGGTCGAGACGATCACCGAAGACGACGCCCGCCACTATGCCAAAGACGCCGGCGCCACCGACGACGAGATTGCGAAAATCGTCGGCCCGCAGCAGCAGGTGTCGATCAAGGCGCCGGCCGCCAAGATCGCCATGTAAAGCCCGCCCGCACTGCCATGGAGGCGTCAATGTCGATCGACACGTCATCGTCAGCGCAGCAGATCATGACCGAGCTGGGCGTCGATCCGCTCGATCAGGCAATCTGGATCGGCTCGGTCGCTTCAGAGGGCAAGGGCCCGCGGCTCACCAAGACCAGCCCCATCGACGGGAGCGCCCTGCTCTCGCTTCGCCAGGCCGACGGCGGCGACGTCGCCGGCGCGGTCGCGGCGGCGCGCAAGGCCTTCGACGCCTGGCGGGTCGTTCCGGCGCCGCTGCGGGGCGAACTGGTCCGCCGGATTGGGGAGAGCGTCCGCAAGCACAAGCACCAGCTTGCCGACCTCATCACCCTCGAAGCCGGCAAGATCGCCTCCGAAGCCCAGGGCGAAGTGCAGGAATGGATCGACATGTGCGATTTCGCCGTCGGGCTGTCGCGACAGCTCCACGGACTGACGATCGCCAGCGAGCGTCCGTCGCACCGCATGATGGAACAGTGGCACCCGCTGGGCGTGGTCGGCGTCATCACCGCCTTCAACTTCCCCATGGCCGTCTGGGCCTGGAACGCCATGCTCGCCCTCGTCTGCGGTGACACCGTCGTCTGGAAGCCCAGCGAAAAAACGCCCCTCTGCGGGCTCGCGGTCCATGCCGTCGTTCAACGCGCCGTCGAAGACTATGACCAGAGCCAGGGGCTGGCGCTGTGCAACATCGTCATCGGCGGCCGCGACGCTGGCGAGGCGATCGCCGCACATGAGCATGTGCCCCTTGTGTCGGCGACCGGCTCCATCCCCATGGGCCGGGCCGTCTCCGAAGTGGTCGGTAAACGCCTGGGCCGTTGCCTGCTCGAGCTCGGCGGCAACAACGGCATGATCGTCACCCCGTCTGCCGATCTCGAACTGGCCGCCCGCGCCATCACCTTCTCCGCCGCCGGAACCGCAGGCCAGCGCTGCACCACCCTCCGCAGGCTGATCGTTCACCAGAGCGTTTCCGACAAGCTCGTGACCCGGCTCAAGACGATCTTCTCGACCCTCCGCGTGGGCGACCCGCGCCGCGCCGGCGTGCTCGTCGGGCCGCTCATCGACGAAGCGGCCTACCACGCTCGAACAGGCCCGCGCCGGAGGCGGCATCGTCACCGGCGGCGCCCGCGTGACAACCGACGTCCCCACCGGCGGCTGCTATGTCACCCCCGCCATCGTCGAGATCGCCGCCGACTCACCGCTGCGCAACACGATCGTCTGCCAGGAGACCTTCGCGCCCATCCTCTACGTGATGACCTATTCCGCCTTCGACCAGGCGATCGCGCTGCACAACGCCGTGCCCCAGGGGCTCTCGTCGGCAGTCTTCACCAGCGACCTCCGCGAAGCCGAGCGGTTCGTCGGGCCCGCGGGCTCCGACTGCGGTATCGCCAACGTCAATATTGGCACCAGCGGCGCCGAGATCGGCGGCGCTTTCGGGGGCGAAAAAGAGACCGGCGGCGGCCGCGAATCGGGCTCCGACGCATGGAAGAACTACATGCGCCGCACCACCAACACCGTCAACTACGGCACCGACCTGCCCCTGGCGCAGGGCGTCGTCTTCGACGTGTGACTCCGTCGCCAGCCAGTGCATCACCGCCTGCTCCACCGAGCCGCCTCCGGGGCGAATCGGCCGGTTGACGTCCCATCATCCGCGCATTGGCCGCACTGCCGCTGCAGAACGCGCAAAAACTTCCTGCCGACTGACCCGCACGGGTTAACTGCCGCCTGTGGGCGTCCGATACGACCACGGGATGAAAATGCTGGTCATCATCGTCTTGTCGGTGATGCTGGCCGTCGGCGCCTTTATGTCGCGTCCGAGCGAGCAGAGTTTCCGCTCGTTCGTCAAACGCTTCGAAGGTCCGCTGCTGGTCGGGCATGACGACTGGACATATCAGGACTGCCTGCTCTGGGCGACCATCCGCCGCGACGGACGTGTCGTCTACGCAGGCGTCTTCTCACGATGGACCAGCGTGCCGCAGGTGACGCGTGCGGAGGAGCCGTAAGCGTCTGCCGGAAAGTGTCGTGAGCCGGAGGCAATCGGTGCGTAAGAATACAGGACCCGTCGGAAACGCCAGGACAAAACCGCTGCTGATCGACCGAGCGCGCAAGAGCCGCGCGCCCACGCCGGTCCGCCGCGAGCCCGCCGGCGTCAAGACCATCAGGCGGACCTTCATCACCGCCGTCGTGCTCTTCACCGCCATCGGCGGCGCCCGCTATTACTGGGGCATCCAGACCACCCAGCAGCTTCGCGCCCAGATCGCCCGCTCAGCCCCGTCGGACATGCTCGATCAATACGAGCAGTTGCTGGCCGTCGCGCTCCCCGCCGACCGCAACGCCGTCACCTATCTGCATGACGCCGCCACCCGCATCGACCGCACACCCGACGTCAAAGCCGCCTGGCAGCGCGGCGACTTCGACCGCCTCCCCTTCGCCCCCGACACCCTCGCCCGCCTCGGGCGGCTCACCGAATCCAACCGCGCCGTGTTCGACCTCGTCCGCAGGGCCCATGCCGCGCAGGGCATCGCCTGGCCGATCGAGCAGGACGACCCGACCGCGCTCGTGCCGCCCCAGTGCATCGCGCCCGCGGTCGAGCTGTCGGGCCTGCTGCGCCACGCCGCGCTCTATCACGCCGCCGCAGGCGACCATGCCGCGGCCATCGAACGACTCGAAGACGCATTCTTCGTCGCCGGCGCGATCGACGCCTATCC
>CAZBOE010000128.1:0-13453 GCA_964493365.1 uncultured Tepidisphaeraceae bacterium | reverse complement strand
CGGCACCCTCGACGCCGAAGCCATAGTTGCCCAGCAGCACGCCCAAGTCGTCGAATGTCACTATCCCGTCGCCGTCAAAGTCGCCGCCGCCCCAGCCGGAAGACTGGTCGTATGCGCCCAGAAGCAGACCCAGGTCGTCAAAGTCGACCGCGAAATCGAGGTTCGCATCGCCAGGGCGCGTTCCGATCACCTCTTCGATAAAGATCGTCCCGTCGTCGGCGGTGAGAAGGTTGTCGTTGTTGTAGTCGCTGTCGCGGCTGGCCACGTTGTTGCGGATGTCGGCAAAGACCTGGTCGATATCGGCAACGGTGATGCGGTCGAACCGGACGTTGTCGAACCAGTTGGTGACGCCGAAGCCGGTGAAGACAGGCCTGCCGGTCTGGGTGTTGCCGCCCGAGTTAAAGAACTGGATGGCCCGCATCTCGTAGCGTCCATAGGCGACAAACGGAGAACTGCCGCCCGCGAACGGGTTGACCTCGTTGTTGCCTACGCTGCCGAGCACGTCGCTGCGATCGATGCTCAGAACGCGGGTGGTCGCCCGCGCCGCACCATCGGCAAGGATCTGTCGCAGCGACACGAACTGCTGCACGTGACGATACGTGTTGCTGGTCAGATTCGTGGCAGGGAACGCACCCATGAAGTCAACGACCTGACCGACGCCGTAGTGAACCTCGCCGTAGGCCTCGAAGGTTGTCGGCCCTTCGTCGGGCGTGCCGGCGAATGGCGGCGTGTCGGCCGGGTTGTTCAGAGAGTTCTTAATGGCGAACAGCGGACGGTATTGGCCGGGTACACCGTCGCGGCCCTTTACGGCATCGTTATACGTGCCCATCAGGTGAAGGCG
The DNA here is from genome assembly GCA_964493365.1 of uncultured Tepidisphaeraceae bacterium. Lineage (GTDB taxonomy): Bacteria > Planctomycetota > Phycisphaerae > Tepidisphaerales > Tepidisphaeraceae > CAZBOE01. Next base: position 12,612 of record CAZBOE010000128.1, on the reverse strand, counting down.
TGAGCCCGCAAAACCCGGGTTGTTTACGCGGTGGTCATAGCTGAGACGGAAGACGCCGTCGCTGACCGGCGCGCCGCCGGCAACGTTCCAAAACGCTTCGAACGTGCTGCCGTTGCCGACGGTCCTGAGCGCCGGGGTGCCGTCGGGCCCGCCGGTCGGGTCGATGCTGAAGATGGTCGAAGGAAATGTGCTGTCGAATCCGGGGGACGAACCGGTGTTGAAGTTGCGCTGAAACAGCGTCTGTGCGTGGGCCGATCCGGCGACCGACATGGCCGCCGCCACGAAGCCCGCGAGTGTGAGTGGACGCATTGCTCTCATGGGTTCTTGCCTCCGCGATGTGAAATCGATCTGGCTCTTGAACCGGCTTTAACGGTGATCTGAGCCTGCCTCGTCGATGCTCAGGCTTTCTCACCGGCAGTCGAATCAACACAAACGAACCTCAGTCGCGGCGTCTGCGGAGGCCCGCCAAGGCGAGTCCGGCCGCGATACCGGCGACAGTGGGCTCGGGCACGGCGACCGAGGCAAGCAGGGCGGCCGCCTGTGCGTCGAGCTGGCCGATCACGGCGCCCTCGACGCCGAAGCCATAGTTGCCCAGCAGCACGCCCAGGTCGTCGAATGTCACTATCCCGTCGCCGTCGAAGTCGCCGCCCGCCCAGTCGCCGGCCTGGTCATACGTGCCCAGCAGAAGGCCCAGGTCGTCGAAATCGACCTTGCGGTCGAAGTTGGCATCGCCCGCGCGGGTTGCCATAACCTGCTCGATGAAGACGGTCGCGTCGGTCGCGTTGACCGAGCCGTCGTTGTTGAAGGTGCTTCGAGCCCCGCCTGTGGCGGCGAAGGCGTCGCGGGTGACGCGGGTGAGGTCGTCGGTGGTCATGTACTCGACCTTGACGTTGTCGAAGTACATCTGGTTGCCGAAGCCGGCGAAGGGGGCGTTGGGCGAGTTGAAGAACTGCAGCGCCCGGATGCTCCAGTCGGTGTAGATGGTGCCGTCCGGACCCGTCGGCGGCAGGACGACCGAAGCGCCGAGCGATGTGGTCTGGTCGGCCGTGAGCACCCGTGTGAAGGTGCGAAACGCACCGGCGGGGACGACCTGGTCGGTGTTGATGTACAGATCAATGCTGTACCACTGGTTGAGGTTCATCGCCGCAGTGAGCGGGTTGGCGATGACGTTGCCGTCGGCCTGCGCGCGGACCTGATAAGACGGGGCGAACGTGCCCGCAGTTGGCTCGATCGAGCGGTTATGAGCGGCGATCATCGCCCGATAGTTGCCTTTGTTCTGATCCGAGTAGGTGCCCAGGAGGTAGAGCCGCTGCTGCGCAAACGGGTTTGCGCCGAGCCGGAAGTCATAAGAGATGCGGACAACATTGCCTGCCCCGCCGACCGCCTGCCCCAGGCCCCAAAATGCTTCGAACGACGCGCCCTGGCTGGTGACCAGCAGGGCGTTGCTCGCATCGGGCCCTTGGCCGGAGGCAACGCTGAAGCGTGACAGCGTGCCGTTGACCAGGCCCGTGGTGCCGTCGTTGAAGTTCCGTTCGAAGACGACGTCACCCGCGTGCACGACGGCCGGGGTGAGCAATGCTAGAAGCGCAAACGTCCTGAGCGACTTGCCGACCATCACACGTCCTCCGCAATTTGTTGTTCGCAAACCCCGGCAGACGTGCCGGAAACAGTCTGATATGCTCGACTCCCTCAATATGAGCGATCATATCGCGAGAGTCAAGCCCATTTGGCGACGATTTGCCCTGGTCGTCGACAGGTCGTCCTGACTGCTTGGATCGCGCCAAGGTTTGATGAGCAAAGGCCTCAGGACATGGCCGACGCGTGCAGATCTCGCGCGTCCGTCGGCCGGCGAGGCCGCGGTCCAGCGGTGGGGCGTCGCCCCGGTCGTCGCCGTCCACGCCGACGGAAACGGGCGTCAGGAGCGGCGCATAGACGGCCGCCATTCCGATTGTGGACTCGATCGGTGATCGGCCTCACCGCCCAACGTCTTGACCGGCGTCGACACCCGATCGGCGTCACTGAACATTCGGCACAGATCGCCCAGGTTTCGGCGCAAGACGTCGAAGCAGCGATCAACGAAACGGCCCGCTTGCGTCCTGTCAATCGCCACCGAAGGCGAAAAAGGCGTTTACAGAATCAGCGACACTGGTACTATTAATAACGTTCATAAACACTTCTTGAGGGACTGCGAATGCAAAACCGCTATATCTGCCTGGTCGGCGCCGCGCTCGGCGCCGTGGCTTTGACGGCACACGGACAAACCGCGCCGGTGCCTACCGGCTTTGCCCATGTTGCGACCGGCCCACGCATCGCCTTCGAGGCGGAGCAGCCCTTCGCGACGGTCGACTCCGGGGGCCGCGGTTATCGACTGGCCAACGCCCAATACGTCGGCAACAGCTCGGGCGGCGCGATCGTGCCCAACGGGGGATTGGGGGCGGCCTTCGTTCAATACCGGATCACCTTCTCACAGCCCGGCACCTACGCGCTGTTTCACAAACTCAGCCTGCTGCCCCTCAACGGCGGAAACCCCGAAGTCGCCACCAGCTACGACAATCACAACTCGGTCTTCCTCCCCCGCGCCCTCAACCAGATCCCCGGGGCGTTGACCGGAGACAACACCCTCACCACCTTCCGCAAGAACCTCTTCTCCAACAGCCAGTGGCCGTTCCCCCACAACGGCAACTACGGCTGGAGCACCACCGAGTCGATCATCTACCACAATTACAGCGTCTTCCCTGCCCATGAGCTGCTCGTCACGCCCGCGATGGTCGGCACACCCCAGAGCCTCTTTATCACCGCCCGCGAGACCGGCTGGGCGATCGACCGGATCGCGCTGGTTGAGAAGAGCACGCTGGGTGTCTGGGGCGACAACGCCTATCACCCGCAGTTCGATGGCGCCGCATGGGGCCTCATGAGCTACAACCATGACCACAACAATGACGGCGTAAACGACAGCTTCGATTTCGAGAAACTCGCCACCGGCGTCGGCGACGGCATCCCGGACGCCGTCTACGCCCCCGCGTCTCACTTCGCCGGCGGCTGGAACGGCATCACCCCCTTCGCCCTCGACTACGTCTCCGGCTATGTGAACGGCATTCCGGTCGGTGACACCCACGCCGACACCGCCATCGATATCAATAAAGACGGGATACCCGATTTTGAAACCCACTTTGCCGGTCAAGACCCCGACCTGGGCGCCACCCCGCTGTTTCTCGATTCGCTCTTCGAGGTGCCGGGCGACACCAACTTCGACGGCGACGTCGACTTCGACGACCTCGGCCAATTGCTCGGTAACTATGGCCAGCCCGGCGACTGGCTGGGCGGCGACTTCGATTACACCGGCGTTACCGATTTTGACGACCTGGGTCTGCTGCTCGGCAACTACAGCGGCGGCGCTTCAGCCGGTCTGGCCAGCTTTGAGCAAATCGTCCCCGAGCCGGCAGGGCTCGCGTGGATGCTTTTGGCAACCATCGTGATGCGGCGGACGCGCCGAACCACCACCCACTCGTTCCATGAAACAGCGCTGTGAGCCGGCGCGCCCGGCCCGCGCTCTTTTCAAATAACCCCGGTTGCCCGCCGACAGGCAATGTGTCAGACTGCGGGTGGACGACTCATCTCAGGTCCGATCGACTACCAACAAGCCAACACGCCATTGTCGTGGGCTCGTGGCTCGGCAGCTCTCAGGAGGTACCTTGCCAAACTCGAATGGCCATCCCGCGGTCTCGGTCACCCTGCCACGGGCAGGGCGGCGGAAACCCCCGGTCACCATCCAACAGGTCGCCCAGCGTATCGGCGTCTCCATGCAGACCGTCAGCGCGATTCTGGGCTCCAAGGCCCACCTCTATCGCGAAGAGACGCAGAGGCTCGTCCGCACGGCCGCCGAGGAGCTCGGCTATCGACCCAACGTGCTGGCCAAGGCAACGCGGACCGGCCGCAGCGGAAATATCTCGCTCCTTGTCGGCAACGATCTCGCCGTCAGCCCGCTCAATGCCAACCTGCTCCAAGGCATCGAACGCGAAGTCTCCGCCCGTTCGCTGCGTCTGTTCCTCACCCAGCTTCCCGACAATAAGCTCACCGACGAGGGTTTTGTTCCCAACGTGCTACGCGAGTGGTTCAGCGACGGCTTGCTGATCAACTATCACTATCGCATTCCCGGCCGGATGATCGAGCTCATCCATTCCAACGACCTGCCGAGCATCTGGATCAACTCCCGACAGGTCGCCAACTGTGTCTACCCCGACGAGTCAGGCGCTGCCGCCACACTCACGCAGTTCTTCCTCAAGCGCGGCCACCGCCGAATTGCCTACGTCGATTTCCTGCACGGCGACGACATCGATCGCGAACACCACAGCGTGACCGACCGCCGCGACGGCTACAAGCTGGCGATGCGTGAAGCAGGGCTTGAGCCGGTGTTGCGGACCTTTTCTCAGAAGGTGGCGCTGAACCGTCGTGTGGAAATCGCCCGTGAGCTCTTCGACCGCGAAAAGCCGACCGCCGTCGTCACCTACAACGACACCAATGCCAACGCGATCGGCGTCGCCTGCCTGTTGACCGGCCGGACCATCCAGGGCGACCTTCACATCGGCACGTTCGCCCCCAAGCCCATCCGCGTCTGCTCGCTGTTCACTGCACCGACGATGGTCGTCCCCGATCTGGAGATGGGCATCAAGGCCGTCGATCTGCTCCTTCGCCGCATCGAGACGCCCGGCAAATCGCTCCCGCCCGAGGTTGTGCCGTTCGAGCTCTATGACGAGTCGGCGGGTCAGATACCGTAGACCCGGCGAACGTGGCTTGTGCGGGTGAGGTTTGCCGCGCGTCTGTCACTGCGGAGGGCGCGCCAGGTCCAACCTGCTTTCGCGCAATCGGCATCGAGCACCGGACACCCGCCGGTGCGGCGACGAGGGTGACCGCTCGCCGCTGCCACGGACCGGCCGGGTGTTGTCGCCCTTTGCGCCAGTGGGATCCCGCACCGCTCAGAAGCCGGGTGTCGAGAGGTCTTTCTTCTCGTCGGGCGTCGCAGTTTCATCGACACGCGGCGGCCGGGGGCGGGGGAGGTGGGGCGTGCCCTCGGCGCGCATCGGCCAGAGGATGTAGCGGTTGGTGTCAAACGCACGAACATCCTGAAACGGTCCGGGCAGCCGGCGTTCTTTGGGCATGGGGCGTCCCGTGAAATCGCGATCGATGCCCGCGATCGTCGGCAGGTCGAATGTCCAGATGGTGGCGTCGGGGCGGAAGACAAAGTCGATCACCCGCGAGCCGAGGAACTCGTGATACAGCTTGAAGACCTTGCTGCGGCGGTCGTGACCGGTGAGCAGACGCCAGTGGTCGATCGTCAGGTAGGGATGCAGCCTGAAGTAGTCGACGCCGATCCGCTGATCCGCGGGGACACCGGCATCGTCGAGCGCCTTGACCAGTGCGGCGGCGATGGTGTCGATGCTCACGTTCTTGTGAGACGTGTTGGCCTGAAACATCGGCGCCTCGGGCCCGCTGCCTTCGTCCATCGTCTCGCCGCCGCCCATGATGAGATTGTGGTCGCTGAGGTTGTCGCGCGCGCGGGCCCAGGCGAAGGGCAGGCTGATCGCGCCGCCCTTGTTGCCCAGGATGAGGTTGTTTAGCACGCGGTTGCGGCTCGAGTCTTCGCCGCGATCGGTCGCGACGGCCATGTACACCCCGAAGTGGGCGTTTGCATAGATCAGGTTGTGGGCGATGGTGACGCCGCTGGCGTCATGGCTGTAAATCCCGCTGCCGGCGCGGGTGTAGGCGATGACGTTGTTGTCGACCAGCACCGGGCCGTGGCCGAGCTCGACGTTGACGCCCGCGAGGTGACTGTTGACGACGACATTGCGGGTGACGCGCGAGCCGGTGTACTGGTTGTCGAGCCAGATGCCAAAGCAATCGTTGTCGCGGATCAGGTTGGCTTCGATCAGACCGTCGAAGAAAAAGTGCATCTTGATCGCGCCGACTTCCCACGTGCGGAACGCGAGCCGGTTGTTGCGCGCGAAGACGTTGTTGACGATGCGCGTACCCCACGTGCGGATGCCCAGCATGCCGCCCAGGCCGTTGTCGGAGATCACGTTGTTGCGAATGACGTGAAAGCCGGGCCTGTAGCCCGGGCCGTCGTAGCGGCGTTCGATCTCGATCGGGTCTTGCTCGGGCGACTGCTCAATGCCCCACTCGCTGCCGACGTCGAGCCCGATCGTGGCCGCGAAGCGAATGGTGCAGTGCTCGATCGTCCAGTGGTGTCCGCTTCGCGTCGAGACCATGCCCAGTTGCGGTGTCGGATGGTTGTTGGCCGCGTGCTCGAAAACAAAGCCGTCGACATGGATGTGCCCCAGCCCCCGTCTAGCGGGCGCAAAGACGCGCATGCGGGCGGTGATTTCGACGAGTCGATCCGCCGGCCCTCGCCCGTTGGGATCGGGAGCGAAATGGACGACCACCTTCCCCCCCTCGGGAGGGACGTGAAAGCTGCCGGGAATCGCGCGGACCTCATCGAGGGTGATCGCCTGCACGAGCGGCTGGCCGTCGACGAAAACCATGCCGCGGACGAGCTCGCGCCGGAGGTTGGGGCGCTGAGGGCGGTTGTCCTGCGGGGCCTCGCCGGGATCGAATGGCCGAACCACGTTGTGATAGCCACGAAAACCGTGGTGGAAGGGGTTGAAGTCGTTGTGAAACGAGTCGGCGTTGAAGTGGCCGACCACGACGTCGGACGTGGCGTGGTCGAGCGGCTTCCAGTCGGGGCGGAACTCGTCCGACCCCTTGACGTAAACCTGCCCACGAACCGCTGCGCGATAGACGATCGGCTTTCCCGCTTCGCCGCCCCGCGCGGGCACGACATGCTCACGGTAGACCCCCGGCTGAACCAGGATCACGTCCCCCGGCTGCGCCCGCTCTGCCGCCGCGGAGATTGTCCGCAGCGGCGATTCGGCGCTCCCGACATGGCTGTCGTTGGCGGCCGGATGGGATGAATCGACAACAAGTGTGCGGGCGAATGCATTCATGGCAATTCCTACCACCAGCGCGAAGAACATCAGACTTCGCATCGATCACCTCCGGCACATCCTGCGGTGCCTTGCGACCGCCGCGTGGTTAAAACGCAGCATGATCGCGCCGGGCCCGCAGCCGCCGCTCTGGCGAGCGAGTTTCTTAGCCGAAAGATAACGGTCATCGTCACGCGCATGAATCGACGCTGCGAGAGAATCCGCCGGCCGTTGACCGTCCGCCTGGTTGAGTTGCCCGCGTCACGGGCGCGATTCGACTGCGGGAGGATCGTGCAGATGTGCCGCGGAGGGTGCCGGTCACTCCGATCGGTTCAACCAGGGAGAAACCAGGCCTGTGTCCCATCCGGACGCCCGGCCGCGGCAAGTGCAACGGCCGCAGTAACGCTAAAGGACGCCCGGGTCCGCCTATGATCGTTCATATAGTTAACTTAATACGAGGGTCCATAGGGGTCAAGTGTGTCGTGGGCGATGTCGAGGGCGACGGTGTCGACACGCCTCGACAAGCGGCCGTGCGAGCTGCGACCCGTCACCCTTGAAGGCTCAGGCACAAGGGTGGCCCCAAGGCCTGTCAGCCGGGCATCGGCTTCTTCCAGTGGACTGCCGCTGAGGCCAGCGTCGTGGTTGCCCATGAGTCTCCGCGATCGAGTGAGACGCGATATCGGCACATCAGTCACCGCGCCACCGCCCGCAACACCAGACACCCACGGCGTCATACACCAGCCCCATCACACGTCGAGTGCTCGCGCGTGGAGCACACCGGGCCGCTGCAGCGCGGCGCGATATCGCTTGAGCACCGCGGGCGAACGGTGCAGGCGGCTGTCGCCGAAGTCTTTCCACATGGGCCACTGCGCCAGATTCTGGTTGATGTAGACAAACGCGCGGCACGCGTTGTAACGGGCGACGAAGTCGAACAAGTGTGCATACCAGCCGGCCCACGCCTCATCGGCCTGCGTCGCGATATCGAACTTCATCGGCGTGCTCTCGCAGATCATCAGCGGCTTGCCGTGCGCCTCAGCGTCGCGGATCCACGCGCCGCCCTTGACGTCGCCAAGATGGCCTTGGCTGAAGGTGGACAGGCCGAACCAGTCGACGTAGTCGTCGCCGGGATACCAGCGCATCCACTCGGGCAGCCCCGGCGTATGGGTCACCCCGTGCCAGACCCAGGCGATGCGTTCGCCCGCGACATCGCGCATGACATCGACCACCCGCCGAAACGCCGGGATATAGAGCGCCGGGTCGTAGCCGTTCCAGTCGCCGTTGAACTCGAATCCCGGGCGCAGCAGCACCGGATGACGCAGTTGGCCCACAAGCCGGGCGAGGTCGCGCAGGTGGGTGTCGAGCGAGCCTTTGATGATGAGATCAAGGCATGTCCAGGGCGTCGACTTTTCATTCGGACGCGACACCCCCATCGGCACGGCGAGATGGTGGATGCAATCGGGATAGGCCTCGAACTGGGCCACCAGCTCGTCGCGGGTGTATCCGCGCCACTGGGCAAAGCTCGTCCACAGCGGATGGATGGCGGTGTAAGCACTGACGATGGCAGGGCGGAGCTCAGGCCCGACGGCGCCGATATACTCGGCGATGCCCAGCGGGTCTTGGCCGACGCCGTGCCATGCGAAGCCCGCGGGTGGGATGAGTGACGTCATTGACCGGTGTCCTGCTCCGCGGATAGTCTAAGTGCGGTCCACAGAAAAGCCACATTGTGAACGTTCATGTCAGCGATGGCGCCGGTGTCGGCGGTTTGGCCGCAGTGAGCCCCAGGAGGGTCGGGTGAGGCAGACTCCCGCAGACTATCTCGAGCGCGTCTATGCCGGCGTGCTCGGCAAGCTGATCGGTGTCTATGTCGGCAAGCCCTTTGAGGGGTGGTCTAACGCGCGTATCGAGAAGGAACTGGGCCTGGTCAATTACTACGTCCACGATCGGCTCAACTATCCGCTGATCGCGGCGGATGACGACGTGTCGGGCACGTTCACGTTCCTGCGGGCGCTCGAGGATTTCGGCGCCACGCGAGACCTCACCGCCGAGCAGATCGGCCGGACTTGGCTCAACTACATCGTCGAAGACAAGTCGATTCTCTGGTGGGGCGGGCTGGGCTTCTCGACCGAGCACACGGCTTATCTTCGGCTCAAGGCGGGCATTCCCGCGCCGCGGTCGGGGTCGATCGGGCTCAACGGCGCGACGGTGGCCGAGCAGATCGGCTCGCAGATCTTCATCGACGGCTGGGGTCTGGTCGCGCCAAACGATCCGCAGCTTGCCGCCGATCTCGCGACCCGGGCCGCCAGCGTCTCACACGACGGCGAGGCGATTCATGGTGCCGTGGTCATCGCGACGATGATCGCCGCGGCGTTCGGCGAGCGCGATCTTGGGGCGCTGATCGACGTCGGTCTGCAGTTTGTTCCCCGTCAATGCGCCATCGCCCGGCTCATCCGCGACCTGCGCGACCTCCGCCGACGCACCGACGACTGGAAGCAGGGCCTGGCACTGATCGACGAAAAATACAACTACGACCGCTACCCCGGCGGATGCCACATCGTGCCCAACCATGCTGTGGTGATGCTCGGACTGCTCTGGGGCGATGACGACTTTCAGAAGTCGCTCATGGTCACCAACACCGCAGGCTACGACACCGACTGCAACAGCGGCAACGTCGGCTGCATTCTCGCGACCAAGAACGGACTGGCCGCGCTGGATCAGAGCGTCGACTGGCGCGGACCCGTGGCCGACCGGATGCTCATCCCGACCGCCGACGGCGGCGGGTGTGTTACCGACGCGGTTCACTGGGCCTATCGCGTGGCCAACATGGGCCGACGCCTCGCGGGCGCGGGCCCGGTCGTCGGCAAGAAGGGCGAGCGCTTCCACTTTTCGCTGCCCGGCTCGACACAGGGATTCGTCAGCGACACCGCGCCCGACGCCCGCGGCGCCGCAGCGGTCTCCAACACGAGCGGCCGATTGACGATCAAGCTCGATCGCCTGGGTGTCGGCCGCGTCGGTCGGGTGATGACCATGACGTATCCGCTGCCGTCGCTCAACGCCGGCGCCGGCGGCTACGCCGTGACCGCCTGCCCGACGCTTTCGCCAGGCCACCGCGTCACGGCGATGTTGTGTGCCGATGCGCGCAACCCGTCGCCCGTGGGCGTGCGCCTGTGTGCCACGCACCTGCTCGACAAAACCAGCGTGACCCGGATCGTGGGCGAGCGTCAGCCGCTCGAGCCCGGCCGGGAGGTCGAGCTGTCATGGACAATCCCCGACGTGGGCGGGCTGCCCATTACCCAGATCGGGCTGGAGATCGACGGCCCGGTCGGATCGGGCGGCGTGATCCATCTCGATTCGTTGCACTGGGACGGCGCGCCGCGCGTCACGCTGCGTCGCGTCGGACCCGACCGACTCCACACGCTGCCGTGGGTGCCGGCGTGCGTGGTGTTTCCGTGGGCGAAAGAGGACTTTGCCATCTCCTGTTCGTCGGGCGCAGGCATGCTCATCCACGGCACCGCCGATTGGCGCGACTATCGCATCGCCACGACACTCAGCTCCAAGCTCGGAAAGGCCTTCGGCCTGGCGATCCGTGTCCAGGGCCTGCAACGCTACCACGCCCTGCTGCAGCGCGACGACCAGACGCTGGCGCTGGTCCGTGTGCTTGACGGCATCGAGACCGTCCTGGCAAGCACCACGATGGTCTGGAAGAATGACGACCCGGCCAAGCCGTGGTCGCTCACGGCACGCGGCAACGAACTGCTGGGTATCGTCGACGGCGTCGAACTGCGCGCCAATGATCCAACCGGCGCGCTGGCGTCGGGCGCGATGGCGCTGGTGGTCCACACCGGCCACGTCGCGGCGACCGCCGTGAACATCGAGCCCGTCTAAGCCTCACGACGGCTTCAGTCGCTCCGGCCTATCTGGTGAGTGAAACAGTTACTCGCCGGTCCTGATCAATTACAGCACGAACTGGTGCGGATATCGTGTCGCCCGAGGGTGCGCTAGATTACCGCGATGACGCGGCCGGACCTGTTGCCACGCTGAAGGCGTGCCCGATCAGTCCACATTCCGTTACCGCTGAAGCCATTGTGAGCGGTCGGGCAGGCAAGGCTGTCGTCACCTCCGATAACGATGGGCTAGACATGCGACCAGGATACAAGAATGAGTACGCCCTGTTGTGCGCCATATCGTGCGGCGGACCTGCCCCGCTGACTCCGCAGACGAGCATTGATGCGCTGTTGCAGCATCAGGATCGGCTGCATGCGGCGGTGGGGGGATTTGTGCGAGAGTACAACGGGCGAGTTGCCGGGGGTGATATCGAAGACTGCGTCGTATTTTTCCCTGTGCAGAAAGGGAACCAACTGGATGTGGTGTCGGACATCCTGCTTGGGGTGGGCAAGCTTCTGGCTTCCATTGAAGAGGACAGGGCGAGGTTGAGGGGTCGAATTCCTCATCGGGTCGCTTGTGCCGGCCTCAGTATCGGTGATTGTGTTGTGCGTGAGACAGGAATTGCCGGCCGGATGGAGATCTGGGGCGATGCTGTCAGCCAATGCTTGGAGTCAGTGTCCGAAGCTTGCCGCGGTGGGGGGTACGTTATGCTCCACGAGAGCGTCATGCGCCTGATCGAAGGAGCAAACCAACGGTAGTCAGCATCCGCAACGACGCTGAGTGGATGGTCGCCCCCAACGGTCGCCCCGCCGGGAGGCCCGTGAGCCGGTTGATCAGCCCGCCCGCGAGATCGGCGGCCACATGACATATGAACCGCGCGAGACCAGCAAAGACCGGAAGGGGGGCCGAGGCGCCACGGTTTACTCACAACACAGAGCCGCCGCCCGTACGAGAAGTGGCCGTCGCCGGTGTCAACTCCGTCTGCAGGGCGGGAGCACCCGTGCCCCAGGTCAACGGGGCCATAGGCCTTGGCATTCACTGCACTCTGGAGAAGAAAGCGGTGTACGGAGGCGCTGGGCGATGGGTTGCCGGCACCGCCGCCGCCCTGCGACAAGCTAAGAAAAACGGAAGCTTCCCGTTTCCCCCGCATCTCAGTCGCGCCACCACCCGCAGGGCAGCGGCGCCAGATCCGACGCTCGGCGGGATTCACTGCATTGGGCCGTACAGGGCTCGAACTTCCTTTCGAAACCCCCGAAAATCAGCGTTTGGCACCCGCCGGCGGCGCAAAATCCGGCGCAGTCAAACATGAGCCTACTCCGCAGCCTCCGATCGCTACGCCCGCACCCACGCATCATGACCTCGCCGATGTCGCCGCAGCGTGGCCATACCTACCGGCCGCGATGCGGGCGGGCATCGTGGCGATGGTGAAGGCAATCCGCAGCTAAGTGGTGCCGGAGCTGGCCTTGTGCAAGTATGTCTACAGCGTCTACGTCTACAGAATCGCCGCGGACGATACAGCCATGGGCTATTCTGTAGACACGCACGGCCTGGGGGATCAGCTAAGTCTTCCCGGGAGACATCGATGGGCGGCGCTCACACTGGTTCGCGGCACATCAAAGACCCTCGCCTTTAGGCGATCCGCCGTTAAGTGACGGTGAATGCCCACACCCCCGCAGCCCCCGTGGGCGACGTGGTCACCACTCCAGCCGGGCAGGGAAGCGCTGGGCCGGGCCAGTTCCCGGTCGATCAGCCA
>CAZBOE010000127.1:948-13461 GCA_964493365.1 uncultured Tepidisphaeraceae bacterium | reverse complement strand
AGCGCCGAGCGTTCCGGCGGTCTGGGCCGCGCGGCTCGGCTTCCTGATCCGCGCCAGGCAATATGACCAGGCCCAAACTGTCGGACGTCAGGCCCTCCAAGCCTGCCCACAGGATCGTGCGCTCGCCGCGCTGGCCGAAGCCGCCGCGGCATTCGCCGATATGGGCCCGCGCGGAGACTTCGCCCTGCTCGCGGCCGTCGTCTCGCGCGACCCGCTCGCCCCGGCCACCGCCGATACCCTCGCGGCCCTGAAGCACGGCCAGTTCGATCTGACCGCCGCCGCCACCCGCGACCGTCTTTCCGCGGTGATCGAGCAACACCCGACCTTCCTTCCCGCCCACGCGCTGCTGATCGACGGCCTCCTGCGGAGCCGACAGGCCGATGCCGCCGCCGACTTGGCCACCCGCTGCCTGGCGTCGATGCGCAACGACATCGATGCGCTCAGGCTTGCCACCGCCGCATTCATGGCGGCCGAACGGTATACCGACATGCTCGCCTGCGCCCGGCGCTGGCGCGAGCAATCGCTCGACGCGCCCGACGCCGCCGACCTGGCCATTGCCGAAGCCGAGCTGCGCCTGGGCAACCCCGCCTCGGCGCTCCGTCAACTCGAGCGATTCATCCGCGACGACACGCGAACCCCCGCCCCCGATGCGGCCGTGCTCCTGATCTGCCGCGCGATGGCCCAGGGCGGCCATACCGCCGACGCGGTCACCGTCGCCCGCAGCCGCCTCGACCGGTCGGTCCCGTTCCGGCGCAACTACCTCACCGCCAGCACGCTTCTGCCCGATGCCCAATCCGTGTCGACCTGGCTCGCGCCGCTGCGCGACAGCCCGGCCGCCGCGCCGGCCGAGCGGTTCGCGCTCGCGCAGGCGTGGTATGCCGCGGGCGTTCGCTTCAATGACCGCGACGCGCTGGCCGAAGCCGGACGACTCACGCGCCTGCTCCTGGCGGAGCGGCGTCATGACGCCGTCCTCCTGCTCCAGGCCCGCGTGCACGAACGACTCGGCGAGTTCGACGCAGCCGAGGCGGTCTACCGCGGACTGCTGGCCGCCAGTCCGTCGGCCGTCGCGGGCAACAACCTCGCCTACCTGCTGGTCTCCCGCGCGTCGTCGCCAAACGATCCCGCGCTGACCGAGGCTGTCGCGCTGGCGGGCGCTGCCGTCGAGCGGCAGCCCGATGTCGCGGAGTTCCACGACACTCTGGCTCGCGCCTATGCCATGATGGGTCGCCATGAGCGGGCCGCCGCCGCCTACTCGGAAGTCGTTCGACTCGATCCGTCGCGCGTCGAGGCCCTCATCGCGCTGGCCGTCGAGCTTTCTCACACCGACCAGCGCCAGGCCCTGAGCGAGACCGTCCGCCGGATCGATGAGCTCATCCCAGTCAGCCCCGCCCTCAGCGAAGACCAGCGGCGTCTGCTCGCGATCGCCCGCTCCGGCCTCAACTGAACCCCCAGCCGATCAAGGGGCACGCGAGCCTTCTCCCCGCGCCCGCGGCCGGGGCGGGCTGGCCCTGACGACTCGAGACGCTCCTCAACCGCGGCCCCGCCGGCGCGGGTCCGGCGACAATTAGCTTCTATTTCGTTAATCGCATTGATCGCTGCATCGGGGGCGGGCTGCGACATTCGGTGCGGCCTGTTCCGCGGATTGTCACCGCGCGCGGCCGTCGACGAGCGTCCTCAACCGTGATGCGGCATATCGGGGTCATCCGTTCGTGTCGTAAGCCGTTGCTGTGAATGCTGGCACTGACGTTGCTCATGTCACTCATGTCGGTGGTTGCTGCCGCCGAACCGGACTGTGAAACAGCTTGAACAGCCCGCCCCGCCCGGTCGGACACATTTGTCCGCCGGGTCCGATGCGGCTGCCTTCACTGCAAATGCACCACAGCGACGGGATGTGCCGGCAGCGCTCGCCGAGACTCGCGGGTTCATGGGTGAATGTCAGTGCAACGGTTGCATTCGATATCCATGAACCCGGTCGAGCAGGGTGACGTCCCGCCGCATCGGATGCGGCGTCTTACGTACCTCGCGTGGTGACCACTAGAAGGAGGTCCTCTCATGGTCCAGCGGAAACTCAAACTCGCCCTCATTGCCGCGGCTGCTGCCGTCGGCGTCTGGGCGGCTCCGAACTCGGCGAGCGCCGGGTCCAAAGATCTCTCACAATACGGATGGTTCGCGTCGTTCGACGACGGCCTCGACCTGACCGTGCTCAACACCGGGCCGGGCGGCCTTGTGCTCTCGCTGCAGAAGTTCGCCCAGTTCGACGACGGACCGACCGCCACCGGCGTGATCCAGCCGCTGTCGATCGTCTTCCGTCAGGTTTCGCCCAGCGCGGTGCCCACCATCGCCATCGAGGCCGAGACCGTCATCAACGACACCGGCATCGGTTGGATCGGCTTCCGCTTCATCCTCGAAGGCGGCACCGGCACCCTCCCGACGTTCGACCTCTCCAGGTCGAGCGACTTCGACGTTGAGCCGTTCGACGTCGAGGATTTCTCCGACCGTGAACTGCGCGTCAGCTCCGAGACCGCCAGCATCCCGTCGGGCAGCTTCCCCGCCAACGTCTACACCCCCGGTGTCGACGACTCGGGCGCCACCGACGGCGGCGCGCTGTGGATCAACACGTCGCCCCTGGCCTCGGGCAACCAGACGTTCGTCTTCAAGGAACAGCCGATCCTCATCCCCCTGCCCACCGCCGCGTGGACGGGCCTGAGCGGCCTCCTGGGCCTGGGCACCATCGCCTATGCCCGCCGGTTCCGACAGATGCTCGCCTGATAGGCCCCCCTCGTCTCGCCTGGGTGGTCGTCCCGCCCGGGCGGGCCGCGACCCGGCCCTCTCGGTGGGAAGGCTGGAAAGACCAAGACTGCTCCCGCAGGGATCGAGCTCCGGCTCGGTCCCTGCTTTTGTCTATTCCGCGAAGCACGCCCGGCTTCAGAGACCTTGCCGACATGGCTCTAAAACCACCCCGTCCGCCGAAACCCACCGCCACCCGCGCGTCCCCTGCCGCACCGCCACCGTCGCGTTGCCACCGCCGCCGGCGCACTCACCACACCGCCGCCAGCAGCAACGACGCCACCGCCGTGCCCGGCGACTTGCCCCTTGCTCGGCCGGTCCACCCGGCGCGCAAAGAAACGGGCCGACGCCCTCTACCGGCATCGGCCCGTCAACGCTTCACTGGTTTTCCCGTCGGCTTTCCTGCCGGTGCTCCAGCAACCTCGACAGGCTGACCTGCCATGTCGGACAGATCAGGTCGGTTGTGTCACGGGTTATGCCCCGACCCGCTGGCAGTGTTGGGGTTGGCGTGCGAGCTGGCTTCCTGACCGCCGTTAGGGGCTTGGCTTTCGGCCTCGGGCTCCTGTTTACCCTTGGCGCGCCGACCGGCCGAGCTCTTGCCGCCCAGCCGCCCGATCTCCGCCATGTGCCGACGGTCCGCCGACACCCGCTCGCCGCCCTTGCGGCCGGCGGCTCTCGCTTCCTCGCTGGTGAATTCATGGGCGGTGCCCCGCTCGTGGGCCGCCTTCCCGCCCTTGCGGGCGATCTCACGCTGCCGCTCCTGATCCATCGCAGCGAATCCTCGTGCTTTTTGTGTGCTGCCTTCCATGATTGGCCTCTCCGTAATCAACAAAATCGTTGTGGTTTTTCGACGCTAAACGGGTTCCAACCGGCAGGGCCGACAGATCGGCCTCCCGCCCGGTCCACCGTCCTCGACTGCAACCCACGTGCCCACCAGCGGTAGCGTCACTTTTTAACGGTCCACCACCGCTTACCCTCCCACCCGATCATAAGTCATTTCCCTACCAGACTCGTCCGGGCCGTCATCCGTTGGTAAAAACAAACACACAACTTCCAAATCGCCGATGCTATTCCGGAAGCGGTTGATGTCCTAAGCTTTTTGAAATAGCCGTGTCCCGCCCGATGAACCTTGGCGGGGGCATGTCGTTTAATCACTGGACGCCCGGGAACGAGTTTGACAGACTATTCCGTGAGTGCTGGTCCGGGCGCCCCGTCACGTCGGTCGGTGCGCCGACGTGAGCGGCCGACGTGTCGGCCCATCCGATGCAGGCAGAACCACACATTCCGCTTGTCCCTGACCGGTGCCATGGCGGCTATTCAGGCCGCCGAGGTTATTCCTGTTTATGAGACCCTTTGACTTCGCCAACCGCGGCAACGCGGAATACATCGATCAGCTCTACGCCCAGTACCAGCAGGATCCGTCCAGCGTTGATCAGCGCTGGCGTGACTTCTTCACCGGCTTCGACATTGCCGGCGGACGCTCCCCCGGCGTCGCCCCCGCTGCGCCCGCCGCCGGTGAAACGCCGCCGCATGA
This sequence comes from uncultured Tepidisphaeraceae bacterium, assembly GCA_964493365.1. Classification (GTDB taxonomy): domain Bacteria; phylum Planctomycetota; class Phycisphaerae; order Tepidisphaerales; family Tepidisphaeraceae; genus CAZBOE01. Next base: position 9,140 of record CAZBOE010000127.1, on the reverse strand, counting down.
ACGGGTCATCGCGCTGGGCGTGTTCGACCTGGTGCACAGCTACCGCGAGCTCGGACACTTCGAGGCGACCATCGATCCGCTTGGCGCGATCCGGCCGCCCAACCCCCTGCTCAATTTGAGCGAGTTCAATATGTCCGAGGCCGACCTCGACCGTCAGGTCGGGGCCGGGGCGTTCAACGGCCCGACCGACGGCACCCTACGTGACCTGGTCGCCAAGCTCCGCGACACCTACTGCCGCAACGTCGGCGTCGAGTTCACCTCGATCGCCAACAAGCAGCAGCGCGACTGGCTCACCGCGCGCATGGAGCCAACGCTCAACGACCCCACCCCTTCACGCGAAGAAGCGAAGTCGATCCTCTTCCAGCTCATCGCCGCCGAGGAGTTTGAGCAGTTCCTCCACACGCGTTACGTGGGCGCCAAGCGGTTCAGCCTCGAGGGCGGCGAAGCCCTGATCCCCCTGCTCAACACCATCATCGACTCGGGCGCGCCGATGGGCGTCGAGAATTACTGCCTGGGCATGGCCCACCGCGGACGCCTCAGCGTGCTTGCTCACATCATGAACAAGCCGTATGAGGTCATCCTCAGCGAGTTCGAAAAGACGCTGGTCGCGGACAACGAAGGCGACGGCGACGTCAAATACCACCTGGGCTACAGCAACATCCGTCAGTTTGCCGACGGCCGCGAGGCGAAGTTGTCGCTGTCGCCCAACCCGTCGCACCTCGAGCTGGTCAACCCCGTGGTCGAGGGCATCGTCCGCGCCAAGCAGACTTACCTGGGCGACCGCGAGCGGACCCGGGTCGTGCCCGTGCTGATCCACGGCGACGCCGCCTTCGTCGGCCAAGGCGTCGTCCATGAGACACTGGGGCTCTCGGAGCTGCCGGGCTATCGCACCGGCGGCACGATCCACGTGATCGTCAACAACCAGATCGGCTTCACGACCGCGCCCGAGCAGACCCGCTTTACGCCCTATCCCACCGACGCCGCCAAGATGATCCAGGCGCCGGTTTTCCACGTGAACGGCGACGACCCCGAAGCGGTCGTCCACGCCGCCAAGCTGGCGATCGGCTTCCGCGAGCAGTTCAAGTGCGACGTCTTCATCGATCTCTGGTGCTACCGCCGGCACGGCCACAACGAGACCGACGAGCCGACGTTCACCCAGCCCGCGATGTATCGCAAGATCAGCCAGCACCCGACCGTCCGCACCATCTACGGTCGTCAGCTCATCGAGCGCGGGATCGTGACCGAAGCCGAGATCGAGCAGATGCGCAAGGAAGTCGTCGCCCGGCTCGAAGAAGCCCGCGCCCGCGCCAAAGAGGTCAAGCCGCGCAACCGCCTGCCGAGCTTCGCCGGCGTCTGGAGGGGCTTCGGCAAGGCCGCCGGGCAGGACTGGAACATCAAGTCGTCGGTCGATCATGATTCGCTCAAGCGGATCGCCGACGCGGTGGTCAAGCTGCCCCCGGGCTTCCAGGCCCACCCGAAGGTGGCCCGCCTTTATGCTCAGCGGCGTGAAGCCATCGTGTCGGGCAAGGGCATCGACTGGGGCACCGGCGAGATGCTCGCCATGGGCACGCTCCTGCTCGAAGGCATGCCCGTCCGCTTCACCGGCCAGGACGTCGAACGCGGCACCTTCAGCCATCGCCACGCGCTCCTGCGTGACTACGAATCCGGCATCCCCTACGTCCCGCTCAATCACCTGAGCCCCAATCAGCCCGCGCTGCTCGACATCCACAACTCGCTCCTGTCGGAAGAGGCGTGTCTCGGATTCGAATGGGGTTTCGCCTGTGCCGACCCCCGCAACCTCGTGATCTGGGAAGCCCAGTTCGGCGATTTCGTCAACGGCGCCCAGGCGATCATCGACCAGTTCATCGCGGCCGCCGAGAGCAAGTGGCAGCAGAGCAACGGGCTGGTCCTGATGCTGCCCCACGGCTACGAAGGCGCGGGCCCCGAACACTCCAACGCTTATATGGAGCGCTTCCTCAGCCTGTGCGCCGAGGAGAACATGCAGGTTGTCGTCCCGACAACGCCCGCGCAGGTGTTCCACGCCCTGCGACGCCAGCAACTGCGGATGTTCCGCAAGCCGCTGGTGATGTTCATGCCCAAGAGCATGCTCCGCTATGAGCCGAGCTTCTCCCGGATCGAAGAGTTCACCGATGTCAGCTTCCAGAACGTCATCGACGAACCGACGGCCGATCACGCCAAGATCCGCAGGCTGTGCCTGTGCACGGGCAAGGTCTACTACTCGCTGATCGCGGCGCGCGAGAAGGCCGGCCGAAACGACATCGCGGTCGTGCGTGTCGAACAGCTCTATCCCTTCCCCCGGGTCGAGCTGCAAAAGGTGCTGGGCCGCTATCGCAACGTGCAGGACGTGCTGTGGGTGCAGGAAGAGCCGCAGAACCGCGGCGCTTACTCCTTTATGGACCGTCGCGTCCGCGACCTGCTGCCCCATCCGCTCAGCTATGTCGGGCGCGAAGAGGCCGCGTCGCCCGCGGTCGGCATGGAAAAGGTCCACGCTGCCGAGGAGGCGGAACTGCTCGCCGCCGCCCTCGATCTGCCCGCGACAAAGGCCTCGCCCAAAGACACCGCCAAGCAGACCCCGGCCACCGCGCCGGCCAAGCAGACCGTCTCGGACTAACCCCCGAGGCGTCAGCGCAAACAAACAGGGGCGGGCACCGATGCAGTGCCCGCCCCTTCTGTTTTTTGTCGCCCGCCGGCGCCGCCTTCTCGCGTGTCGGCGTTTCTGTTTCTGCGACGCGCGCCCTCAATTCTCCAGCACAACCCGGTATCGCGCGCCCTTTCTCGCGCGTTCGACCGCGGCGTTGATGTCCTTCATCGCGAACCGCTCGACCATCGGCTCCACGCCATGCTGAGCCGCGAACGCGAACATGCGCTGCACATCCGACGGCGAAGACGCCCGCCCGCCGACCACCTTCTTCTCCGCCACGATCATCGGAAACAGCGGCAGCGTCACACCCTCGCCGGCGACGCCGACCACGCAGATCGTTCCCTCCGGCCGCAGTGCCGCGAGGTATTTGTCCCAAGGCAGTGATGCGGTCGCGGTCACGAGGATGAAGTCGAAACTGCCGGCCGCCTTGTCCAGCTCGTCGGTGCCGCGTGTGGCGATGAAATGGGTGGCGCCAAGCTTCTTCGCCTCGGCGTCTTTGTCGTGCGTCGTGCTGATGGCGGTCACATCGCAGCCCATCTTCGCGAGGAACTGCACCGCCAGGTGCCCCAGCCCGCCCACACCAACCACCGCGGTCTTCATGCCGGGTTTGACGTTGTTGTGGAGCAGCGGCGCGTAGACCGTGATGCCCGCGCACATGAGAGGCCCCGCGTCGACCGAATCCACGCCGTCAGGGATGGGCGCGGCAAAAACCCCCTGCACCCTCACCCGGTCGGCGAACCCGCCGTGGTGGTGGACGATCGTATCAACCTCCTTGGCGCACAAATGCTGCTTTGCGTTGTGACACCACTCGCACGCTCCGCACGAGCCGTTCTGCCAGCCCACGCCCACCCGCTGGCCGATCCGCAACCCGCGCACCTCGGGTCCCATCGCCGCGACCGTGCCGACCACCTCGTGACCCGGCACCAGCGGATAAGCGCTCATGCCCCACTCGTTGTCGACCATGCTCATATCGCTGTGGCAGATGCCGCAGTGCGTCACCGCCACCTCCACCTCATCCTTCCCCAGCGGACCGGGCTCATAGGTAAATGGCTCGAGTTGACCCTTTGGCGACATCGCCGCATAAGCTTGAATAGGCATTCGGCTCCCTGTGCTGGCCGACACAGACCGCGCGCCACCCGCGGCGGCACAGCCCGCTGTGTCGGCCAATCCTAGGCACGACGCGGGTCTGTCGGATCGGCCCCGATGCCGGGCCGCTGTGGCAGGCCGCACGGGTGGACCGCGATGGCGCACCGCAGAACCGCGCCGCCGGGCGCCCCGCATCCGCGGCTTCACCAGTGACACCGCCGCGTCGACCGCTTACAACACGCACCTCGGCATGCCGTTCTTCCCGCTCGACAACTTCCGAAGCCCCGCCGCCCTCGCCCGATTCCTCCTCACCGCGCTGATCGGGCTGGCGGTCGACCTCTACACCAAATACCTCGCGGTCGCCCACCTCGCCGACGGGACGGTCATCCCTTTCATCCCGGGCTGGCTCCACTTCGAATACGTCGAAAACCGCGGTGCCGTATTCGGCATCGGGCAGGGGCAGGTTCCGCTGTTCATCGCGGTCTCGGTGCTGGCGATCGGCTTCCTGGTTTTCCTCTTCGCCAACTCGGGCAGGCAGCGGGTCTATCAGGTGGCGGTGGGCATGCTGCTGGCCGGCGTGATCGGCAACATGTATGACCGCGTCGCCTACGGCTACGTCCGCGACATGCTCCACGCGCTGCCCGCGCTGGGCATTTTCCCCTGGGTCTTCAACATCGCCGACTCGCTGCTGTGCATCGGCGTGCCGCTGATGGTCCTGCTTTCGCTGCTTCAGCCCGACGAGAAGCCCGTTGCGTCGAATGCGCAGGCACCCGCGAGCCAACCAGACCGCCGGGCGGCGCCCGACCCCAAGGTTGACCCCGCCGAACCGCGCTAGGCTCGAAAGGTCGGCTTGATGGCCCGATGCGTCGGCGGGAACCCCGTCCGCGGCACACCGCCGCGCCTCGACCGCCTCACCGCAACCCGGTGGCACCCACCCCGACACGCGACTGTTCACCCGTCAATCACTCCCCCGGCGGAAGCTCCGCGATGAAGTCGGCCAGCTGCTGCGCCGTCGGCGAGACCGCCGTGCGGACGTAGTAGCCGCTGGTCGCCACGCCCGTGCACAGGCTCTCGGCCAGCCCCAGCCCCAGCACCCGGCCAAGGCAGAAACCGGCGTTGAAATGGTCGCCCGCGCCGGTGCTGATCTTCGGGCTCTTCACAAAAGGCCCCACGAACGCCGCCGACCCGCCCGCGTCGGCGGCCGCGGCGCCCTTGCGCGGGTGAATGACCACCGTGTGGATCGACAGCGCCGCGCGGATCGACCGCGCCGTCGCTTCGATCGCCGGCTCGGGCTCGGCCGGCGTCTTGATGCCCAGCACGTCGGCCACCTGCGTCGATTCCTTGAGATTGAGCCCGAGGATCACATCGACATGCCGCTGCAGCCCGCTCAACTGGCGAAGCGCCGCGAGCAGGTCTTCGCCCGTCCGTTTCTCCGGATCGGCAAGATCGACGAAGAACAGCCGCCTTCCCTTGTCGTGCGCGGGCAGCCCGGGTAGCACTTCGCTCGCCAGCTTGTCCCACACTTCGCCCATGTGGGGCAGCATCGTCCAGTTGGTCATCGCGATCAGCCTGCTGCTGTTGACCAGTTCGCGCAGCGCCGAAACCCCCAGCCGCTCGACGATCGTCTTCCAGTTCACGTCGTTGAGCGAGGTCAGCTTGCCCAGCATCAGCTTGCCGTCTTCAAACTCCACCGCGTCGGTGTGACCCGAATCCGCGATGCTCACGACATTGGCGATCTGAGCAAAACCCGCAAACACCGGGTGCACCGTCGGGTAGCCCAGCGCCCCCACATAGGTCACCCCCAGCCCGTGACTCGCCAGCGCGTTGGCCATGATCGGCCCGTTGCCGCCCAGCTTCATCTGCTGCACCACAAACTCATAGTTCGATGACTGCCCCGCCGCCGCCAGAATTTTCCGGCCAAACTGCTCGATCGTCGCCAGACGCTCGAAACGCTCGTTGTCGAATCGCTTGTCTACGACATGAAGAATCTCATCGACAAAGCCGTCGAGCCCGACCAGCGCCTTGCTGTCTCGGATGACGCCACTCTGCACTCCGCTTCGAACAGCGGCCGCTGTCGCCGAGGCGATCTCCTGACGTGTCATGTGCGCTCCTTACGATGTGTTCACCGGGCACGGCCGGCGGGCTTGATCGGGTCATGCCGCGATCGCGCGGTCACGATTGCTTCGTGTAACCGCTTACTTGTTGTCATCGGCAGGCCGTTCGGGCGCGGGCAGTGTCGCCGCGGGCCTGACAGGCTCGGGCGCAGGCACGACGGGTGCCACCGGCGCGACGGGGGCCGGCACAACAGGCTGCGGCGCAACCGGCTCCGGCGCAGCGCGCTCGGGCGTAACCGGGATCGGCGCGACGGGCTCCGGTGTCACGGGCGTCACGGGCGTCACGGGCGTCGTCGGTGTCGCGGGTGTCGTCGGTGTCGCGGGCGTCGTCGGTGTCACCGGCACGGCAATGACATCCGCCCCTTCAACCGGCGGCACCACCACCGGCTCGGGCGAGGGCACGATCGTCGCACCATCTTCGCCCGACGACCCAGACGCCGGCTCCACCACCACCGCACCGCCCACCGGCGGCACGGCATAAAACGTCGGCTCAACCGTGATCCCACGATGCACCACCGGCGCAAGCGGCGGCTCGACCAGATACGACAACGGCAGCACAGCGCTGTTGACCAGGAACAGCAGCGGCTCGGCCACGCCACGCGCCGGCTCGCTCACAAACGTCTCGGGCTCGATATACGTGCGCGTCGACCCCGCCACCACCGACATGTTCTGATAGTGCAGCGTGGTCGGCTCCCACTCGCGACGGATCATGGCCTCATCCACCTGCACCGCGACCGCATTGGGCTCGTCGGCCGGCTGATTCACCGGCGCAATCTTGCAGCCGCCCACGGTCAGCGCAACCAGATGCATGGCCGACAAGGTGATGACGGACAGCCGGTTCGACGCCGGCTTCATCGGAGCACCCGCCGAGACGGCCTCGCTCGCAACGGTGTTGGGGGTCGGATCGGTCAACTTCATGGGACGGGCACTCCTAAGGGTTGAACACGGCGTCAACATCACGCTTGAACGCGTCGCGGTCGAACTCGGTCAGTCCGCCGCCGCTGATGTCGCGCGGCTTTTCCTTGAGGTCCACCTTATAGCCGAACGGGTCGGCCAGCGCGTCATCCTGCCGGTCACGCATCGTCTTGCGCTCGCCCCCGCTTTCGCAGGCGCCCGCCAGAAACGCCAGCACGACACCGACACCCGCCACCAACCCTTTGGCTCGCATAGAGGCCTCCAACCAGCCCGACGCCGCCGGGCGATCGACCGTTCCAGCCGCCCGCCCGACCGTCACTTGATGTCGCCCGAATACTCCACCGTGTAGTTGGGCGACTCTTTCGTGATCGTGATGTCATGCGGATGGCTCTCGGCCATGCTCGCCGACGACACACGGGCAAACCGCGACCGCTCGCGCAGCTCGGCGATGCTCCGCGTGCCGCAGTATCCCATCCCCGCGCGAAGACCGCCAACCAGTTGGTAGACGAAATCCGACAGCGGCCCGCGATAGGGCACACGCCCTTCAACCCCCTCTGGAACGAACTTGCTGCTCTGCTTGACCTGCGCCTGCCCGTATCGGTCGCTCGACCCCTTGGCCATCGCCCCCAGCGACCCCATCCCGCGGTAGCTCTTATACCGCCGACCCGCGTGGATGATCATCTCGCCCGGGCTCTCGTCGAGACCGGCAAACAGGCTGCCCATCATCACGGCGCTGGCGCCGGCGGCCATGGCCTTGGTGATGTCGCCGCTGTGGCGGATTCCGCCGTCGGCGATCACCGGCACACCCGCGCCTTCCGCCGCCTTCACCGCCTCGAATATCGCGGTCACCTGCGGCACGCCCACCCCCGTCACGATCCGCGTCGTGCAGATCGCGCCGGGGCCGATGCCGACCTTCACTCCGTCGGCGCCCGCGTCGATCAGGTCCTTCGCGCCGCGCTGGGTCGCCACGTTGCCCGCGATCACCTGGATATCGTGCTGGCTCTTGATGCGACGCACCGTCTCCACCACGTTCTTCGAGTGCCCGTGTGCCGTGTCGACCACCAGCAGATCGACGCCCGCCTCGATCAGCTTTTCGACCCGCGGATAGTCATGCACCCCGGTCGCCGCCCCGACCCGCAGCCGCCCGCGCGAATCCTTGCACGCCTGCGGAAACTGATGCAGCTTGTCGATGTCGCGCATCGTGATCAGCCCGCCGAGCCGACCCTCGTGGTCGATCAGCAGCAGCTTCTCGACCTTGCTCTGGTAGAGAATGCGCTCGGCCTCCTCCAGCGTGGTCTGCTCGGGCGCGGTGATCAGGTTCTCACGCGTCATCACCTCGCCGATCGGGCGGCTGTCGTCTTCCTGATACTTCAGGTCACGCCGCGTGAGGATGCCCACCAGCCTCGGCGCCCTGC
>CAZBOE010000127.1:0-905 GCA_964493365.1 uncultured Tepidisphaeraceae bacterium | reverse complement strand
GGCACGAACGGGTCATCCACGATCGGGATCCCGCTCACGTTGTATTCCCGCATCACCCGCCGCGCCGTGGCGATCGTCTCGGTCGGCGGCAGCGTCAACGGGTCGACGATCACCCCGTTCTCGCTGCGCTTGACCTTCTCGACCTCCCGCGCCTGCGCCTCGGCCGGCATGTTCTTGTGCACGATGCCGATCCCGCCTTCCTGCGCCAGCGCGATCGCCAGCGCCGACTCGGTCACCGTATCCATCGGCGCCGAGAGGAACGGAATGTTCACTTCGATCTTGCGGGTCACGCGGGACCGTGTGTCGGCCTCCGCAGGCGTGAAATCGCTGTAAGCAGGGATGAGCAGGACGTCGTCAAACGTGATGGCGTCAGCAACGATCTTGGGGTGATCCATGGAACATTGCTAAGCCACCTCGCCCGCCCTGTCAAGCGCACCGCAGGCCGCAAGACAATCCAAACATTTCGACGCGCTGCCCACAGATCAGGCCGCGTCGGCCCGTGCCTTCGCGGAAACCTTGCGTTATCATCCCCAGCCCGTTTCGACCACCCAGCAGAGGAGCTCCCTAACATGGCTTACAAAGACGTCGTCGTCCCCGCGGGCGGGGAAAAGATCACCATCACCAACGGCAAGCTCAGCGTCCCCGACCGCCCCGTCATTCCCTTCATCGAAGGCGACGGCACGGGCCCCGACATCTGGCGCGCCAGCGTCGCCGTCTTCGACGCGGCCGTGCAGAAAGCCTACGCCGGCAAACGCAAGCTCATGTGGATGGAAGTCTTCGCCGGCGAGAAGAGCTTCACCCAATACAAGAGCTGGCTCCACGACGAAACCGTCCCGGCGTTTCAGGAGTTCCTCGTCGGCATCAAGGGCCCGCTCACCACGCCCGTCGGCGGCGGCATCCGCTCG
>CAZBOE010000126.1:0-13462 GCA_964493365.1 uncultured Tepidisphaeraceae bacterium | reverse complement strand
GCTGCGCAACGCGCGCGGCGGCCGGGTCCCGAGCGTCATCGACGCGATTGACGCGGTCGGCGGTGTCGTGACCCTTGTCGTCGCGGTGAAGCTTGCGCTTGTTCTCCTCGACGGTACCCTCGTCCATGTTGCGGTTGAGATCGTTACTCGTGTTGCTCGTTGCCATAGTAGCCTCCGTTTCTGCATCGGATGAGTGCAAAGGCGGGGCCAGGGAGGCTGAGGCGCGGAGAAAAAACGAACGATCCGGCGGCTCTCGCCGCGCGGATCGTCGAAGGGGAAGGGAACTGTATCGTTGTGAGGCGTCGTGCGATACGACGACTGCCTGTTAGAAATCGGCAAACGCGGGGGCGTTCTTGGTAGAGGTCGTCGCCGCGTCGTCGAGCGGGATCAGCCGGCGTGCTTCGGCGGTCGCGGCCGAGACGGGTGCGGTGCGGCTGATGGGTTTCTCGACGGTTGTAGTGACAGTGATTGCCTTGGCGCGGGCGGAGGTCTCGCGGGGCGATGCCGGGCGGGTCGGGGCGGGCTGGTGATGCGTAGCCGCGGCGACGGGGGTGTTGGCAGTGCGCCCGCGGACCATCTCGACCAGTTCGCCGACCAGCGCGGTCATGGTTTCGCTCTGGCTGCTGAGCTGCTCTGCCGCGGCGGCCGATTCCTCGGCGCCAGCCGCGTTGGCCTGGGTGACCTTGTCCATCTGACTCACGGCGGTGTTGACCTGCCCGATGCCCTGGCTCTGCTCGTCGCTTGCCGCCGCGATCTCGGCGACCAGCGTATCGACCTTCTCGACCGATTCGCCGATCTCGCCGAGCGACTTGCCCACCTGCGCGGTGATGGCGACGCCGCTGCGGGCGCTGGCGACGCTTCGCTCGATGAGCGCTGCCGTGCTCTTGGCGGCCTCGGCGCTACGCATGGCGAGGTTGCGGACTTCTTCGGCGACCACGGCAAACCCCTTGCCTGCCTCGCCGGCGCGGGCGGCTTCGACCGCGGCGTTGAGGGCCAGCAGGTTGGTCTGGAAGGCGATCTCGTCGATCGTCCGGATGATCTTGGCGGTTTCGGCGGCGGCCTGCTCGATCTGGCCGATGGCGGTGCTCATTTCGACCATCGCCTGGTTTCCGCGGGCCGCGCTGCCGCGGGCGTCGGCGGTCAGCGACTTGGCATGGGCGGCGCTGTCGGCGTTCTTGCGGGTCATCGAGCTCATCTCTTCGAGCGATGCGCCGGTCTCTTCGATCGAGGCTGCCTGTTCGCTGGCGCCCTGCGCCAGGCTCTGCGCGGTCGACGAGAGCTGCGCCGCCGCCGAGCTCACCTGCATGGCTCCGCTCGTGAGTGATTCGGCGATGCGGTTGAGGCGTCGGCCGATCGACATGCCCAGCAACACCGCGACGGCGGTCGCCAGCACCGAGGCGACTGCGGTGCCGCCCACCATGACGAGGCTGCTGCGGTCCACGAGGGCTTTCACGTTGGCGCCGACCGCTTCGCCTTCCTCGCGGGCGAGCGTCGCAAGCTGCTCGGTCATGTCACGCACTTTGACGAATGCGGGGAACGCCGCCTGTTCGAAGTAAGCGATGGCGCCATACTTGTCCCCGCCGTAGGCCTTTTCGAGCACGACATCCCGCTCGCGGAGCCACGATGCCCGGGCTTCCTGCATCTCGTCGATAATGGCCTGCTCCTTCTCGTCGAGCGGGAGCTTTTTGTATTGATCAAAGAGTTCGTCGAGCGCCTTGCCGGTCTCGGCGATGCGCTGACGGTTGGCCTGCCGCTCTTCGTCGGTGTCGGCAATGATGCCCTGGAGCACGCGGGCGACCGCCTGCTGCATGCGGGCCTGGATCAGGCCGGTCGTCTCGACCGCCGGCAGGGCCTTGTTCACGGTGATGTCCACCTGCTCGTTGACGCGGGCGAAACTCCACCACCCCACGCCCCCGATGCACGCGGTTGTCGCGACGCACAATGCAAAGCCGGCTGCCAGTCGTTTGTTGATCGTCCAAGTCATGGAATAAGCTCCCTTCGGCAGCCCCGAATCGACGAGTTGCTCTTCTCGAGAGCATTACCGGGCTGCGACGCTATTGATTTCGAACAAATCCGTTGACGGAAGGATGAGGGTTTTCCCCATTTCCGATCGATGATCTGTCGATCCGGATGTCGCCGACCGTGCGGGGCGAAGGGCCGGGCTGTCACCGCGCAGGCGGGCGGCACAACGCACCGGGTGCGAAAACAGGACAAGTGTGTCGACAACACCCGTTCGTCAACGAGACGGGCGATTCAAGGTGGGGTTCACCAACGAGGGGCCCGCCAGCGGCGGGGTGTGTCGATGAGAAGGGCCCGTCAACAGCAATCGCTTGCCCGAGAGAAGGACCTGTGAACGATCCGCGGACGCCTCGCGGCCGTGCGGGCATGCAAATCAACTCGCGGTCACGCGGCCTTGCACATCAGACCGAGCCTGACCAGTTCGGGCAGGCTTGTCGCCCCCATCTTGGACATGACGCGCGAGCGATGCACTTCCACCGTTTTCTCGGAGATGAAGAGCTCGCGGGCGATCTGCTTGTTGGCCAACCCGGCGACGACCAGGCCCATCACTTCACGTTCGCGGTCGCTGAGGGAGGCGTAGCGGTCGTGGATGATCCGTTCTGCGGCGCGGGCCTGGTGTCGCTCGCGGTCGCGGGCGACCGCCTCGGTCACCCGCTGGATCAGCGCATCAACCTCGAACGGCTTTTGCAGCAGATCGAGGGCGCCGCTGCGCATCATCGTGACCGCGCTCTTGACGTCGGCGTGGCCGCTGATGACGACAACGGGGATCGGCCAGTCCTGTTCGGCCAGATGGCGCACGAGCCCCTCGCCGCCCATGCCGGGCATGCGCACGTCGGTCACCACGCAGCCGGGCACGGTGCGATCCCACTCGGCGAGAAAATCCTCGGCCGACGCGTGGGCCAGGGCGTCCCACTGGTCGCAGTCGAGGAGGAAACGCAGCGACTGCCGAACGGCCGCGTCGTCGTCCACGATATGCACCACCGCGCGGGGCGACAGGGGCGCGGTGTTCGCCAGGGCATCGGGGCTGTAAAGGGTCATGACGCCGCTCCCGAGGCGGCCTGCCTCAATCGAATCACCATGGTCAGACCTGATTCGCCGGTAGCGCAGCGTCGCCGGCAGGTCGCGGTGCGGGCGAAGATATGACCGCCGGCGCTGTCGATGATCGAGCGCGTGATCGCCAGGCCCAGGCCCAGCCCGTCGGGGCGTGTGGAGACCAGCGGGTCAAAGATGACCTGTCGCTGGCGGCGGCCGCTGATGCCCGGCCCGGTGTCGGCGAAGCGCAGCTCGATCCTGCCGTTTCGAGCGCGGGCGGTGACGGTAACGCGTCGCCGGCCGTCGTGGCGAGCCAGCGCGTCGCAGGCATTGGAGAGCAGGTTGACCGCCACCTGCTGCAGGGCAACGGGCTCGATGCGCGCGGGGGGCAGATTTGGCTCGATGTCCAGCGCCAGGCTGATGTCGGCGGCCTGGCAGCGGTCTTCGAGCAAGGCGGCGGCCGACTTGAGGACGTCGGCGACATCGGAGCGTCCGTCGGCCGCGGTCTGCGAGCCTGACTTGCCGGTGAGGACGGCGCGGCCGTCATGGCGGGCGCGGCGAACGAGTTCGCCGCACCGCTCGGCCTGCGACGCGATCTGGTCGATGACCTGCCGGAGTGTCGCCGGGTCGATGCCGCCCGACTGCAAGCGACGCTGGATGCCGCGCGACCAGTTGACGATCGCCGCCAGCGGCTGGTTGAGTTCGTGCGACAGTTCGGTGGCGACTCGTGCGACCGATAATGCGCGGGCCACCCCGGCCACTTCGTCGGCCCTCTGCCGCAACGCGCGGAGCGATGCCTGCGGGCGGCTGATGTTGTCGTGGGAGATCACGGCGTAGCGCCGCCCGTCGACCTCGAAGGCCGACGCCCGCACCTGATACCACCGCCTCACCGTCGGCGAATGACAGGGGTAACACATCTCGGCATCGTCGGCCGCGCCCGAGAGCAGGGCGCGGATGCGGGCGGCCAGTTCGATGGCGTCGGATCGTTCGGGCCCGCTGGTGGCGTCGCAGACATCGAGGTAGTTGACGCCGATCATGTGGGCCGACTCGGCCGACAGGCCGTTGTCGACTGCGAATTGGCGCCAGGCGCGGTTGGTCGCGACGATCAGACCGTGCTGGTCGATGACCGCCACGTTGGCCGGCATGGCGTCAAATACGCCCAGGGCCATGGCGAGGCTGGGGCGTGGGGTTTCACCTGACGGGCAGGCCCCTTCATCGATATCGGGCAAGGCTGGACAGGTCGAGGGCATGGCTGGGTCAATGTGCTGAGCGGGATGGGGTCATGTTCACCTGTCCAGGGTCAGGCGTGCGAAGACACCGATGAGCCTGCGCACGCGCGGTCGTTGCACGACGCCCAAAGCGAGCGCTGTGACCATCGGGCGCGGCGGCCGACAGCACCGACTTGCCTGGTGACATCATCGGCACAGTCGTCAAAAGCCTTTTGTTCGAAATGATCTGCTCCTCTTTACTCGGATGGGTCAGGCCGGGTCGGTCGAGCGGAGGGCGTTTTTAGGGCCCATCGCGGCTCATGGTCGGGCGGGCATTCGTCCGATAACATCGCAATGACGCCCGACATGCGAGGGTCGGGGTCTGGCGCATGGCGGCGCGGCACCGCGGCACGGACGCTCAAACACGTGGATCTGCTCCCTACCCTTCCCGGCAACGCCTCTCACTGGCTGGTCATCTCCTTGATGACGGTGGCGGCCACCTACCTGCTGATGCGGTCGTATGCCAAGCGGCGGAAAGACCCACTGTCGGAGATGCCGCGGTTTTCACTGGCCCAGCAGCGGGCGGTCGAGCGGCAGATGCAGAATCTGCTGGTCGAGCTGTCGGAGATGTCGCGGCAGATCAGCGCCCAGCTCGACACGCGCTCGACGCGGCTGGAGATCCTGATCGACGAGGCTGACCGCAGGCTGGCACAACTCCGGGAACTGGAGGCACACCTGGGTTCCGGTCGGATGCCCGGCTTGCCGCGGGCCGACTCGCGGGGCGAGGGCCCGCTCAGCGATGCCCTTGCCGGGGATGGGCTGGCAGGCAATGGCCTCCGCAGCGATGGCCTGCCGCGCGATGGTCTGGCGCTGGATGGTTTGGCCACGGATGCTCCGGCGATGGATAACCTGCCGGCATCGACGGGCGGGCGGATTGGGTCGGCACCGCTTTCGGCGCCGGTCGCCTCGACGCCTCGACTGGCGGCGGCGTCGCTCGACGGTCGCGCGCGGGGTGGTGCAACAATCGACGGCGTGACAGGGGGCAGCGTGACGGCCGGTGGCGCGACAATCGGCGGCGTGACAGCCGGTGTCGCGACAGTGGGCATGACCGACGGCGGCATGGCCGACGGGGCCTCATCGGCAGCCGGGGCGGCCGACGCCCCGGACGACGTCGATGCGCGTCATGGTCGGATTTATGCGTTGTCCGACAGCGGCTACAGCCCCCGCGCGATTGCCCAGGAATTGGGCAGGCCGGTGGGCGAGGTGGAGCTGATCCTGGCGCTGCGGCGACGCCCGGCTTCGGTGGCTTAAGCCAATCCCATACAACACTTATCGCTCGGCGGCTCCGGGGCAGAGCGGGGCGGGCGGGCCTCGCGGGCATCGGCTTTGCACTGCCCGGATGTTCCCGGAAGCGCCGCCGCGCAATTGGGCGACATTGGGTGATTTGTGGTCAAGCGGGCGGCACTCATCGACGATCTCTGTTGCGGAGTCGCATCATGCGTCACCGGTTGTCGGCCCATGTCGTTGCGCGTCCCTTGCCGCTTTCGGCCTGGCTGTGGGTCATACAGCAGGTATGGCAGCGCGGCCGGTCTGGTCGAGGCGGGAGCGACGCCGTCGATGCCCGCGTGAGGCGGGTGTGTGCGCTGATCGCGGCGCTGTGGGTGTTGTCGGGGGCTGACCTGCTCTTCACGCTGTGGGCTCACCTGTTCACGCCGTTTCATGAGATGAACCCGATCGCCCGGTCGATGCTGGTGAGCGGGCAATACACGACGCTGGTGCTGTTCAAGCTTGTCGCCACGGGCGTGGCCCACGCGATCTTCTGGCGTCTGCGCGGCCGCGCCCGCTCGGAGGCGGCGCTGTGGCTGATGGTGGGGGTGTTCGTGGCGCTGGCGATGCGGTGGTCGATGTATACCCACGGCGCGATCGCCGCGACCGACCTGCCCGATTCGCTCACGGCCCCCTCGATCACGACCTCTGCGGTGTCGACTCCGGCGCTGTCGACTCCGGCACTGTCGACTCCGGCAGTGTCGGGCCCGGCGCTGTCGAGCCCGGCGATTTTGGATACCCAGAGTTCGGCCCCGGCATTCGCCCGGCCTGCGTCGGCCGCCCTTCGTGTCGGCTCGGCCCATGTGACGCCGGGCGTCGAAGACGACGCTTCGCTGCTGGCGGCCCGGTGAGCGGGGGCGGGCTGGCTTAACTGGCAACGCGCGGCGGTCTCGCCGATACTCCGGCCTCGGCCGGCATCGGCCGGAAAGGAGCAGGGCCGGGAAGGGCCCGCTGCCGACGTTGGACATTGCCATCCGAATTCTGCTTACTTTGGCGCTGGTGGCGCTCAACGGCTATTTCGTCGCCGCTGAGTTTGCCGCGGTGGGCGCGCGGGCTTCGCGTCTGTCGGGGGCCCGGGGCCTGATGAACAAATCGGCCGCCGCGGTTAAACAGAAGCTCGACCTGTATCTGTCGACATGCCAGCTGGGCATCACCATTGCCTCGCTGGGGCTGGGTTATGTCACCGAGCCGGCGGTCGTGCGGTTGATCGAGCCGGGCCTGCTGGCGCTGGGGATAGACCCGCACAACACCCACGTGATCGCGGTGGCGATCGGGCTGAGCATCTCGACGGCCCTGCATGTGGTGGTGGGCGAGGTGGCGCCGAAAAACGTTGCGATCTTCTATCCCGATCGACTGCTGCCCTGGCTGGCGCCGCCGCTGGTGGCGTGCACGTATCTGCTCTACCCCGCGATCTGGGGGCTCAACTCCGCGAGCAACGGGCTGCTGCGGCTCTCGGGCATCCGCATCGGCCCCGGTGCGCATGGCATCGTTCCCCACACCGCCGACGAGATCAAGGGCCTGCTGGCGCAGGCGGCGGCGTCGGGCACGATCGATGCGGCCAATCAGCAACTGCTCAACAGCGCGTTTCATTTCGCGGAGCTCAAGGTCCGACAGATCATGACGCCGCGGACGGAGGTCGACTTCGTGCTGGTCGATCAGCCGCTGTCGGACCTGCTGCGGATCGTGCAGAACAGCGCGTTTACGCGGCTGCCCCTGTGCGAGGGCGACATCGACCACGTGGTCGGGCTGGTCCACATGAAAGACCTGTTCACCCACCTGCGGCTGATGCCCGGCAAGATGCGGCTCGAGAACGACAAGGGCGAGGTCGTCGCCATCCCCAGCGGCATGCCCGGGTCGGCGGTGCACGTGATCGGTTCGGGCGAGATCGACCTCAAGCACATCAAGCGCGATGTGCTGTTTGTGCCCGAGTTGCTGCCGCTGCCCAAGCTGCTGAGACAGTTTCAGGTGAGCCGCGTGCACCTGGCGATCGTGGTGGATGAATACGGCGCCACCCAGGGCATCGTCACGCTCGAGGATGTGATCGAAGAGATCGTCGGTGAGATCCAGGACGAGTTCGACGCCGCGACGCCCCTGCTGTTCGCGCCCGACGGAGAGAATTTCCGTGTGTCGGGCCGGCTTCCGCTGCACGAACTGCGCGAGCGGCTGAACCTGACCGAGAGCATGCTGGCGGCCGAGGGGGTCGACACGGTGGGCGGCTATGTCGCCGCGACGCTCGGCCGGCTTCCGCGGAGCGGCGACACCGTACCGATGGGCCCGTACCGGGCACGGGTGACGGCGGTGCAGCAGCGCCGCGTGTCGTGGGTGCTGCTGACACCGGTCGATCAGCAGCAGGTGAGAGCCGACGGCCCGGGCGTGGCGTGACCGGCCGGGTCGGGCGGTGAAGGTGACGCTGACCACAGCCCACGTCTCACGGCGCAGCGGCAGGGGCGGGTGCGGTGGCAGGGGGCGGGGTTGAAGCGGGCGCGGATGAGGTGGGCGCGCCTGAAGCGGGCGCGGCCGAGTCGCGGCGCTCGGATGCCTGTTTTACGACCACGCGATAAAACTGCTGCTCGGCCGCCCGCTTTCCGGTTGCGAGCCAGAGGGTCCGCGAGCGCGGCTCGAAGACCATCGCCTGCATGGTCATCTCGCCCTGTTGGACGGTTTCGAGCATGGTCTCGACCGCGTCGCGCTCGATCCGGCCCCACTGCGATGTGCCGGCCGACCGGAGGGCGTCGTAGCGCCAGCAGCGCCCGGCGGTGCCGCCGTCGGGGCCGCGCTGGTGGTTGGTCGAGATCAGCGGCTCGTTGTCGGCCGCCCGCCTGACGGCGACGCCCTCGACGGTGAGCTCGACGGCGGCGCGGTCGCCCGAGGCGTCCATCAGCATGAGGTTGTTGGGCGTTTGGCGGGGCGTCTTCTCGAGCAGGGCGATTGCTTCATCGACCGTCCGGCACCGCTCGAGCACCGTGCGGTAGAGCAGGGTGTAGGGCATGGCCCGCGGGAGGCTGCCGGTGCGCCGGACCTCCATGTTGCACAGCACGAGCCCGTGCTCGTTCATACCGCTGAGCACGCCGATCATGCCCGGCCAGCTCACCGCGGTGAAGCCATACCGCCCGTCGGCCGGCTCGAACGCGAGCACGACGGAATACCTGTCGGCGATGTCGAGCGCCGGAAAATCGAGGTTGCGCCCCATCCGGGCGATGCCGTCGGGGCTGGCCTGGGTCGATAGCGCGATGGTCGAGCAGGCGGTCATCGGCGTCAGGTCGAGGAAGCACTGGGCCAGCAGCAGTTCGCGCCGATCGATCTTGAGCGCGTCGGCCATGGCATTGAGCTCGGCCCGGTGCGGATCGGAGAGGTGCTGGTCGAACAGCGACGCCATGCCCAGCACCGCGATGCGCTGTACCTCGGTGGCGAAGAAGGGCCGGAGGTATCCGTCGAGCAGCGTGTTGACCTCGTTGCCGAAGCGGCGGGCGTAGGCCTGGCCCATCTCTTCGGGGGTCCCGGAAAACACGCCCACCGGCACGGGCGACGCCGCCTGCGGTGAAGCCGGAGCAGTCGACGCTGCGCCCGCCGCGGCGGCAACCGGTAAACTTCGGCCGGTTGGGGTGACGCCGCTTGGGGCCACGCCGTTTGGGGTGACGCCGTGTGGGGTCGCGCCGTGTGACGGCGCGCCGGGCGAGATGGCTTCGGGCGCCAGGGCGACCCGCGTCGGCGCGCCGAGATCCCGCGTGGGCGGGCCCGCATGTTGGGTGGCTTCACGGGGGGCGAGGCTGGCGTCGGGCTCGGTCGCCGGGCGGCTCAGACACCCCCACGACAGCGCCACCGCGATGCCGGCAATGCCGGCGGCCACCGGGGGAAAACCGACTCGGAATAATCGGGCGTAAGTTGTTTTATTCAGCATAGTTAGAACCCGTTTTGCCTGCCCGCCCGGTCCGGGTCGGATTTACCCGATAGAATCAGTGTAGCGACCCCACAAGGGAGACATCATGCCAGTCATCGACCGGCCCGACACACTCGAAGACGGCCCGGCCATGTCGCTCCGCGAAACCCGCGCCCGCGACCGCAGTGCCAAGCCGTCGACGGAACCGACCCCTGCCGCTGGGCCCACCGCGGGCGAGGCGGCGGCCGTCGAATCTGCCGCCTCACCCGACCCGACCCAGCCGGCTCGGCTGACGGGGCAGGTGGTCTACATGTATGCCTTCGACGTCGCCTATGAGCTGACGCGCCAGCCGATCGAGACCCTGCTCGGACAGCCGGTGGCGCAGTTTGTGGTCGATGCATCGAAGCGGTCGCCGCGGCAGTTGTTTTTCTATCGGCCGCAGATGGTACGCATGCCGCCGGTGGAGCGGTTCGGCCCGCACGGGCCGGTGCGACTCGAGACGATCATCAAGATGCTGCCGGTGGGCGCGATCTCGATCACCGTCCGCGTGCCCTTTGACGTGGCGCGGGTGGAAGACCTGGTCGCCTATCACGATCTGAAGTTCAGCGACGGGACATACCTGTCAGACGAAGTGCGCCGGCTGGCCGAGGATGTGCGGCGCGAGCTGCAGCCCAGGCTGTTGCGCCCCGCGGCACAGCTCGGCGACGAAGAAGCATACACGGCGTTTTGCATCCAGGGCCCGCTGAGCGACCGCGCCGGCAAGCCGATCAGCGCCGAACAGTGGATGACCGCCAACCGGCGTCATATCGCCTCGCTGCTGACCGAAGAGCCCGATGTCGAGGCGCTGTCGGTGCAGGAGGCCGACGAGAACACGGCGCAGTCGTTTTCCTATTACAAGAGCGATGTGGTCGTGGTCGACTGGGACGCGGCCCTGATCGTCGACGAGCCGCGCGACTTCGACGAGATCTTGTATGTGATGGAGCTGGCCAACCTGCAGTTGGCCGAGCTCGAGGCGTATGACCGCATTCTCGACGATGCGGTGGAGACGAGTTATCGCGACCTGGCGGCGCGGAAGTTTCTCGGCTTTAAGACCAGCCAGACGCAGCGCTCGCTCCGCGAGATCCGCGTCGACCTGGCGCGGCTGTCTGACGAACTGTCGAACATCACCAAGTTTTTCGGCGACTGGCACCTGGCCCGCATCTATCAGGCCATCGGCAGTCGCTTCCACCTGGCCGACTGGCACCGCACCATCGACGAAAAGCTCAAGACGCTCGACGAGATCTACCAGCTTCTGTCCACCGACCGCACCAACCGATGGATGATCGTGCTCGAGGCGACGATCGTCCTGCTGATTCTCTATGACATCGTGAAGGCGACGATCTGGGGGTAGGCGGGCGAGGCGGCGGAGCAGATGGCTGGCGGAGAAGGGCGAGCCGGCGGCGGCGGGAAGTCGCCGTGAACACGGGGCGGGTTTGGTGGTGCGCCGCCGCCACCGTTGAACGGTGTTCGCCGGCCGCAGCCCGCACTCTTTACCGCTGACCGCCCATTGCCAACTGCCGACCTATCTCCGCGGCCATTCGCAGCCCGTAGCCCGCAGCCCGCAGCCCACTCTCTCCCCGCCCGCTCAGACGATCAGGCTCTGCCCGGTCATTTCGCGGGGCTGGGGGATGCCCATCATCTTGAGCAGCGTCGGGGCGACGTCGGCCAGGCGGCCGCCTTTGCGGAGCTTGGCGTTTTTGAAGCGGTCGTCGACGACGATGAGTTCGACGTCGTAGGTGGTGTGCGCCGTGTGGGGGCCGCCGGTCGAGGGCTCAACCATCTGCTCGGCGTTGCCATGGTCGGCGGTGACGATGGCGTTGCCGCCCTGGGCTTTGACGGCATCGAGAATCCGGCCCACGCAAATGTCGACATGTTCGACCGCCTTCACCGCGGCGGGCAGCACGCCGGTGTGGCCGACCATGTCGCCGTTGGCGAAGTTGACCACCAGCAGGTCATATTGACGGGTCTCGAGCGCTTTGAGCACAAGGTCGGTGATCTGATAGGCCGCCATCTCGGGCTTCTGGTCGTAGGTCTTCACGTCTTTGGGCGAGGGCGCCATCGCGCGGTCTTCGCCGGGGAAGGGGTCTTCGCGGTAGTCGTTGAAGAAGAACGTGACGTGGGGAAACTTCTCGGTCTCGGCGCAGCGGAACTGCTTTTTGCCCAGCGATGACACGTATTCGCCCAGGATGCTGGTCATCTTGGGCGGCTTGGGATAGGCCACGTGAACGGGCAGGCCCTCTTCATAGGCGGTCAGCGTCGTGAAGTGGACCTTGGGCGTCCTGGGCCGCGGGAAGCCGTCGAAATCGGGGTAGACAAAGGCCTTGGTCAATTCGCGCGGGCGGTCGCCGCGGTAGTTGTAGAAGATGACCGCGTCGCCGTCTTCGATGGTGGCCAGCGGGCCCTTGCCCGGCCGGCCGGTGATGACGCAGGGGGTGACAAACTCGTCGCCGCTCATGTTGGGGGCGGTGGGGTGGTCGTAGTAATACTGGATGGCCGCCTCGCTGCTGGAAAACTGCGGCCCCTCGCCCATGACGATGGCGCGCCAGGCTTTTTCGACGCGGTCCCACCGGTTGTCGCGGTCCATCGCGTAATAGCGGCCGCTGATCGAAGCGATCTGCCCGACGCCGATCTCGCGCATCTTCGCCTCGACCTGCCGGATATACCCCAGCCCCGATGTCGGCGGGGTGTCTCGGCCGTCGGTGAAGGCATGGAGATGCACGTCGAAAAAGCCGCGCTGCTTGCAGAGCTCGAGAATGCCATAGAGGTGTTCGAGCAGCCCGTGAACGCCGGCATCGGAGACGATGCCAAACAGGTGGAGCTTGCCTGTGCCGTGCTGGGCGTGGTCGATGGCGGCGCGCATCGCGGCGTTGTCGTTAAACGCGCCCGAGCGGATCTCTTTGGTGATCTTGACCGACTCCTGATCCACCACCCGGCCGGCACCGATGTTCTGATGGCCGACCTCGCTGTTGCCCATCGTCCCCTCGGGCAGACCGACGTCGAAGCCGCTGGTGGCGATCAGCGTCGACGGATACTCCGCCATGAGCCGGTCGGCCACCGGGTGCTTGGCCAGCACGATCGCATTGGCGCTGTCCCACTTGGCATCGGGGTTCTTTCCCCAGCCGTCACGAATGATCAAAACCGTCGGAGTTGCCATGGCGGCGATCATAGGGCAACCATCCCGACGCGCGTAGGCCGATCAGCCCGGGCGCAATGACGCGGGGGAGATGATGCGGTGATGTGTCGGATCAAGGTCACTTCACGCGTTGAAGGGTGGTTCCCTGTCATCAACGCTCACCCCAGCCCGTGCTCCCACCCCTGAGGCGTGAGCGGGTAGTCGGCGTTGTTTTTTCTCAGGACGATGCCGGGTTCGCGGGTGATGGTGCCGATGCGGTGGCCGATGGGGGGGCGGAGGGGGCAGGTGAAGAGGAGCTCGTGGTCTTCGCCGTCGTGGAGGGCGTGGTGGAGGGGGGGGAGGTTGTCCTGCAATGACAGGGCAACGGCGTCTTCGTGCACGGGGACTTTGTCGGCCTCGATCACCGCGCCCAGGCCGCCTGGCGCGGTGAGGTGGGGCAGGTCGCGCGAGAGGCCGTCGCTGAGGTCGATCATCGCGGTGACCGCCTGGCGGTTGAGCGGCTTGTAGTTGCCCAGACGCCGGCCTTCGGAGACACGCGGCGTAAAGCTCAGATGCCGCCCGAGGATCGATCCGCCCAGCGGCCCGGTCACATAGATGCCGTCGCCCGGCTGGGCGCCGGTCCGGCGGATCGGCTCGATCCCGGCCGACCGGGCGAGAATGGTGACCGTCAGCGCCAGCGGGCCCTCCCACGAGGCGGTGTCGCCCCCGACGATCGCGCAGTAGTGGATGTCGGCCGCGGCCTTCATGCCCAGGTAAAGCTCACGGGCGAACTCGAGCGCGTCGGCGCCCGGTGGGAGCGGGCGCGGGCTGCCCGGCAGGGGCATCGCC
>CAZBOE010000125.1:0-13520 GCA_964493365.1 uncultured Tepidisphaeraceae bacterium | reverse complement strand
TACTTCGACTCGCTGCTGGTCAAGCTCACCGCCTACGGCGCGACCTTCGACGAATCCATCCGACGCAGCGACCGCGCCCTGCGCGAGTTTCGCATTCGCGGCGTCAAGACCAACATCCCCTTCCTCGAAAACCTGATCCTCCATCCCACCTTCGTCGCAGGCGACGCGACGACCACGTTCATCGACTCCACGCCCGAGCTCTTCCGCTTCCGCCCGCGCCGGGACCGCGCGACCAAGATCCTCAGCTACCTCGGCGACGTGATCGTCAACGGGCGGCCCGACGTCAAGGCCAAGGTCGACCGCTCACGCCTTCTCGCGCCGGCGAGGCCGCCGGTTTTCGACCGCACACAGCCCCTGCCCAGGGGCACGCGCGACCTGCTGCTCGAGTCGGGACCGGTCAAGCTGGCCCAGTGGGTGCGCAAGCAGAAGCGGCTGATGATCACCGACACGACCTTCCGCGACGCCCACCAGTCGCTGCTGGCCACCCGTGTGCGCACATACGACATGCTGCAGGTCGCCGAAGCCAAGGCCCGCCTGGCGCCGCAGCTTTTCAGCCTCGAGATGTGGGGCGGCGCCACCTTCGACACCGCCATGCGCTTTCTCCAGGAAGACCCGTGGGAACGCCTCGCCCAGCTGCGGGCGAAGATCCCCAACATCCTCTTCCAGATGCTGCTCCGCGCCAGCAATGCGGTGGGCTACACGAACTACCCCGACAACGTCGTGCGCGAGTTCGTCAAACAGTCGGCCGCGGCGGGCATCGACGTCTTCCGCGTCTTCGATTCGCTCAACGTCGTCGACAATATGAAAGTCGCGGTCGAGGCGGTCCTCGATCAGCCGAATGCCGTCTGCGAGGCGGCGATCTGTTACACGGGCGACATCCTCGACCCCAGGCGGACCAAGTATTCCCTCGACTATTACGTCCGCATGGCCAGGCAGCTCGTGTCGATGGGCACGCACGTGCTGGCGATCAAGGACATGGCCGGCCTCTGCAAGCCCTATGCGGCCAACGCCCTGGTCAAGGCGCTGCGCGACGAAGTCGACGTGCCGATTCACTTCCACTCCCACGACACCAGCAGCATGAGCGCCGGCGCCATGCTCCGCGCCGCCGACGCGGGCGTCGATATCGTCGACGCCGCCATCGCCTCGATGAGCGGCATGACCAGTCAGCCCAATCTCAATTCCATGGTCGCCGCCCTGCGTCATGCCCCGCGCGACACGCAGATGGATCTCGATGCGCTCAACCGCCTGAGCGACTACTGGGAGACCGTCCGCAGCTACTACTACCCCTTCGAGGAAGGACAGAAGGCCGGCACCGCCGAGGTCTATGACCATGAAATGCCCGGCGGGCAATACACCAACCTCCGCCAGCAGGCCAAGAGCATGGGGCTGGAAGACAAGTGGCCGGCCATCGCGCGGATGTATGCGCAGGTCAACCAGATGTTCGGCGACATCGTCAAGGTCACGCCTTCGAGCAAGGTCGTTGGCGACATGGCGCTGTTCATGGTCACCAACAACCTCACGCCCGAAGAGGTGCTCTCGGGACAGAAGAAGCTCAACTTCCCCAAGAGCGTCGTCGAGATGATGCAGGGGATGATCGGCACGCCCGAGGGCGGCTGGCCGAAGAAGCTCCAGAAGATCATCCTCGACTCGGCGGGCGTCTCGCCCATCAAGGGCCGGGTCGGCGCCAAGCTGCCGAAGGTCGATTTCGACGCCACGCGCAAGGAGCTTTCGCACAAGATTCACCGCGAGGTGTCGGATCAGGATCTGATGAGCTACCTGATGTATCCGCAGGTGTTCCTCGATTTTGAGAAAGTCCGCCGCGAATACAGCGACGTCAGCCCGATCCCGACGCCCGCCTTCTTTTACGGGCTCAAGCAGAACGAGGAAGTGTCGGTCGAGATCGAGCCGGGCAAGACGCTGGTGATCCGCTATCTGACCACCAGCGAGCCCCACCAGGACGGCACCGTCACCGTGTTTTTCGAACTCAACGGCCAGCCGCGTGAGGTGAGCGTTCCGGATCGGAGCCGCGAGGGATCGCTCACCCGCCATGCCCGGGCCGACGCCGACAACCCCAACCATGTCGGCGCACCGATGCCGGGAAAGGTGGCCGACGTGAGCATCAAGGTCGGCGACACCGTCAAGGGCGGCCAGCGCGTGCTGAGCATCGAGGCGATGAAGATGGAAACCAGCGTCTACAGCCCGCGCGACGCCCGCGTCGCTTCCGTCCATGTCACACCCGGCACCGTCGTCAACGCCGGCGATCTATTGATCGTGCTCGAGGGCTGACCCGCTCCCCCAGGCGGGCCTGCCCCGGCAGACGCACGCGCCAACCCCGACGCCGCCTTTAGGTGACGCATCCGGTGTGCCGCCCGGCTCTCCCCGGCCGGGAGCCGCGCCGCATCTGCCCGGGCCGCCTACCCTTGGGCGTATGTCCAAGAGCCACCCACAGCTCGACTATGCCACAGCGCCGCAGGCCCGGCCTCTGCCGGGCGTGGTTGTGGTCGTCGTCGCGCTGTTTTGGGCGATCGCCGTGGCGCTGCTGGTCGCGGCGACCATGCTGCCGGGCGCTGTCATCGTGCTGGTGCTGCCGGCGCTGGCGCTGGTGGTCGTCCCGATCGGACTGCTGCTGCGCGATGCCATGTCGCTGCGGATCGCCGTCGGCATTCTCTACATCCTCTCGGGCGTCGGGGCCGCGTGCGGCGGCGCGCTGGGCGCCCTGTTGTTCTGGCACGCCCTGGCCAAAGCGCCCGCGGCCGTGCGGATGGCCGGCACGGTTTTGGGTGCGATGGCGGGCATCGGCGTCGGGGCGGTCGGGCCGCTCTCCCTATCGAACAAGCTGCACACCAAGGCGGTCGCCCGGGCGTTTTATCTCGACGTGCCGCTGAGCGTTCCCCAGCTGCCCGACGACGGTGCGGCCATCAACCGCACCGACGTGCTGCTTGCCAGCGACGCCTCCGCCCCCGAAAACACCCGATCGTGATATCGCCCCGCAGCTACTGCCTCGACCGCCTTCGCCATGGCCTGGGCAAGACGCGGCTGCATTTCTTCGCCCGCGTCGGCTCGACCAACTCACACGCCGCGCGGATGCGGCGCGAAGGCCGACTGTTCGCCCCCAGCGTCGTCGTCACCAGCCGGCAGACCGCCGGCCGCGGTCGCGGGGCCAACACGTGGTATTCCGATCGCGGCTCGATCACCGCGACCTTTGCCTTGCCGATCGACGCCGGCGCAGCGCCCCATCAGTTGCCGATCATCGCCGGGCTGGCCGTCCGCGACGCGGCCGCCGAGCTGTGCGGCGCCGACATCCAGCTCAAGTGGCCCAACGACCTGATGTATGAAGACCGCAAGCTCGCGGGCCTGCTCTGCGAGCGGATCGACAAGGCCGACCTCATCGGCCTGGGCCTCAACGTCAACACCGGCCTCGACGACGCGCCGGCCGACGTGCGCCGCAGGTTGGTCACCCTCGCCCAGATCGCGGGGCGCGAGATCGACCTGACCGACGCGTTGCTCGCCGTCTCGACACACCTCAACCGGCTGCTGACCCACCGGCAGGAAACGTCATTCGCCCAGGTGCTGCGCCGCTACGACCGCCACCACCTCCTGGTCGGGCGAACCGTCTCGGTCGCCACGCGAACGACGCCCCTCGCGGGCAGCGCCGCGGTCGACACCACGCTCACCGGCCTTTGCCGCGGCCTCGACACCCTCGGACGCCTCGTCGTCGACGACGCCCTGACCACCCACCGCGTGATCTCCGGCCAGGTGCTCTCGTTTTAGCCGCCGGAGTCGAGGCCCGCCCGCGCTCAGCCACTGGGCGGTGAGCCCAGCCGGGTCGGCCCGCCCGAAGCAGGCCCGCTCCGTTCATGCTGGACTAATGCCCCCCGCCCGTTTACACCATCGGCTCGTGCGCCGGCGACGGCTTTCGGAATAACCCACCCATGACACGCCCAGCCCTGCTGATCATCCTGGTCGGCCTGCTCCTGGCAGGCTGCAAGACCCCGCCGCCCAACGGCTCGCTCGACCGTGTCCAGCCCACGTCGGCACAGCCGCGCGTGGGCAATGTCTATCTCGTCCGCGGGTGGATCGGCATCTTTTCAGAGGGCATCGACACCATCGGCCAGCGCATCACCGAGGCGGGCGTTCGCGCCACGGTCTATCAGGAGACCCAGTGGACGGCGCTGGCCGAGACGATCGAGAAGCGCTACGCCGCCGCTCCCGTTCGCGAGCCGATTGTGCTGGTCGGCCATTCCTACGGCGCCGACGCGGTGCTGCGCATCGCCAAGCGGCTCGAGGGCAGAAACATTCCGGTAGACCTCGTGGTCACGCTCGACCCGGTCACGCCGCCGCTCGTGCCCGCGAACATCACCCGCACGGTCAACCTCTATCAGTCCAACGGTGTGCTCGATGCCCTGCCCTGGCTCCGCGGCATCCCGCTCACCGCGGAAAACACGCAGGCGTCTGACCGGCTCACCAACGTCAACCTGCGCGATCGGCCTGACCTGGTCGTCGGAAGCCTCGACCATTTCAACATCGAGAAGCAGCCCAAGGTCCACCAGGAAGTGGTCAACGAGGTTCTCCGCGTCTGCGGGCCCCGGCGCTCCTGGGACGGGGGCCTGGTGATGTCGAATCCCGCCCACGCGCCCGCGTCGATCGACCCGTGATCCATGGCAAACCCGCTCTACACCGCATCGCTGATCGTCATCGCGCTGGTTGTCGGTTTTTACTGGGCCCGCGTGATCAAGCTGGTCCTCAAGCAGAGGCGTCAGACCGGCCGCGATGCCAACTTCGTGCCCCGCGAACGGCTCGGCCGATGGCTGCGGGTCATCTGGTATCCCACGGTCGGCGCATGGTGCCTGCTGCCATGGGTCAGCGCCCTGATCTTCGCCGGCGCGTGGACCAGCGCACCCCGCCTGCTCCAGCCGCTTCACCGGTCAGACGCCGTCGCGGTCGTCTGCGCCGCAGTCGCTGTCGCGGCTCTGGCCGCCACGATGGTCTGCTGGCGGCGGATGGGCCGGAGCTGGCGCATGGGCATCGATCCGGGCGAAAAGACCACGCTCGTCTTCACGGGCCCCTTTGCGTATGTCCGCCACCCGATCTACGCCCTGTCGAGCCTGCTGATGATCGCCACCGCGGCCGCCGTCGCGTCGCCAGTCATGCTGCTTGTTGCGGGGTTTCACCTGATGTTCCTGCAGTGGGAAGCCCACCGCGAAGAGCGCTATCTGCTCGTCACCCACGGCGAGGGATATGCCGCCTATCGCCGGCATGTGGGCAGGATGATCCCCCGCTCGCTCTCGCCCTACCGCCCAGCCTGATGACCCCTGGACGTCAGGCCGACCCGCCTCGCCGACGGCGACGCCCGACCTCTCGGCAAAGACGCCCGACCTGTCGGTGAAGACGCCCGCGCCGATTGCGTTATCATCGGTCTACCGGTCCGACTGTGCGATCCATGAGTCACGCCTCGCTCAATGTGTTTCAGCGCCTCGTCCGCCAGTGGGACGGACTGCACCCTTACAACGCCGCACAATACGCCTGGCTCGACACCGCCGCCCTGCCCGCCGACACCGCCATCGCCGAGGCATGGCGCGACGCGGTCGAGGCCATGGGCATCGCCGCGGTGAGCGTCATCGGCCGCCGCTACTCATACGCCCACGCGACCCGCGCGCCAGACGCGATCACCGTCGTCGACGGCTCCGTCACCGACTACATCAGTCGCGAGATGAACCGGCCCTTCTCCGACAGCGACTGCCCCCTGCGACCGTTCATCGCCCGCGGCGACGACACCACCGCGCTCGGGCTCACATATCGCCACTGGGTTGCCGACAGTTGCTCGATCCGGATGCTGATGCGTCGGTGGCTGGGGCGGCTGTTTGCCGTCGACGATCGCCCGTCGGCCCCGCGGCTTCACCCGCCGACCTATCGAAGCCTCTTCGGGCCCGCCCGCGCCGGATGGGATCTCGACACGGGCCTGCTCTCCGCCGCCCGCTGGTCGAGCAAGCTCAAGCGAGTCCGGCGCATCGAAGACGCGGAGCGGTTCGCCCGGCTCGATGTCGAGTTCGCGCCGTTCGATCTCCCCGTCGGCCAGCTCCATCGCGTCCGTGCCGCCGCCCGGCGGCTCGGCGTCACCGTCAACGACATCTTTCTCGCCGGCGTCGCAGAGGCCTGCGACGCGCATGTGCCGGTGATCAAGACCTTCCGCCGTCACGACCTCGCCCTGGGCACCATCGTCGACCTCCGCCCGCTGAGCCGGTCTGACCTGTCTGAAACCTTTGGCCTATTCCTCGGGTTTACCAGCGTGCTGCTTCGCCCCGATGATCTCGCCTCGCTCCGACGCCTTCTGCACAGCGTTCACCACCAGACCGCGCATCAGAAATGCAACTGTGTCGCGCAGATGAGCCAGCTCCGCATGCTTGCGGCGCTCGCGGCCGGCCGGATTCTTTCGCCCGGGGCGCTGCTGCGGTTCTATCGCAAGCGTGTGCCGCTCGCGGGTGGAATCTCCAACGTCAATCTCTCGCGCGACTGGCTCGCCCGCCTCCACCCGACGCCGTTGCGACGATATGTCCGCGTCAGCCCGACCGGGCCCATGATGCCGCTGGTTTTCACCGTCACCACGCTCGGCGACGATCTCCATTTCGGAATGACCCGTCGCACTTCACTGATCGACGCCGCGGCAGCCGAGGCCGCCGCCGCCACTTTTATCGGAACCGTCGAGCGGGTCTGCCAGCTTGCGGCGGCCGCGAATCCACCCGTCAACGCCGCTCCGACCGGCACGTAATGCGACTTACTTTTACAGACCCGGCTCGAATTTGTTGGCAAAAACCGCGTCCCGGGTTTTAGTGTGCCGGACATTTTTCCGATCCCTCGTCTGAGGTCGCATGTCAATGCGCCTGGATCGCTTCGCAGGTGACAGGGAGTCGTCATGGCCGCTCGTCGCATTGGTGAACTGCTCATGGAACGGGGAATTCTCTCCGGCGCACAGATCGACATGATCCTGCGCAGGCAGCATGAAACGGGGGAGCCCTTCGGCAAGATCGCCGCCGAGCTCTTCGGCGTGCAGGAAGCCGAGCTGTGGCGCGCGTGGGCAGTCCAAGTCGTCGACTGCTGCGCCAAGGTCGATCTTGCGCTCTACAAGCCCTCTCCCTCGGCGCTCGCGGTATTCAGCAGCCGCGAGGCCTGGGCCTATCGCATCCTGCCGCTCAAGCTCACCGAAACGGAGCTGGTCTGCGCCACCAGCAGCACGCGTCTGCCCAACGCGATGGCCTTCGCCCAGATCCGCTCCGAAGTGCCGGTGACGTTCCTGGTGGCCGACGTGCTCCAGCTCGAGCAGTACATCCTCTCCAACTACAGCGTCTCGCCGGTCACCACGGCCTGATCGCCAGCCCCGCCTGATGCGATCCGACTGAAGCACACTGTCTGATGTGCACCATCTGATGCGCACCGCTTGATGCCGCGCTGCATTGGTGCCTTGCTGTCTGAGGCCGCGCTGGCTGCTGAGGCCGGTAGATTTCACAGCCGCGCGCCCCCCGCCACGCCGGCACGGCCGCACCGCAACGCGCCCGGGCTGCGATCGCAACGATCACCCCCGCCACCCGCCGGCTTACACTCCTGCAACTTGACACCCGCGCCCGCGGCGTCGACCCTCAGTCGATTCGTGCCGGCCGCACGACGCGGCCGGGTTTGATTGCGTCAATGTCCCCCTCTCGGAGCACGCACCATGGCCAAGCAATACTCAGCCCCGCCTGCGATGTCGATCGACACCAGCCGGAAGTTCACCGCCACCTTCGACACCTCGCGCGGCGCCATCGTCTGTGAGCTGTTTGCCAAGGAAGCGCCCGTCACGGTCAACAACTTCGTCTTCCTCGCCCGCGACGGCTTCTACGACGGCACCAAGTTTCACCGCGTCATCGCCGATTTCATGATTCAGGGCGGCGACCCCAAGGGCAACGGCACCGGCGGCCCGGGCTACAAGTTTGCCGACGAGGTCAACCCCAAGACCAACCCCCACAAGCACAAGCGCGGCACGCTCTCCATGGCCAACGCCGGCCCCAACACCAACGGCAGCCAGTTCTTCATCACCCACGTCGTTACCGACTGGCTCGACGGAAAGCACACCGTCTTCGGGCAGGTCGTCAGCGGGCAGGACGTCGTCGACTCGATCAAGCAGAACGACACGCTCAACAAGCTGACCATCAGCGAAGCCTGATCCCTCGCAACGCCGTAGATCCCCGTCTTCAACGTTGCATTCATCCCGCGGAGCTCGGCCGATCACGGTCGAGCTCCGTGTATTTCAGCGCCAGCCCCCGCGCCTTATCGACCGGGTATTTCTCCCGGTTCTTCGCCATCTTCGCCCGGTACGCTTCCGCAAGATCGATGCCCATGTCGTGCGACAGCAGCAACACCGAGTGCATCACATCCGCCAGTTCATCGGCCAGCGCGGTCTTGTCTTTCTCCAGTTCGCGCACGAGCGCTTCGCCCGAGCGCCACTGCATCAGCTCGAGCACCTCTGCCGCCTCGAGCACCAGCGACATCGCCAGCTCCTTGGGATTGTGAAACTGCTTCCAATCCCGCTCCTCGCGAAACTGCAGCGTCAGCGCCGTCAGATCGGCGATCGAATCGGTGTGGTCGTTTGCCATGGGTGGTGAGTGGTGAGTGATGAGTGATGAGTGATTAGTGAGGCGTGACGAGTGAGGCCCGATACGTGGTGCGTGGTGGGGCAACTTCTGGGTTGTCACTCAAACAGTCTTCCCTGTCGCTCATCCTGCACCACCGACTCCACGACGCCGTCGGCCAGCCGGGTGACCAGCGTGTCGCCCGGCTTCACGTCCGCTCGGCTCCGCACAATCGCCCCGCTCTTGCGGTGGGTGGTGATCGAATAGCCGCGGCCCAGAATCCGCTCCGGGCTCACCGCCCGAAGGTGGATCGCCACCGACTTCACCTTGGCGCGCCGCCGCTCGATCGCCACCGACGTCGCGCGCGCCAGCCTGCGGTGCGCGTCGATCAGTTCCTGTCGCTTCTGCGCGATGCGATGCCGAGGATGACAACGCTCCAGGACCGTCGCGTGGGCAGCCAGCCGCTCTCGAAGTTCGATCAGCCGCTCGCGAAGGCCGTGCCCGATCATCCGCTCCGCGTCGTCGATCTGCTGGCGAAAACGGTTGATCCGGTCGCGCGGCCGGCGCAGCAGGTCGCTGCGCTCCAGCAACCGCAGCCGTTCGCGGCGTCGCTCGATCGCCCGGCGCATCTCGCGGGTCAGGTGCGTTCGCAGGTCATCGACCGCATCGCCTGCCGTCGCCCACTCGGCGGTGATAAACCGCGCCGCCTCGGTGGGTGTGTGCGCATGGTGGTCGGCCGCCAGATCCGCGATCGACACATCGACCTCGTGACCGATCCCCGTCACCACCGGAATCACACATCGCACCATCGCCCGGCTGACGATCTCCTCGTTAAACTCCCACAGGTCTTCAAACGACCCGCCCCCTCGCCCCAGCAGCACGACATCGAATTTCGCCCGCCCGACCTGCTGCGCACGCGATAGACAGTCGAGGGCTTCGACGATCTTCTCGGCGCTGCCGTCACCCTGTACCGGCACATGAAACACGCTCACGCGGAGAAACGGATATCGCCGCAGCACCTTGAGCATGTCCTGCACGGCCGCCGTCTGGCGCGACGTCACCAGCACGATCCGCCGGGGATACCGCGGGATCGCCCGCTTGCGCTCGGGGTTGAAGAGCCCCTCGGCCGCCAGCTTGTCCATCGTCTGCCGGTAAGCCAGCTCCAGCGCCCCCTGGCCGATCGGCTCGAGCGCCGTGGCATAGAGCTGATATCGCCCGCGCTGTTCGTAGATGCCGATCCGCCCCGTCGCGATGAGCTCGAGTCCGTCGCGCGGGTCAAAACGCAGACGCCGGGCGACGTCGTTGAACATGACGCAGTCGATGCAGGCCTGCGCCTCCTTGAGTGTGAAATAGATGTGTCCCGAGCCGGCATGGCGCTTGACGTTGGACAGCTCACCCCTCACATGCACCTGCGCCGGCACACCCGCCTTGATGGCCTTGTCAATCGCCCGGGTGAGCTCACCGACGGTCATCACCTTGCGCGCCCCCGATGCCGCGCCCGCCGACTGCGCGGCCGCCGACGAGACACCCGCCGCCGCACCGGCGCGCTGCTGGGCGATGAGCTGTTCGCGTGTTTCGAAAAAGCCGGCCATGCCGCCTCACTCTACCCCCGCCGCCCGGTCGCAGGCGAGCCGCCTCGCCATTTATCTGCCTCCATTTGTGCCGCCCTCGCTGCCGGATGACAATCCCCCGCTCAAACAACGCCGCACAAGGAGACCGTGATGAAAGCGATGGACCTGATGGCCGATGGGCTCAACTGCTCGCTGGGCATGTTGCTCAACGCGATCGCGGACATGTCCGATGCCGAGTTGATGACGCGTCCGGTGCCCGGGGCCAACCATCCCCTGTGGCAGATCGGCCACCTGCTGGTCGCCGAAAACGGCATGCTCGGCCGCATGGGCGGCACACCGGTCGAGTTGCCCGCCGGCCTGGCCGAGCGGTTTGCCCCCAGCAAAGCCGGCTCCGACAACCCCGCCGATTTCGTCGACCGCGCCACGCTGATCGAGCTGGTGACCAAAGTCCGTTCGGCGACGGCCGACTTCGCCCGCACCTGCACCGCCGACATGCTCGAAAAGCCGACGCACCTCCCCTTCGCGCCCAACGTGCTCGAGATGCTCGTGCTGACCAGCGCCCACATGGCCATGCATGTCGGTCAGATCCAGGTGCTCCGCCGAAAGCTCGGCAAACCTGTGCTGTTCTGAGTCCATCGGCGGCGATCCAATCCCGCGCCGCGCCGGCCCGGTCGCCCTCCTGATCGCCAGCCCGCACACCGGCCCGCGCGGTTCAGCCAGCGCTCGGCCGTCGGGTCGTTTTCGTCGGGCACCCCAGACCGCCGTCGTCTTCGCGACGCCCGGCCGATCCGTTGCACACGCCGCAACCGGGCCCGCGCGGCTCGATGCCCAGCGGCACGCCCAGCGCATCGAGTTCGATGGCGCAGCAGCCGAGCAACTGCTGGTGGAATCGCTCTCTCGCCCGTTGAACCCGCGCCTTGATCGTCGACCTCGGGACACCCATCGCGTCGGCGATGGCCGACTGCGCCTCGCCCCGCAGGTCAACCCGGTCAAGGATTTCGCGATCCTCCCGGCTCAGCAGCCCGATCAGCGGCTGCACGCACGCCGCCAGCTCGGCGATCACGGCCGGATCCTGTCGGCCGGGCGTGGCTGTCGTCTCCGGATCGATCTCGCCGGCAGCCAATCCCGAGCGGCGGTGTCGGTCGATGATCTCGCGCCGGGCGACCTGAAACATCCACGCCGGCCCCCGCCCGGGTTTAACCGCGTCGCCTTCACGGACAAACTTCAGCAGCACATTCTGCGTGATGTCATCCGCGTCTTCATTCGAGCCCACGCGCCGTCTCACAAAGGCGCGAAGCCGTTCGATGAAGTCTTTGGTCACAGACGCATCGACCGAGCTCGCCCGGTCGCCGGAAGCGGTATGCAGGTCGGTCTTCATGATCGTGTCCGATCAGCTGGATGTGCCCAAGCAGTCCGGCGGCGACAGCGCTCGCGCTGCCATCGCCGCCCTGCCCGGGCCTTGCCCGATGCCCGATTCTAGAGGCAACCACAAGGCGTCCGCGAACCTGCCGGCCGAGCCGCGCCGACGCCACAACAGTCGGCCGTCGACGCGTCGTCGCGGTGCGCGCCACGGTCGCAACACGCCCCCGAGCCGTGATCCGCTGATGCTCTGTCAGCCGCCACGCCGCCACCCGGCCGCTGCCGCCGCGCCATCCCCGCGAAGAATCGGCGGAGATTCTCAGGCAGGCTGAACACCGCGGGCTGTCCGCCCGAGGCATCGGTGGCATGAGCCTTGAGCAGTGCATCGATGATCATGGCTTTGGGCGCTTCGAGGTGCTCCTGCCCTTTCCAGATCCACACGCGGCAGTCGACGCCGCCTTCGCAGCCGCAGAGATCGCCGCAGTCGTCGCAGCGACTTTCTTTGGTTTCCAGCGCGATGTCGCGTCCGTTGATCCGGATCGTCGGCGACACCGCAAAGCGCAGACGCTCGGCCTGCTCCGCGGTCGTCACCACATGCCGGGTCACGCGCACTGCTGTGCCCGTGTCGCGCAACAGCCGGGCGACGCTGTCGATCGCGTCATCGAGGTTGCGTGCGGTGCCGGTGCACCGGCCGCACGTGGAAAGATCCAGCGCGAGCAGTTCGATCTCGATCGCCCGCTTCACATCATTTTGGGGAAGGGTTGTCACGGTCGCACTCCTGTGGCTTGGGGTCCGTCTTCGCCCGGTTCCGCCGGGCTCACCCCTGTAGACGCCCCGGAAGCCCAAAGGACGCACCCGCCAATCCAGCAACCATGGTTCACAAATCACGCGCCCCCACGTCCCTTTTCCGCTGCCAGCCCCCCACAGCCCGACCGGCCCCCACGGCAAAACCCGCCGCCACAGGCGGTTGAAGACACGTGCGTCTGCCCCCGACGCCCCCCGGCCAATCCCCCGCATCGCCGATTACGGCTGACCCGCCGGCCCCGCGACCGCGGTCACCGGAATCTGCACTTCGCTGATCCGCGCAAACCACGGCACCATCGGGCTGTTATAGCCCAGCACACGCGCCTCCCCCGCCCGGCGATACTGCGGGTGCTCGGCCAAAAAGCCTTCGAGCTGCGCCAGCGCCGCCTCATAGTTACGCTGGCTGTAGCTGCCGCGAACCGTGACCGAAACCACCCGCATCGGCGGCACATCCACCACCTCAACCGCGCCGTCGCTGCCGACATCGCCCACGCGGGTGTTCTGATACATGAAGCCCATGAGCCGCGGGCCCGTCTCCGTGTCGGCCGGTCGCGCGCCATCGCCCGCAGCTTCGGAGGCGTACGCCATCTCGACCGGCGCTGTCATGGGAATGTCGTTGTCCTTGATGTGCCTGAACAGGGTCTGAAACAGGCTCGCCTCCGAATCGCCACGGCCGCCCGCGCCCCGCGTCGCCGCGTCGGCATCCACCCGCGCGAACGCGGCCCGATAGGCCGGATAATCCTTGACGACCACCTCGCCCACGGGCCCCGGCTTCGGAAACCCCTCGGGCAGCTTCGCCTCGTTAAACATCCACGGTGACTGCGATGGGGCCTGGTCGCTCTGTGCCGGCGACATGACAGCATTCTCCGGCCGCGCCTCGGCGCGGGGCGTGTCCGCCGTCGACGCACACGAGATCGACAGCCCACAACCCACGAGCGTGAACCAGAGCGGCAACGAGTTCATGGGCAACAATAGGCCCCCGGCATGACCCGGTCGTGTTGCCAAAGCAGGTTTGCCGCCTCGCCGGCATCCACCCGGGAGGCGGCCTCACCTACTGCAGTTGCATCCAGCGCCGCTTCACCCGATCCGGCCTCACGAGTGCGGCATCACCAGCGCGGCGTCACCTGCGCGGCGTCACCTGCAGTGCTACCCCACCTTGGGTGAGGTAGCACTTGATGCGGTTTCA
>CAZBOE010000124.1:0-13556 GCA_964493365.1 uncultured Tepidisphaeraceae bacterium | reverse complement strand
CTCTCGCTGGGCGTGACGGCGGTTGTGTGCGATTCGGCGTTGACCGGTCAAAGGGTGGCCGCACTGCTCGAACAGCGCGGCGCCGCGGTGCCGCAGCGGGTGTCTGTCGCGGCGGTCGGCATCACCGAGGGCACGACCCCGTGCAGCGGCTACTACGTCACGGCCGCCGATCAGGCGGAAGCGGTGATGGGCCTCATCCGCGACAGCGGGCCCCGACGCCCGACGACGCTGTGGCTCTCGCCCAACTGGATCGACCGCGGCACAACCGCGCCGATGGACGGCTTTGCCCCCCCGGGCGACGGCTCAATCGGCCTGGGCGGCGCGCTGCGGATGTAGACGCAAGCCACCGAACCGCCACCGCCAAACCGCCGACCGCGAAAACGGCCGCGAGGCATCCCGAGATGCGGGTGGTCCCCGAGGCCCGGTCAGCCGCGGCGGGTAAAGCGGGTGTGACTTGGCGGATGTGCCCACGCGTGGACGCGCGGGCGTGCTGACGCGGGCGCATGGTCACCGGGGCGCACTGTCCCCCGCACGCCGGCATACGCCTCGCCGGCTCAAGAGATGTCAACGCACCGGGCGACTCAGGTCGCCCGGTTTTTGTTTGGGGTGGTGCGGGTTGTCCGCCGGGGGTGGAGGGCGGTGACGCCGCTGGCCGCTTGGGGTTGGGCGTCGGGCGCGGCGCTTCGTCTGCGGCGGTGTTGCCCGGGCGTGCGCGGTCAGGTCGTCGGCGGCCGCTCCGGCACATGCAGCACCGCGATATAGGCATAGCGGCGGTAGATCATCCGCAGTTCCATGCGGACCACGCCGGTGTCGTGGAGCTGCTGGAGGTGGGTCAGCAGTTCGGGGCGGTGCGCGACGTGGAAGAGGCTCAACCACCACTTGAGCAACCGGGCGAACCACCGGGGCAGGTCGCCCTGATCGCAGAAGTCGACGATGTGAATCGTGCCGCCCGGGCGGGTCGAGCGGATGGCGGCCGCGAGCGATTCCTGCCACGTCGGGATCATCGATAGCGCGTAGCTGAAGATGCACGCATCGAAAGGCCGGTCGAGCCCGAAGCTGATGCGCGGGTCGAGCTGCTCGGCCAGCAGGCGGATCAGCCGGACACGGTCGCGGATGCCGCGCCGGGCCAGCTTGGCGCGGGCGGTCTTGAGCATTTCCTCCGAGGCGTCGAGGCCGAACAACTCGGCCTGCGGATACTTCCGCGCGATCCGGATGAGATTGCGCGCCGTGCCGCAGCCGATCTCGATCGCGCGATCACCCGGCCGCAGGGCAAGCCGGTCGATCATCGCGTCGCGCCCGAGCAGGTAGAACTTCCGCGTCAGGTCATAGATGTGCCGCTGGAAGCGGTACACCGAGTCCATCAGATCGGCATGAGGCGCGGCGGTGGGCGTTGACTGGGACATGGGGGAGGAAAGGGAAGTGGGGAATGGGGAGTGAAAACGCCGGATGCTCTGGCATGCGGGCAGGGACAAAACGGAGGGCCGGTTGGTGCGCTGGGCGTGCTGGCAGGACGTCTTCTGCGCCTCGGCCTTCTCTTCCGCGCCTCTTCTGCCTTGCTCTGCCTCCGTGCCTATCTTGCCTACTTCTCCTGGCTTCGTGCCTTTTTCCTCCCGCTCACGCCACCTGCTCATAGAGGTGGAAGCCGCCATAGATGCTCGAGCGGTCGCGCTTGTGCCATTCGAGGCTCGGCTGGGCGTGGTAGCGGAAGCGGGCGAGCAGTTCCGGGGGCAGCGACGATTCGATGGGCGAGACGGCGCCACCGGTGCGGAAGATCACTCGGCTGCCGACGCCGCCGACGCGGGCGACTTCGCTCCACAGTTCGGTGATCTCGGAGGCGGTCATCCAGTCCTGGGCGTCGAGGAAGACGAATCGGTTGAACGCGCCGGGCTGCTGCTGCCGGAGGAAGGGCGTGAGCTTGGTCAGCCGCGTCGACACCTTGTGAATGTGCTCGGTCAGCGTCTGGAAGTTGTGGGGCTTGAGATAGTCAGGCAGCGCCGAGAGGCCGACGGTGTCATACCGGCGGGCAAACGCCTGCCAGGCGAAGTAGTTGTCCTGGATCGGGAAATCGCACGCCAGCCGGCGCACGCGGTGGCGATAGGCCTCGAGCACCTGCCCGTTGGTCTCGCGGACGAACGTCTCATACTGCCGCGGCGGCACGCCCAGTGCGTGGAGGAAAAACGGCAGCCGGGTCAGCTTCTTGAGCACCTTGTAGTTGAAGAAGCGGTTGTACGACCGCTCGAAGATCTCGCGCTGCTGTTCGAGCGTGGTGGCGCGGGTGATCTCGGTGGGGTCGATGCGATAGACCCGGGAGATGCCATGGATAAACCGGAGGAACAGCCCGAGCTGGCCGAAATTGTAGAGGTTCTTCGAGAAGTACCGCAGGCGGGGACGGTGGCCGGGGTTTTCCCAGTGCTCGCGGGCGTCGTCTTCGAGGTGGGGACGCAGACGGGTGTTATAGAGGTCGGCGTTATCGGGGCGATTGGCCTCGGCAAAAAACCGGAAGAACTCGCGCTGGCTCATGTGCCGCACGCCGGCCGCCTTGAGCTGGCAGAGCCGCAGGTGGTGATTGTTGAGATCGACCGCGGTCACGGCGGCGGGCTTGTGGACGAGGTAGTTAAAGACGTTGCACCCGCCCGACGAGATCGTGAGGATACGGCTTTGTTCGTCGAGCGCCATCGCCTCGGCATCGACGCGGGGGTCTTCCCAGATCTGGTTATAGACCATGCCCTTGAACGACGCGGTGAACATGCGTTCGAGCACGCCGCGGCGCGAGAGAGCCTTGTGCTGGTGAACGCTTTCTGCCAAGAGGGTTGCGGTGGCGCTCATGGGGCTGTGGTGACCTCACTAACACGGTTGGACGTTCGGGCCGCTCCGGGGCCCGGGCGTGTGACCGCGCACCCGCCGATGGGCCTCATACGACTGTCGCCGACGAAAAGTTGGGCCATGACCGACAACGCAGACACATTGACACAGCCCGACCTTTCAGACCCGGCCGCCGGCTTCCGCCTGCCCGGATCGACCGGTGGCGAGGTATCTTCGTCAACCAAAGCCGCGAATGCCAGTGGGATGTGAGGTTTTCAACACCGCCAGGCCGCGCAGACGACCGCCCGCGGCCACCCCAACCGGCGCTAACCCGGGACGGTCAGTGCCACGAGCGCAACCAGGGCAACCAGCCTGCCGACGCCCTTCCGCTCCGGGCGTCAGTGTGACGCCGCCGCCAATGCGCCGAGGCGGGGGTTTGTGCCCGGCTGGCTGAGGGTCTGGCGGGCCAGCAGGTAACCGCCCTTGAGATTCGACACCAGGGTGAAGCCCCGCTGGTTGAGCAGGCGCTGGGCGTAATAGCCGCGCTGCCCGATGCGGCAGTAGGTGATATAGGACTTTGTCGGATCAAGCTCGCCGACGCGGGCGCGGAGGGTTTCGAGCGGCATCGACACGGCCCCGGGGAGGTGGCCCTGGGCGTATTCGGCGGGGGTGCGGACATCGAGCAGCACGGCGCCCTGTTCGACGGCCGCGCCGACCTCTGCCGGCGAGACCGACGGCGACAGCCCGTCACGCTGGTTGACCGCGACGAAGCCCGCCATGTGAATCGGATCTTTGGCGGCGCCGAACTGGGGCGCATAGACCAGATCGAGCTCGGTAAGGTCGTCGATGCGCCCGCCAAAATGCATGGCGGTGGCGATGACGTCGATTCGTTTGTCGACACCCGCGCCCCCGACCGCCTGGGCCCCCAGGATCTTTCCGGTGTCGCGCTGATAGATCACCTTGAGCCGCATCTGCTGCGCGCCCGGGTAGTAGCCGACATGGTGGGCCGCCGTGGCGTAGGCGACGTCGAAGTCGAACCCTTCGGCGCGGGCGGCGCGTTCGCCGCAGCCGGTGAGCGCGGCGCTGCGGGAGAAGACCTGCACCGCCGCCGTGCCGAAGACCGCGGGCGCACCGGGCGACGAGCCGGTCGCGGCATGGTGTCCGGCGATGCGCCCCTGCCGGTTGGCCGGCCCGGCCAGCGGGATGCGGGCGGGGTTGAATGTCACCCCGTGAAGCGATTCGACCGCATCGCCGACCGCGTAGATATCGGGGTCGCTGGTGCGCTGGAACGGATCGACCGCGATAGCGCCCGTCGCGCCCAGCGTCAGCCCCGCGGCCGACGCGAGCGAGGTGGCCGGACGCACACCGATCGACATGAGCACCATGTCGGTCTCGACCACCGTG
This sequence comes from uncultured Tepidisphaeraceae bacterium, assembly GCA_964493365.1. GTDB lineage: Bacteria > Planctomycetota > Phycisphaerae > Tepidisphaerales > Tepidisphaeraceae > CAZBOE01. The sequence goes on along the minus strand of CAZBOE010000124.1, from coordinate 9,350 downwards.
CCGTCATCCAGCTCGATCGCGGTGACGCGGTCGTCTGTGCCCTGAAGCTGGGTGAGGCCGGCCCCGGTGATCACACGCACCCCGTGCGACTCCAGCTCTTTGCCGAGCTCCCACGCCATCTCCGGGTCGAGCGGAGGGAGGACGTGCGGGTTTTTCTCCACGAGCGTCACCGAGAGCCCGCGGTCGACCATCGCCTCGGCGGTCTCGAGCCCGATGAATCCCGCCCCGATGATCGCGACCCGCGCCGGCCGGGCCGACTTGAGAAAAGCGTCGATGGCGAGCGTGTCTTCGACGCTGCGCAGCACAAACACGTTGGGCGCGCCGATGTGGTTGACCCTGGGAACAATCGGGCTCGCCCCGGTGGCGATGATCAGCTTGTCAAAGGCGAGGGTGTAGGTCGTGCCGCCGGCGTGGTCGGTGACGCTGACCGTCTTGGCCGAGCGGTCGATCGCGGTGACCTCACTGTGGACGCGGGTGTCGATGTCGAACCGCTCCTTCACGGTCTGCTGCGTCGTGACCAGCAGCTTGTCGCGCGAGTCGATCCGCCCGGCGAGGTAATAAGGCAGACCGCAGTTGGCGAACGAGATGAAGCCGTTTTTCTCCAGGACGGTGATCTGGGCGGATTCATTCATCCGCCTCGCGCGGGCGGCGGCCGACATGCCGCCGGCGACGCCGCCGATGATCACGATGCGGAGAGAAGGGGTGGAAGGCATGGCTTGCGTCCTATCGCGGCGGGCGCACGCGCCCGCGGCACGAACACGCGGATCGAAACGAACAACTCAAGGGCTCAGCGGGCCTCCGCCTCGACCGAGCCGGATGACCCCGGCGGCCTAGCGGATGCTGCAGGTCGTCGCGTTGGCAAAGGCGGTTCGACGGTTCCACGGCATCTTGCCAAGGAGGATGGCCATGCCACAGAAATCGGTCACGCCGGCAAACACCAGCCCCGCACCGACAAAGGCGCTCAGTCCATAGAGCCACGGATTGACCAGCGCCCCCAGCGCGACCCCGATCAGCACGATCGACCCGGCGGCGATGCGCACCTGCCGGTCGAGCGACATCACGCGGATCGACGAGCGCTCGACATCGAGCCCGGCGGCAGTCCATGCGTCGGTGCCGCCTTCGACGCTGATCGACTCGACCCCCGCGGAGGCCAGCTTCTTTTGGGCGCTGGCCGACCGCGAGCCGCTCTTGCAGATGACAAACAGGGGCCCGTCACCCGCGGGGAGCCGCGCCGGCGTCAGCTCATCGAGGGGCACGTTGATCGCGGCCGACGCGTGCACCGCCGCAAACTCGGCCGGCGTGCGCACATCGACCAGGCGGATCGGTTCGCCCGCATCGAGGCGGGCGGCCAGGTCATGGGGCGAGATCGATTGCGGATGAGTAGAGACCGATCCGGACATGGCCGGAGGGAACATCGTGGCAGTCATGGCTGACTCCGTTGCTTGGGTGAGAGTGTATCGCGTAAGGGCTCGCGGACAGAACGGGCCGGCTTCGCCCGCCCGGGCCGGCGCACCGACTTGACCACAACCGACCTTGCCGCGCCCGAAGCCGTCGTACTCAGAGGACCGGCCGCGGCCGACGGGCCAGCGGCGCGGGAGGCGGGACCGGCCGGGTTGATGTCCGACTCGATCAGGGCCTGCTGGGCCTTGAGGTGCTTGATGACGCCGCCGCAGACGACGCGGCAGAGCTCTTCGATCGAGTCATCGGAAAGCCGATAGACGATCGACGTGCCCTGACGGTCGGATTCGACCAGCCCCACCTGCCGCAGCACGGACAGATGCTTGCTGGTCGAAGCCTGGGCAACGCCCAGTTCCTCCGACAGCGTGTTGACGTTGGCAGGAGATTGCTGAAGGCGAACGAGCAGCCTGATGCGCGTCTCGTCCGCCAGCGCCTTGAATCGCTCGACGATCCGCGGGATGAGATGGACTTGGGCCTGATTCATACGTCTATTCCAATATCGGAATATAATATACATGGAATTCGCGGCGGCAACCGCTGCGACCAACGGCCGCACCGCGGACGGCCGGATAGAGGTGATGGGCAATCGACCGACGCCGCCAGCGTGGTTGCCGAATTACCGTGGCAGGTTGAGGTGGGCATTGCGCGCGCGGGGTGTCGGCGCTGGTGATTGCCTGTCCGGCGGGGAGGTGCAATGTTCGGATTAATCGCCGCCGCAACCACCGCAGCCGCCGCCTCCGCCCCCGCAGGAGGAGCTTCCGCACGACGTGGTGCCGCAGCCCGAGCCGCCCGAGTTGGAAGGCGGGGTGAGCGACGACGCCAGCGCCGTGTAGGGCCCGCCGGCCAGGGCGGTGACGCCGAAGAGGGCCGTCGCCATCGCCACATCGGGCGGCGACATGATGCCGTCGGAGGTCGTGCCGGTGGTGCCGACATCGTGGATGACCCCGTCCCGGTGGTGCGCAGCGCGCTGTGGCGGGCGCGCATGCGTTCGACCAGCGCCTTGCCCGCGCGCGAGGCGAAGATGCGTCGCCCGAAGAAGTGCCCCGCCAGCGCGACGGTGATGATGCAGGCGATGAACAGGAAGACGACCGGGCGATCGCGCCAGATGCCGATGACGATCTTGGGCACGCCCAGCGCCAGCGGAAGGAGACCCATCGCCAGGGGCAGCCACCGGGCCGACCATTGTTCCGATGGCGATAGGACCAGCCCGAGCGACTCGAGACTTCGCCCCACATCGCGCCCGGCAGGCTCGGCCGCGGCACGGATCTCGGGTACTGTCGCCGTTTCGGTCATGATGACTTTGTCATAGACCACGCGCTCGGCGGGATAGGCGTCGTCAGGCAGCATACCGGACACCGTGAGCACCCGGCCGGTCGACGACAGCGACAGCGCCTGCCGCGCCACCAGCGACGCCACCGCGGCATTGACGACGGCAAATGGGCCCCCGGTGATATAGGCGGTTTCGTATGGATCAAGAACGGGATCAGGGCCCGGTGTGGAAGAAGGCCCCGACAGTTGCCACCGCATGAATGCGGCCGCAACCAACGAGACCAGCACCAGCACGGCATAGACCCCCATGAACGCGGGCCCGCGAAGCTCCCAGACATCCGGCATGCTGCACCTCCTCTTGATGGGCATGTCAGACACGGCCGGCAGCGTGAAGTCTCGCCGCCGGGCCCACCCTATTCTCGCCATCGGATCACGCCACAGGCAAGGCAATTCCGTGTTAATGTCGGCACAGACCCCCGGCAGACAGCGCCGGTCGGGGCGGATAGGCTTGTTGCATGGTCGAAGTACGAGACGGAACACCCGAGGATGTGCCGCAGGTGCTGCCGATGGTGCGGGGCGTGTATGAGCTTCACACCGAGTGGGATCGCGCCAAGTTCGAACCGCGCGAGGGATATCTCGAAGGCTATGCACGGTGGATGGGGTCGTTGCCCGGCCGCGAGGGGGGTGTGTTCCTGGTTGCCGAGCGGGCGCCGGGGCGGCTGGTGGGCTATCTGGTCGGCACGCGGGAGAAAGACCTGTCCATCTATAAACACGGCGACCACGGCTTCATTCATGACATGTGGGTCGAGCCCGAATACCGCCACGAGGGCGTCGGGCGTCAACTCGCCATCACCGCGATCGAACGCTTCGCGGCCATGGGTTGTCCGCAGATCAGGCTCGAAACCGCGTGGGCCAACGAGCCGGCGCGAAAACTCTTCGAAGGGCTCGGCTTCAGGCCCAGCGTCGCGACGATGCTGATCGAGCTGCCGGAGCGTGACGCTTGAGCGCCGCGGCGACATCCCCCGCGCGTCGCATCGTCTGCCTCGGCACGACGCCGGCGATCGCACGGTCGATGGCGTTCGACCGATTCACACCCGGCGCGGTCAACCGCGCGGCGCGGGTCTCGATGATGGCGTCGGGCAAGTCGATCAACGCCGCCCGGGTGGCCCACACGCTGGGGGCGCGGGTGACGTGCGTCGGCGTGGCCGGCGGCACGCCAGGGCGATGGATGGTCGAGCAGGTGACCGAGGCCGGCATGTCGGCCGATTTTGTGGAAGTCGCGCCCCCGACACGCACATGCGTGACCATCATCGACCGCGCGGCGCGGGAGGCGACGGAGTTGGTCGAGCCGTCCGGCGCGGTCAATGCCGCCGCGGGCGATCGGCTGGTCGAGCGCCTCAAGACACACCTCTGTGCCGGCGATGTGCTGGTGTTGTCCGGGTCGCTGGCGCCGGGGATCGACGACCGGTTTTATGCGCGGTGTGCCGATGTCGCGTCATCGGCAGGGGCAGAGGTCATCGTCGACGCCACCGGCGCGCCGCTGCGCCACGCGCTGGCACGCCGCCCGGCGGCCGTAAAGCCGAACCGCGCCGAGTTGGGCGAGACGGTCGGCATGCCGGTCGATACCGAGCCACAGCTTCGCGACGCGATGCGCCGACTCATCGACATGGGGCCGCGCTGGGCGGTGGTCACATTGGGCGCGGGGGGCGTCGCGCTGGGCGATGTCGGGGGCTTCTGGCGGATCACCGTGCCGGCCGTCGACGTGGTCAGCCCGATCGGCTCGGGAGACTCGCTGGCCGGGGCGATGGCGGCGGGACTGGCGCGCGGGCTGGCCATGACCGACGCCGCCCTGCTGGGCGCCGCGGCCGCCACCGCGAACTGCCTGTCGGCCGAGCCCGGGGTGGTCAGCCCGGCCGACGTCGAGCGCATCCGCGCGAGCCTGACGCTGCAGCCGTGGTAAACGCCGCCCTACCACGCCCTCGCCTTGCCCGGACGGGCAAGCGGCCATAGCTTTGCGGCTCTGCCTCTGACGGAAGGAAGAACATGAAGATTCTCGTGGCGGACAAGCTGGCCGACGAAGGGCTCGAATACCTCAAGTCCACGGGCGTGGCGTATGACGTGAAGGTCGGGCTTAAGGAAGACGAACTGGCCGCACTCGTCGGCTCGTATGACGCGCTGATCGTCCGGTCGGGCGCGAAGGTGACCGCGAAAGTGCTGGAGAACCCCGCCCAGCTCAAGGCGATCGCCCGCGCCGGTGTCGGCGTCGACAACATCGACCTCGACGCCGCGACCGCCAAGGGTGTGCTGGTCATGAACACCGCCGAGGCGTCGACGCTCTCGACCGCGGAGCACGCGCTGGCGCTGATGATGGCGCTGGCGCGGAAGATCCCGCAGGCCGACGCCCATGTCCGCTCGGGCGGATGGAAGCGCAACAACTACCAGGGCACACAGCTCGCCGGAAAAACGCTCGGCGTCGTCGGCCTCGGTCGCATCGGACGCACCGTCGCCAGCCGCGCGCTGGCGATGGAGATGACCGTCGTCGGCTTCGACCCCTACTTCTCCGGCAGCACCGCCATGGAAGGACGGGTCAGGGTCGTCCGCGATTTCGACGAGTTCCTCTCCCAGATCGACGTGATCACCTTCCACGTGCCCGGAGGCGAGGGCACGCGCCACCTGCTCAACCGCGATCGCCTCTTCGGGGGCAAAGTCCGCCCCAACCTCCTGGTCATCAACGACGCGCGGGGCGAGGTGGTCGATGAATTCGCGCTGGCCGACGCGCTGCGCGAGAAGAAGATCGCCGGGGCGGCCATCGACGTGTATGAGAACGAGCCGCCTGCGAAGGACCATCCGCTTTTCGGGCTGGAAAACGCCGTGCTCACGCCGCACCTGGGCGCCAGCACCGACGAGGCCCAGACGGCCGTCAGCGTCGAAGCGTGCAAGGCGATCGTGGCATACCTCCAGCGCGGGGAAATCCGCGGCGCGGTCAACGCCGGCGGCGTCCGCCTCGACCTGCCCCCCGACGAGCGACCGTTTGCCGACCTGGCCTCGCGGATCGGCGCGCTGCTCGCGGGCCTCTGCGACGCGGGCTACACCACCATCACGCTCCGCGCCAGCGGCGAACGCGCCCCGCGCCTGCTCAACACGCTGCTGCGGCTTGCCACCGTCGAACTGCTGCGGAGCCACCTGACGCCGCCGGTGAATGTCATCAACGTCGAGCACCTCGCCCGGGCGCGCAACATCGAGCTGGTCCAGGTGCACGAGCAGCAGCCGCCTTCGGGCCTGGTGGGCGATATCGTCGGCGTCCGCGCCGACACCGCCGACGGCGAATCGCACCGCATCCTCGGCACCGTCTATGCCGACGGGCTGCCGCGCGTGCTGCGGATCGACAACTTCCAGATGGACATGATCCCCGAAGGGCAGATGGTGCTGATCGAAAACCGCGACCAGCCGGGTGTCATCGGCGTCGTCGGCACGACCTTCGGCGACGCGTCGGTCAACATCGCCGACATGGTCATCAGCCGCGAGGTCAAGCCCGACGGCACCGCCCACGCGCTGATGGTCCTCAAGACCGACAGCGCGCCGACCGACGCGGTGGTCAACCGGCTTCGCGCCCGGCCCAACATCCTCCGCGTCAAGAGCGTCAACCTCCCGCCGCGCGGCAAGTGACCACGCCGCAGGCGGCCGCGCGGCATTCGCGACCGGAAAATGCCTTTTGACTTTCGCGGCGCCCCGGCGCGCAATACGCGGCGTGAAGTTTCTCGAATCCATGGCGGGCAAGGTCGCCACGGCGATGCTGGCGCTGGCGGTCATCGCCGGCGGCATCTCCTGGTGGCGGATGGACGAAGCCGCACGCGCCAGCGTCGTCGCCGCCGTGGGGTGGACGCTCGCGTGGGTCGCGATGACGCTCCTGCTCCCCTGGGTGACGTTTTTCGTCTCGACGCGCGCCGCCCGCGCCGACTCCAACGCCGCGGGCTTTGCCGTGATCGCGGGATACACCGCGATCGACGTGCTCGCCGCGGTGTGGCTGCTGGGCTGGTCGATCAGCGGGGCGGCGGAATGGGCGGCCCTGATTGTCGGAACGCTCTTCGCGGGGGCGTATAATCTGCTCACGTGCGACTGGATCGCCGAGCGGGCCGACGCGTGATCGGCCGCCTGCTGCGGGGCATGTTGTTTCAACCCTGAGGAAACCCCTTGATGCCGAACACGGGCGATCGCGTCAGCGAATATGTGCTCGAAGAACAGGTCGGACGCGGCACCTTCGGCCAGGTCTGGCGCGCGCGGCATCACATCTGGGAGTCGCAGCGGGTGGCGGTCAAGATCCCCACCGACCCGCAGTATGTCCGCGCGCTCCAGCGCGAGGGCACAGCCATCCACGGACTGGTCCATCCCAACATCGTCCGCGCGATCGGCTTTGATCCTTATGCCGCCCCGCCTTACCTGATCATGGAATATGTCGACGGCACCAGCCTCCGCCCGCTGATCACCCGCGCCGGCGGCGGCCCGGCGCTGTCGATCGAGGACGCGGTCGCGATCCTTCGGCAGGTGCTCGCCGGGCTGGGCTATGCCCACCAGCAGGGCATGGTCCACCGCGACGTGAAGCCCGAAAACGTGCTCATCGCCCGCGAGGCGCAATCGCATGTCCAGCGATACAGCGGGCCCGGCCTGGTCAAGGTGACCGATTTCGGCCTAGGTCAGCGCACGCTCACCGCGTCGGTCAACTCGATCGTCTTTTCCGCCTCGATCGGCGACGCCAGTCCCGAGGTGGCCGGCAGCCTCGAATACATGGCGCCCGAGCAGCGCACCGGCGCCGATGTCGACGGGCGCGCCGACCTCTACGCCTGCGGCGTGATGCTCTTCGAGCTGCTCACCGGCGAGCGCCCCGCCGGCACCGATGTGCCCAGCGACCTCAACCGCGATGTGCCCCGCGCGCTGGACGAAGCCTTCCGCCGGTCTTACGCGCGGCTCGAGAAGCGGTTTGCCAATGCCGCGGAATTTGACGCGGCCCTCGCGAGGGCGCTGGCCGATCATCGCGCGAGAGGCGGCTCACCCGACCCGCGGTATCGCGAAGGCGTGGTCGGCCGAATCGGTCATGGCGGCGCGGCGATGCCGGGGCCTGGCGCTCCCGGCCCGGGCATCGACAGCGATGCCGGCCGGCCTCCCACGCTCATCCCGCCGATGCCCGCCTCCACCACCGACAACGGCCGTCGCTGCGCACGCTGCCGTGGATCGATCGACGCGGGCGATCAGTTCTGCATGCACTGCGGCGCACAACTGGTCGCGACCGTGCGCCGCTGCGGCTCATGCGGCGCCTACCCCCACCCCAGCGACAAGTTCTGCCTCATCTGCGGCAACGGGCTGCCCGGGTGAGTTTCGCCGCATGACCTTGCCGACGCGGTCAACGCTGCGCGGCCTACGCCCCGCCGTCTACACCGCGCGATCTACACCGCGCGATCTACATCGCGCGACCTTCACCGCTCGATTCGTGCTACGCCTTCGACGCCGCGCTATCGCGCCCGTGCAACTCTCCCCGCGTGATCGTTGCCGCATGACCATCTTTTCGGTGGTCTACCCGCGTCGGTTTGCCCGCACGGCCTTCCAAGACCGGGCAGGCGATCAATAAATGATCTCGACGCCCTGCTGCTCCCACTGATCGCCCAGCGGGCGGAGGCGGATGATATAGAGGAATCGCGTCGGAACGTGGCGGCTGTCGTATTGATCGAATGTGCCGCGCACGGTGTAGAAGCCGTCTTCGTAGAGCACGGTGACGCGGTCGCTGTCGATATCGGGGAACTGGAGATCGCCCTCGGGAAGAATCGCCGCCGCCGCTTCACGGGGGCTCGCGCCACCGGCGTCGTTGGCTGCGCCCGCGGCGTCGATGACGCCCGCGACGGGCGCATCGGGCATGCCCATGCGGACGCGAACGAACCGGCGCGCCTGCTCATAGGCCTGCCGGCCCATGTCGCTCTGCTTGACGTTCTCGCCGCCCCCGGCCAACTGCCACTCGTTGGTGCGCGCCGCACGGCCCTGCGCCTCTCGCTCGGCCAGCGCTCTTACACGCACCTCGGGCTCGACCCACTTGCCCTCAAATTCCACCATCCCGCGCGACTGCGCCGCCTCGGCGGGCGTCATCCAGCGACCGTCCTGCAGCACCAGCCCCTTCTCCCGCTGCTCACGCGCGAATGCGTCCTGCTGCTGGCGCAGTCGCTGGCGCTCCTGTTCGACCGCGGCTTCGACCAGTTGGTCGACCGCCGGCTGCTGGCCCGCCTGGTCGAGCCGCCGCTGCTGCTCGATCGACTTGAGCACCGCATCGGCCACCGCCGTGGACACCGTGACCCCCCGTCCGCGCGCTTCGACGGCAATCGCCTGTGCCTGCCGCGCCGCATCGCGCGCGGCATCGAGCCGTGTCGCGACAAACGCCGCGGCGGCCGACTCGCTCAGCCGATCAACCTCGAGCATGGCCGGATCGACCTCGCCGCCGCCTGTCCGCCCCGACAACACCGCCTGACGCTGCGCCCGCGGGCCTGCGTCGCCGCCCGTCGGGGTCGATCGGGTCGATGCGATGGCGACCCACAGCATCGACACCAGGATCGGTATGGCCGTCAGCGAGGCCAGCACCAGCCCCA
>CAZBOE010000123.1:12608-13626 GCA_964493365.1 uncultured Tepidisphaeraceae bacterium | reverse complement strand
ATCCCCGAGCCCGTCGCGGCCGGCCTGATCGGCGCGGGCGCGTTGTTCCTGCTTGCCCGTCGCCGCAGGGCATGACCGCCCGCGGCGGGCGTAGCCCGATCGCCTGCCCGGCGCAGGCCGCCCGACGACGCAGCCGTCCTGACGACGCAGCCGGCCCGACGACGCAGGCGGGTTTGTCTGATCCAACACCGCACCCAACGCCGATGGGGCAGACCTCGTTCTGAGGCCTGCCCCATCTTCTTTCTACGCGGGATTTCGATGCCCCGGCGGCAGGCTGTTCGGTCAGGCGAAAAGCGTGTGCAGGCGCTTTTGGGCCGCCGACACACCGGCGCCCAGCTCGCACTTGTGTCCGAGCTTGAGCAGTGTGTGCTCGATGGCGGCCACCACCGAGACACAGTCATAGGCGTCGGTGTAACCCATGTGATTGACGCGGAAGATCGAGCCCTCCATCGAGCCCTGCCCGCCGGCCACGTGGGCGTTGTGGCGGGTCTTGAGCTCACCGCGGAACGCCTTGTCGGTCACACCCGCGGGATACTTGATGGCCGAGACACTGTCGGCCGGGCTCTTGCTGAACAGCTCCAGCCCCAGCGCCGTCATCGCGTCGCGGAATGCCGCCGCGACCGTCGCGGTGCGCTTCCAGACGGTCTCGATCCCCTCGGCCTTGATCATTCGCAGCGAAACCGCCTGCGCCTCGATGAGGGTGTTGGCGGGGGTGAAGGGCGTATCGCCGTCGGCGATCGATTTCTCATACTTGCGGAGGTCGAAGTAAAACGCCCTGCCGCTCTTGTTTGCCTCGGCCGCCTTCTTGGCGCGCTCGCTCAGGGCGACAAAGCCGAGCCCGGGCGGCAGCATCAGCGACTTCTGGCTGCCGGTGATGGCGATGTCGACGCCCCACTCGTCCATCTTGAAAGGCATCGCGCCGATCGAGGTGATGCCGTCGACGATCAGCAGCGTATCGCCGCTCTTGCGGACGGCGTCGGCAATCTTCGCCAGGTCGCAAACCGTGGCGGTCGAGGTC
>CAZBOE010000123.1:3871-12598 GCA_964493365.1 uncultured Tepidisphaeraceae bacterium | reverse complement strand
GTGGACAAGCGTCACCGCGTCATACTTCGCTGACTTGAGCTCGGCGGTGATCTGCTCGGCCGCCACGTGAAGGCCGTAGTCGAGCTTGAGCTCTTTGACTTCCATGCCGAAGGTCTTGGCCATCGTGCCCCACCGCTCGGCGAACTTGCCGTTGCTGATGTTGAGCACACGCTGCCCGGGCTGAACACACGAAGCCAGGCCCGACTCGAAGGCCGCGGTGCCCGAGCCGGTGATGGTGTAGACATTCTGCGAGGTCTGGAAGACGTAGCGGAGCATCTCCTGCACGTCGTTGAACATCGCGCGGAACTCGCCCGTGCGGTGATGATGGACGGGCTGAGCGAGCGTGAGCAGGGTCTGCTCGGGCACGCTGGTCGGGCCCGGGGTATAGAGGCGATACTTGGTGAGCATGTCGTTCCCTCGGCAAAGTAGGCGCTGCGCGCCCAAAGCAGGCGCACACCGCCCGGAAGCAGGCGCTAACTCCCATGGAAGGCGTCAACGCCGAAAGCGGGGCCTGATCGCCCGCCGATGCGCCGGCGGCCGGACGCGATCGCGCCGCCGCCGATGCTTCTTGCCATGTCTATAGCGGCTCGGGCGCCGTGCATCAATCCGCGGGCACGGATGCACCGCGCGCCGCAACCGGGCCGGCGCGAGTCAGCCGGCCAGGCCGGCGTCGTTCGGACCGTGGTCCGACACGGGTCCTGGGAACGAACGGGAGCCTCTCCGGCAACGATCCGGCGTGTCTGGCAACGGAGTGGCGTGTCTGGCAACGGTCCGGCGGGTGTCTGGCAACGAAGCGGCGCGCGTTGGCAACGAACTGGCACGTCCGGCAACGGAGTCGCCAGTGCCATACGGTTAAGCCAGCGCCGATCGGACATGGTCCGGCGAGAGCCTTGCTGGAAACCTGTGCGCGTCAGGCAATCTGTGGGCACCAGGCAATCAGCCGGCGCGGATCACGCGCCCGCCCAGGCCTTGCGGATGTAATCGACCACACGCGGGCCCGCTGACGGGATGTCGAACTTGGCGCACTCGACGGAGATCGGCCCGTCATAGCCGCCCTTCTTGAGCGTGCGGAAGAACGACGAGTAGTCCTGCGTCTTGCTCTCGCCCGGCGCCACGCGGCCTTCTTTGTCGGCCACATGCACGTGAGCCAGGTTGGCAATCGACTGCCCGATCACCACATCCTGCTCGCCCTCGAGCCACATGTGATAGCTGTCGACCAGGCACTGAATACCCGGATGATCGACCCACTTGACGTAGGTCATCCCCTCGCCCACCGAGTTGATGATGTTGCACTCGCCCCGGTTGAGCGGCTCGATCACGATCGTCACGCCCGACGAATGCGCCAGCGGGCCGGCCATCTTGAGAAACGCGACAATCTGCTCGACCGCCCGCGCCCGGTTAAACCCCTCCGGCACATTGCGGGCCGCGCCCGAGCCGAACACCAGCGTCTTGACCCCCACCTTGCCGGCCCTGCGGGTGACGTTGGCCATGTACGAAGTAAGCGCCTCGAAGTTGACCTCGGGCCCGGTGATCTTGAGCGTGCCCGGCACAAGCACGTTGCACGCCGGCGCCGGCAGCGGCGAATCCTTCAAGCCTTCTGCGCCGGTCCACTGGTCGTCGGAGACGGTGCCTTGCAGCAGCCCCTGAGCGCCCAGTTCGACATAGTCAAAACCCGCCGCCTTCGCGGCCGCCGCGTTGTCCAATCCGGTGCAAAGCCCGAGCTTCATCGTGAGTCCTCCGAGTGATTCGGCGCAATATACGCCGATCAGCGGGACTGTCACGCCCCGACCCCGCGATCATGCCTCCGACTTCGTTCCTGACACGAACGGCGACGATAAGTGCAACAGCGAGGGCAGTTCGAGCTGATGTGATACGCCCGGCGATGCGCCTGCCGCGTCGATCAGGCGGCGCGACGCCGCAGCATGAGCGATCATCAAACCGGCAACAGCACGGCCGCCGCCGGCTCGGGAGAAACATCCCGATGCCGTCGCCCTGTCCGAAGGGCAAGAAGCGTAAGAACTTTGGGACAGGCTGGATCGCTGAGCGCCGCCGGTGGTCGCGCCGGCTACTCCCGCGGGCGCGGGGCGATGCCGTCGGCGGTGATCAGCAGCAGGCGGTCGGTCACCTGGTGGGGCATCGAGCGAAAGTCTTTTTCGATCTGCCCCTGGAGTTTTGAGACGGTCTCCTCGTCGTTGCGGAAGCACAGGAGGATGTCTCTGTTGGGCACGCCGGCCGCGAACGGCGAGCCGAGAAAGCCCTTGAGCTTTTCATGCAGGTTGGGCAGCAGCACTCGGCTGGCGTCGTAGCCGTCCATCGTCTGAAAGAGAATGAGATAGACCCGGCCGTCTTCGTCCTGGGCGGCGTGGGCGTTGATGGCCTCAGATCGGGCGGAGAGGTTGGCCAGCGCCTGCTCGTGCAGGTCTTCGAGCGAGATCTTCCACGATTCGAAGACCGCCTTGGGAAGGTAGGAGATCGTCCGGTCGTGATCGATGGCATAGGCGATCCGCAGCCCGCCGACGAGCGGTTCGCTGACGACCGATGCCGCCTGCACGTCCGCCGACCCGGGGCCCATCACCATGGGGAGGATGCGGTCTTTGATCTCGTCGTAGTTGGCGCTTTCGTCGGGCGTTCCCTCGCCGGCACGGATCAACTCGACCACCCACCGCTCGATATGCCGCTTGGATTCGTCCGGGCGAAGCACCGCGATGCGATAGAGATTCTCGAGCGAGGCCACGTGCCCGTTGATCGACAACGAGAACGCGGTTGACCCCCGCGACACCTTCACCAGCGGAAACTTCGTCCGCACCTGGTCGATGACCTGGTCCACAAACTGCTCGCGGGTCGGTGAGTCGGATGAAGACATCGGTCCAAAGTATACCCCGCCCACCCCGGCGGGAAACACTTTCCATCTCCGCCCCGCTCCTCCCATGCCACCGATGGCAGATGCCCCTTTGCCCGATTGGCTGCGCGTCCTGCCGATGCAGCGGCCACAAGCGCAGGCGGCAGGGCCATGCGCTGAGCCGTGGCAGCCCTGAGCTGTGGCCGCCGTGAGCTGTGGCCGTCCTGGGCCGGGGCCGCCCTGACAGCGAGTACGCCTGAGCACAAAACGACGCCGCCGCGCGAAGCCCGATGGGTTAAGCGCCCCATCGGTGCGACGCGCGGCGGCAGCCTGCTCTATTCCTGATCATCCCGCGGCCGCGGGCGATCCGGCTTATCAGGCCTCTTTTTCTCCGCAGCACTTCTTGTACTTCTTTCCGCTGCCGCAGGGGCACAGGTCGTTTCGGCCGACCTTGGGCGCCTCACGCGTCAGCGGCATCGTGGCGGTTGACGACGCCCCTTCAGCGGGCGTGCCCGATGCGGTCGTGGTTTCCGCCGCCTTCTCGGCCGCAAGCTCTTCGCCCACGCCGTAGGCTTCGGTCTCTTCGTGGATGGCAGCGGTCTCTCGATAGGCGCTCTTGGGCTCGGGCTGAGCGGTGCCGATCCGGGCACGGAAGATCAGGTCGGTCACCTTGTCTCGCACGCCTGCCATCATCTCCTCGAAGAACCGATAGCCTTCCTTCTTGTAGATGACGCGCGGGTCTTTCTCGGCGAAGGCCTGAAGACCGATGCCGTTCTTGAGCATGTCCATGGCATACAGGTGGTCCTTCCAGCTCTGGTCGAGAATCTGGATCAGGACAAACTGCTCGAGGTTGGTCAGCTCGCGCCGCACGAACTGGCGAGCCACCTTCGTCAGCACGTCTCGCGCGTGCGTCTTGACCTCTTTCTCGCTCGACGCTTCGAGGCGAGGCGGGTCGAGGTCTTTCGCCGACACCTTGATGCCGAAGCGCCTGGTCGCCGCGGCGGCAAGGGCGTCGGGCGTGGCGCTTGCGTTCATCAGTTCATCGACCGTGCGGGAGAGGCTCTCGGGCTCGATCGCCGTTTCCTGCAGGCCGATCAGCCGGTCACGCAACTGGCCGATCGACATCGCCTGGATTTCCTGCGGCGACATCGCCACGCCGAATTTCGACCGGATCCACTGCGAGTAGAAGTCGGCGACATACGGGTTTTCCGTGGTGGCCGGGCCGCCCCCGAACGGATACGACAGCACCTCATCGACTGGGTATTCGACTTCGCGCCGCGCATAGGCTTTGCGTGCCCGCTCGGTGATCAGCGCGACGATCTCGGTCGCGGGCTTGTTGCGGTTGCGGACTTCGTCTTCGATCAGCTCGCTTACATCGAGCTCGATGCCGAACTTTTCGCGAGCCCACCTGACCAGCTCTTCATGCTGGTAGCGCGGCGCGAGATATTTCTCGAGCGGGGTGACGTCGCGCTCTTCGATGCGAGCCAGCGCCGCGGACAGCATCTTCTCCGCCACCTCGTCGCTGGTCATCTTGCGTATGTCCGTCTGCGAGACGGTCACGCCGTACTTGTCCTGCATGAACTGCGCCAGGCCCTTGGTGTCCCAGTCGGCCGAGTTCTCCGGGTCTTCGCCCATGTATTCGCGGAGCGTCACGCCGATGTTGGTCTCGGCCTCCGCCCTGGCCTGGCTCTTGATATAGCTCTCGAGGTCGAGCAGTTTCCGCACGCCTGTCACGTCGGCCTGCTCGACGTTGAGATCGAAGTTCTGCCTCGACCATTCCGACACCACCGCGGCCACGTAGTCCTTGGTGATGTACTTGTCGACCGCATCTTCGATCGACTCGCCGATCATGTCCCAGATCACCTGGTCGATCTCGCGGCCTTCGAGCACACGCTGGCGCATGCCGTAGAAGCTCTTGCGCTGGTGCTCCATGACTTCGTCATATTCCAGCAGGTTCTTTCGCGCCAGGTAGTTCCGCTCTTCCACCTTCTTCTGCGCCCGGATGATCGACTTGGTGATCATCGGGCTCTCGATCGACTCGCCCTCGCCCATGCCGAGGCGCTTCATGACGTTGACCGTCCAGTCGTTCATGAACAGCTTCATGAGATCGTCCTGGAGGCTGACGTAAAACCGCGACGACCCCGGATCGCCCTGCCGGCCCGACCGGCCGCGCAGCTGGTTGTCGATGCGGCGTGAGGTGTGACGCTCGGTTCCGATCACGTGCAGCCCGCCGCACCGCTTGGTCGTCGATGTCAGTTCGAAAACGCTGATCAGCGGCGAATCGGGCGCCACTTCGATCACCTTGCCCGTGTTTCGCTGCTTGAGGGTGAAGCGATGACCGCCCTTGCCGGCGGACTCGGCCTTCTCCACGTCAAAGAATGTCTCGGGTAGCGGCTTGATGTCCGTGCCGCGTCCCGCCATGTTCGTGGCGATCGTGACGTTGCCGACCATCTCGCCGTGGGCGTTGCGGTGCAGTTCGCCGGCATGGGCCACGATCTCGGCCTCACGCTCGTGGTTCTTGGCGTTGAGCACTTCGTGCTCGATGCCATACTTCCGCTTGAGCATCTGGCTGAGCATCTCGCTCTTCTCGACGCTGGTCGTGCCCACCAGGACGGGCCGGCCGGCGTCGCTGTAGAGCTTGATCTCGTCGAGCAGCGACTCCCATTTCTCCCTTGGCGTGCGGTAGACGCGGTCTTCGTGGTCGACGCGGATCCTGGGCCGATTGGTCGGGATCGTCACCACCTCGAGCTTGTAGATTTTCGAAAACTCCTCGGCTTCGGTCGCGGCGGTGCCGGTCATGCCCGCCAGCGCCTTATAGAGCTTGAAGAAGTTCTGCAGCGTGATCGTCGCCAGCGTCTGCGTCTCCTGCTTGATCGGCACGCGCTCCTTCGCCTCGACCGCCTGGTGCAGCCCGTCAGACCATTGCCGCCCCACCATCTTTCGGCCGGTGTATTCGTCGACGATCACGACCTCCATCTGTCCCGTCCGCTGACCACGCTCGACGACGTATTCCTTGTCCTTCTCGTAGACCACGTGCGCCCGCAGCGCCTGCTCCATGAGGTGCGGCCACTCCATGTTGCCGCCCACGTAGAAGCTGCCGACGCCCGCCACCTCCTGCGCCGCTGCGATGCCTTCGTGCGTCAGGTGAACGCTCTTCTTGTCGAGCTCGACCTCGTAATACGCGGTCAGCCCTTCCTTCTTCTTTTCCACCTCCGCCAGCTTGCGGGTCAGCTCCGCCTGCCGGCGCTTGGCCGCCTCGCGGTCGTCCTTGTTGCGCGATTTGTCTTCGTCGCCCTGGGCGGCCTTGATCTGACGCCGGATCGAGTCGGCCTCACGCTCCACCGCGGCATAGGGCTCGTGCAGTTCGAGCACCTTGCGCGCCACCGCATCGGCGGCGCGATACTTCGCCGGGTCGTCGTGGGCGGCGCCACTGATGATCAGCGGCGTCCGCGCCTCGTCGATCAGGATCGAGTCGACCTCGTCGACGATCACGAAATCCAGCGGGCCCTGCACCTGCAGGTCCACCCGCTCCTTCATGTTGTCACGCAGGAAGTCAAAGCCGAACTCGCTGCTGGTGCCGTAGGTGACGTCGCAGCCATAGGCCTTGCGGCGGGCGTCGCCGGGGTCCATCATCGCCTGGATGTATCCGACGCTGAATCCCAGCGCCTCAAACGCACGCTTCACCCAGGTCGCGTCGCGCTTGACCAGGTAATCGTTCACCGTCACCACGTGGGTGTGGTTGCCCTCGAGCACGCGCATGAAACACGCGAGCGGCGCCACAAAAGTCTTGCCCTCGCCCGTCGCCATCTCGGCGATCCGGCCTTCGTACAGCACCAGCCCGCCGATGATCTGGACGTCGAAGCACCGCGCCCTGAAGGGCGGCCGAGACTCCGGATAAAGCTTCCTCACGGCATCGTAAAGCTCGACCGGAATCGCCACCCGCTCCCACGATTCGCCGGTCGCGATCATGCGCCGCTGCACCGAGTCGTAGAGTTCGAGCGTCGGGTCGTCGAACTTGTCGGGGTCGAAGTTGGAGTCGGGGTCGAAGATGGTGCGGATGCCGATGTTGCGGTCCATCGACTCGCGGATGATCGCAAAGCCCTCGGTCAGCACGGCGTCGGACCGGAGCTTACCGGTCACCAGGCCCGTGCGCAGGGCCTGCGCGCGGTCGCGCAGCGCGTCGTCGGTAAGCTTTCTGACATCGGCTTCCTTGGCGTTGATCAGCGACACCAGCCGGCGGTAACGCTTGAGCAGCCGATCATTGCGGCTGCCGAAAATACGGGTCAGCAGAGAACTGGCCATCGAATCGATCCTCGGTGTGACGACCTGCGCCGGCGGCCGCCGGGCCCGGTTGGGGGGATCCCGTGTCAACCGCGCTCGCAGGCATCCATCAGTCTGGAAGAAAACACCCACCCGGGCCGAACACCAGGCCCAGGCCCGAAACATCACCGCCGCATGCCATGAAGCAGGGTCGGCCAGTAAGATGGCGGGGAAGGGTCAAACAAACCACGGCAGATGACTCACACCGTCGCCGGGGGAGGCAGGCGAAATTCGAATGGCGAGAGCCTCCAGCCGGCGAAGACCGCCGACGCGGGCCTGAGAACCAGCCTGGCCATGCACCGCCGGACAAGCCCGGCAGCGGAGAGCGCGATCGCACGCGTCGGCACAGTCCGCCGGATCGACACCGCGAGCTTGACGGCCAGTTGCCGCGCCCAGTCACCCACCACCGGCCGATGCGTCACCGATGCCGCCGCCGCCCGATCGGCGCAAAGCGCCATCGCGATCAGGAAGATCACCAGAGCATGACGGGTCGTCCGCATGGGCTAGGCATCATATCACATGGCCCGCCCGTCAGACGAATCCCCCAAATGCCAATATCCCGGCCGCCCGTTGTGGCGACTGTCCAGCTGTAGCGACTGTGTGGTCGCCCCCCTCGTCGACCCCCGCCCGTTGCCCCCTCGTCCTCCCGCCTACGCGCGTCCAGTGTCGGTGACGGCCGGTTTCGCGGCCGCCGGGCGGGCTTGGGCTCCGTCCACCCAAGCCATCCGTGCGACGCCGGATTACCGGACGTATCGGCTCGGGCGGCAGCGCGGTGGCGAGCCGCGCGGATTAGCCCGTCCAGACCTCGCCGACCCGTCGCACCGCGATCCGCCGGCCGTCGCCTGCGGCCTTGAGCAGTCGTTCGATGGGTTCGCCGACGGGCTCGTGGCTGAGGCGGAAGGTCGAGTGGTGCATGGGGATAATGGCTCCGGCACCGACCATGTCGGCCATCTCCAGCGCCTGTTCGGGAGTGGCGTGTGCCGCGATATAGGGGTCGTAAGCCCCGATTCCCAGGATCGCCGCATCAACCCGGCCGAGCGACCCGAAGCCGTCGTGATAGGCCGTATCACCCCCAAAGAGGAGCCGGCATGCGGGCGACTCGAGCAGATAGGCGTTGTAGCCGCGGTGCATGTCGACGAACGTCCGGGCGCCCCAGTGCTTCACGGGAATCGCAGTGATCGACAACTGGTTCACCCGCTCGACTTCGCCCCACTTCAACTCGCGAACCGATGCAAAGCCGAGATCGTCGACCAGATCACTCGACTTGTCGGCGGTGATGACCCGGGCTGTTTTTCCCAGTCGGGCGAGCGACGGCCGATCGAGGTGATCGAAATGGGCGTGCGAAAGCAGCACGATGTCGACTGGCGGCAATTGCGCCACCGTGACCGCCGGCCGAACCAGCCGCCGTGGCCCCGCGGTCATAAACCCCAGCCCCACACCGACGCGGGCGGAAAACACCGGGTCGGTGAGGAGGGTCAGTCCGCCGATGCGGATCAGCATGGTGGCATGCCCCAGCCACGCCACCGCAACGTCGCGTTGCTGCCAGTCGGTCAGGTCGGGTGTGACGG
>CAZBOE010000123.1:0-3741 GCA_964493365.1 uncultured Tepidisphaeraceae bacterium | reverse complement strand
CCACGGCAAGAGCGGCCAACGGCCACCGACACCGTACGATCCCACTGTGGACCAATCGCCCGGTGACCTTCCGCCCGACCCGCCACCGCCCCGCCGACCGGCGGGCGTACGCCAGTCTAGCGCCTCCGCGGCCGGGCCGTCGGCCGATCGCGGCGCCGCTCAGCCGGCAGGCTCGCGCGCCGGTGACCAGACGTTCTCACACTTCCCCGCGATTCCGCCGCCGATTCGCGTGCCGCTGACCGTGGTGAACGAGCCGAACTGCCCATACCTGCCCGGGCGACAGTCGCGCAGCGCAGCGTTCAGGGCGTCGTCGCTCTCGGCGGAAATATACCATGACCTGATGGACGCCGGGTTCCGCCGCTCGGGCGACATCATCTACCAGCCACAATGCCCGGGCTGTCGGCAGTGCATTCCGCTGCGGGTCTGCGTCGATCGGTTTGTACCCAGCAAATCGCAGCGACGGGTACTCAGGCGAAATGATGATCTGGATGTCTATGTCGGCCCGGCACGGATCGACGCCCGTCGCGTTGAGCTCTACCGGAAGTACGTCATCCAGCGCCACAAGCGCGACCTCAGCGACTCCGACGACACCCCGGCATGGCTCTACCGTTCGCCGGTCACCACGGTCGAGACCACATTCATGACCGGCGACGGACGACTGCTCGCGGTCGGGATCTGCGATGTCAGCACGCGGTCGGTTTCGAGCGTCTATTTCTTCTTCGACCCCGACGAAGCCGGCCGATCGCTGGGAACCTTCGGCGCGCTATGCGAGATCGACTACGCCAGGCGGATGGGCATTCCCTACTACTACCTAGGCTATTGGATTCCTGAATCACCAGCCATGTCTTACAAGGCGAATTTTGCGCCTGCCGAGGTATTGTCGACCGACGGCGTTTGGCGGACCCTAGATGGCTTGGAACGACGTATTGTAAGGCCTTGAACTGAGCCGCATGAATACGTGAATTTTAGTTACCAAGTTTCGAGATAGGTAATTGTCACGGATAGTAATGTTTGCTACCACTAGCTTTTGTGGTACAGCGCGGCGAGCGCAACGGTGATCGGCCAGCGGGCATCAGGGGAGATTGGCCGGGTTGCCGTGGGTTGATCTGGGTGTGGTGGAGACAGGACAGGGAGGCGCCACATGTTCGATAGCACCGGCCCTGCCGCGACCCCGATGAAGCGCGTGCGTATTCTGGTCGTTGAAGACCACGCGCCGACTCGGCTGGCGATGTCGAAGCTCATTCGCCAG
Organism: uncultured Tepidisphaeraceae bacterium; assembly: GCA_964493365.1. GTDB lineage: Bacteria > Planctomycetota > Phycisphaerae > Tepidisphaerales > Tepidisphaeraceae > CAZBOE01. Next base: position 2,492 of record CAZBOE010000123.1, on the reverse strand, counting down.
GCGGGGGCCGAGGTGATCTCCGCCCGCGACGGCGAAGAAGCGCTGGGCTATCTGCTGACCCAGCGGTTTGATGTGCTGCTCACCGACCTGCGCATGCCCGTGATGGACGGCTTTGAACTGGTGCACCACTGCATGCGGCTGCCCGAGAGCCACCGGCCGACCCGCGTGATCGCCATCTCAGGCGAGTATGAGGCCGGCGTGCTCTCCGGCCAGCCCGTTCAATTCATGCCCAAACCGTTCGATCTCAAGGCCCTGCTCGACATGATCGGCGGCAAGCCGAACTGACCGCTGGATGCCCACCAGGCCCAGACGGGCAAACGCACCGACGGCCGAGGTCCAGACGAACAAGCAACTTGCATTCGTGGGGTGCGTCTGGAGCGTGGCCTGTCTGCGGACGATTCGTGCATGCTGGCCGCACGCCATCGGGCCAGGGCCGCAGAGCGGCACAATGGTCGCTCGCCGACTGCGCCTTGATCAGGCGGGCGCGGCGACGCAGCCGGAAACAGAGAAGAACGCCCGGGAGCGTTCTTCTCGAGTGATTCGGTTGTCTGTTCGGCCGGCCGAGCCCGCTCACGCCGCGGCGACATCGACCAGGTCGCTGACGCTGGCGAGGTCTTTGGCGGTCTGGGTGGTCAGCTTGAACGTGGCCGTCGCGCCTTGGACGAGCTGGGGGTGGGTCTTGTTGGGCCGCTTGGTCCAGATCCGACCGCCGCGGCGCTTGGGCAGCGGGATGAAGTTCTTCTCGCGGGCGGCGATGGGACCCGACACCGCCTTGTCCTGAAGGAACAGACGCTCGAGCGTCTTGATCGCGGCGGCGCGACGAATGTGCTTGTTGATGGTGACCTTGACGGTCGTTCCGGGCTTGATCTGGGTGTCCATGATGATACTCGCCGTTCGATGCTCGCGTCTAAATCCATTGGCCGCGGACATGCCGCCGCAAAAGGCCCGACATTGTACCGTGGGCAGCGGCATTAGCAAATCGTGCGTAAGCCTTTGAGGGAAAACAGCTTCTGCTGCAGCCAGCCGCGGCGATACCGCTCCTCGCTGTCCCGCCCGCCGACTCTCCCGACACCAAGGGCGAAGAAAACAGCTACGGCCGGCGCTCCAGCGACTCTATCCCCCGCGGCATGCAGGGTAGGCTGTCCGCAGGCGCCTAAATGCCGCCATCGGGTCGTGTGGTCGGATCAGACGTCGGCTGCGTGGCCGGCCAGGCGGTCGGCGGGCCGAAGCGGGCGTAGGGTGGAATGTCGCTCGCCTTTGCGTACTTGGGCCAGTACGGCTCGTTCTTCTGTCGGAGCCCGCCGCTGATCTGATAGCCGCCCTTGCTCGGCATGGCCGTCACTTGCAAAGCGCCCTCACGAACCAAGACGAAAACCGCCGGGTTCTCCTTCGCCGGTTCGAACTCGACATTATTGCCAGTGATATACGGAAAGAAGTGATTAGGCGGGAAAATCCCCAAATTGTCATTAAATTCTGTATACCCCTGTTTTGTGACTGACCTGATTCTAAAGCCCTTCCCGACAACCTTTACATACAGACGCCCTCTGTCGTCCGATGTCCATTTGAAAGATGGCCGGAGAAAATCTGTCCCTAACCGAGGCGCCTTACCGTACTGCTCAAGGTAACCGCTGATCGTTACACCAGGTAAGGCATTCCCCTGTTCGTCAAGCGTTGTCGCCCAGAATTCCATTTCAATGTCGTAATAGCCGTGCAGTTCATCAGCCGGGTCAGCATCGCAACCGCTCAGAACCGTGAGCAGTGCCATGAGAACAATGCAGATATGCCTGCTTCGAAGATGTTGCTGCATCGTTAACCACCAATATCATTCAGGAGTTGTACAAAGTAAGGCTTGAGATCGGCAAACGCGCCAACGACCTGGGCACTGTGCCCGCGCGGGAGCTTATCGAATCGAGTGGTGCCACCTCCCGAGCTGGGCACCGTTCGAAGGTCATACCCCGGCACCCCCGACAACGGCTGACGATTTCCCAAATCCTGCGCCCCCCGTCATGCGATTATCCCTCCCAACGCTGGGCGAGGAGCATCGCCTATCGCCACGTGAGGGTCAACTGAATTGTGTCCGGGAGGGGGTTTCCCTGGGCGTCTTTGGGGGGTTCGATCCACCACTGGTAGAGCGCGCGGAGTGCGGGGAGGTCGATGCCTTCGGGGCTGCCGGAGGATTTGAGCACGTTGACGTTGGTCACGCGGCCGGTGTGGTCGATTCTCACCTCGAGCACCACCGACGGGTTGCGGAGCGACCAGAGGTCGGTCTGGCCGGCCAGCGAGAGGACGGGACGGACGGTGCGGACTTCGCGTCCGAGCCGGGCTTCGGTTCGTCCGCCGCGGAAGCTGACGGTGCCCCTGGTGCTGAAAGCGTCGGATTCGGAAGTGCTCTGGGGCGATGGGTCGGCGGCGGCGGTGGAGCCGGGGCGGAGGGCGTCGCCGGTGGAGGCCGACGGCTGTGCGCCGGGCGCCGGGGCGGCCTGGGCTGTGCT
>CAZBOE010000122.1:10144-13641 GCA_964493365.1 uncultured Tepidisphaeraceae bacterium | reverse complement strand
GCCTCTTCGTCGAACTCGAGCGGCGTGTCGTGCACCACGCACAGCGCGACAGTCAGGTCAGGATAATCGGCCGGCACATCGCCGGTCGCGACATGGAGTGCGTGGAGAATTGCCAGCACGCGGTCGGGCGGATCGCTCTCGCCCACCGCGAGCATCAGCGTGTGAAACAGCTCGGGCTGACGCACCAGCCAACTCAGCGTATCGCGCTGCGCTTCGGTCAGCCGATCGACCCGCCCGAAAAACGCGCCCAGCTCGCGCAGCGCCGCGAGCGTGATCAGCGCCCGCTGATCGACCGCTTCGAGATCGAAGAGCAATTCGAACAGCTCCGCCTGCGCGCCCGCTTGCACATCCCCAAGCCGCCCCAGCCGGATCAACCGAGCGGCCTCGTCGATGCGAGGATCGGTCGGCCTCTCAGCCCGCTCATCTGACGCCGGCGCGCCAGCCTGCCCGGGGGCGGCCGCCTGCCTGTCGATCGCCGGCCGGTCGTCCGCCTGCCTGTCGATCGCGTTCTCAGGCGCTTGCGCCGGCGCGCAAAGCGGCATCACCGTAGCCAGACCGACCGCAGCTGCCATGCCCGCCCGGGCAGCCCGCGCCGGCCAGCCGCCCCCGTGCAATCGATGATGAGCCTTCGAGCCGTGCATGATGTCGCGATAGACAACCCTGCGCAATGGCAAAACCACCCTCGAGCGGCAGCACCGCCCGTCGGCCGAAACACCGCCCGCAAAGCCGGGCGACCGCAAGCGAGCCTAAAGAGCGCCCATGCCAGCGGCAATTACAAACCGGCCGCTGACGCCCCGCCGCAAATCGCCCGCTCGGTCAATCATCATCGGACAAAGCGGCGGTGCCGGTCACGTCCTGGTCGGCAGACCGCGGCCCGTAGTCGGTCAGCGCCCGCTCGGCCGCACTCACGACCACCTCGGGCATCAGGTCATCCATGCGGGCGGTGGGTGACACAACCGACCTCACGCGTGGCCCGATCGGCGTCCACACCGCCGCGGCGGTGGGCCCAAACAGCGTGACCGTGGGAACACCCAGCATGCCCGCGAGGTGGCCGGGGCCCGAGTCATTGCCGATGAACAGGCTCGCCCGCGACAGGGCCGCGGCAAGATCGACGTAAGACGCCGGCTCGATCAGGCCGCCGACCTGTTTCATCCGCCCGAGATCCGCCGCGGATAGGCGCTCGCGCTCGACTTCGCCGATCAGAAACACGGGCCGCATCCCGTGTCGATCGGCCAGTGACTTCGCGACGGCCATGAACCGATCGAGTGGCCAATTCTTCCTCGCCGATCCGCTGCCGGGGTGGATGACCGCCGTGCGACGGTCATCGGGCGACCACCGCGCGAGCCCGCGCGTGCGCAGCGATTCGACGACCGCCGCCGTCGCCGACTGCAGCACCCGATCGGCCGAGAGCTGTTCGATCAGTTGCGCGGTGATATGCGTCGCATCATCAGCCGGGCGGGTGGTGTCCGGCGCGAACAGCCGCGCGCCCGGCGCGAGTGTGATTACGCGTCCAAGCCAGGGATCATCCGATGCCGTCGCCGCGGTCAGATCCGTCGTGTCCGCCGCCGACGCCTCAGCGCCGCTCTCGACCCCGCGAAGCCCGCCCGAGGATCGCCCGCCCCTGGCCTCGGCACCGTGACCAAGCTCGCGAAGCCCGGCGGTGGCCGCGCGAAGCCCGCTTCCGTCCTCGTGTCGACGCGCAAAGAACGACGCAATGGTGTGTGCCGATGCGAGCGACCGGGCCGCCGGCTCCGGCAGCGCCGCATCGGAATGCAGCGCGTGCCAGCCGGACTCGATATCAAGCGATTCGACATCGAGCAGCGCCTCGGCCAGTCGCCCCTTCGACCGGGGAGCGACATAAAACACCCGACTCTGCGGGTAAATCCGCGCGGCCGCGAGCGCCAGCGGAAACGACAGCACAAAATCACCCAGCGCGCCGGCATGGAAGATCAGCACATTTCGGCGAAGCGGCGATGGGCCGGCAGAGGACACGAAGGGCGATGTTAGCGGCGACTGTCAGACAAAACGATGCCCGGCAAACCCCCGCCGCCGGACCGAGGTTAAGCCACACAATACACGCAGAACGGCCGGGCGATCTCCCGCGGAGCGTTGACGGTCGTTGGTCAGGCTGTGCGAGACATCCCAAGCTCGGTCGCGCCGGCGGCCAAGGCTCATCAGGGCGAGGCCGACAACGCGGCTGATCGCTGCCGGCTCCGGCGCGCCGGTGTCGCGACGTCAATGTTTCCAGTCGCGGGATCGGCCGGAGGAAGCATGCCTAAGCAATGGCTTCCCAGCAGCAGGATCGAGCGGTGATCTGGTCGACAGGCGCCGAGTCTCTCGACCGCGGACGCAGTAATTCGCCCCTTCGTGCGTAGGCCGCCGTGGTGGTATCGCACTGGTCGCCAGCCTTTGCCTGTTGAATACAAGGGTTGCCGCTGCCGCCGGCGCTCCCCGCGTCTTCTCCGTGAACTCCGCGTCTCCGTGGTGAACCTCTTCGCCCGGGCACATTCAGCCCGCCGGTTGCCGCCCAGCCGACTTGGCGGCATAGAGGGCGGCGTCGGCCTGCGCGAGGAGGGCGGAGGCGGTGGGGGTGGCGTCGCTGAGGGCGGCCAGGCCGATGCTCAGCGTGGGGCGGATGGATGCGGCGCTGCCCATCGCGGCCGGAGTCGCCCGGAGGTGTGCCGGTGTGTGTTGGGCCGCCGCGGGGTGCGCCGGCGTTCGGTGCGGATCGGGCACGTGTCGCGGGTCAGCCAGGACGGTGTGCAGGTCGAGCGGGGTGGCGCCAAACGCGCGGTGGAGCTTGTCGGCGACGACCGCCGCCGTATCGAGCGGCGTCTCGCGGAGCAGCACGACAAACTCATCTCCCCCAAGGCGAAAAGGAATGTCGCTGCGGCGCAGGGTCGTGCGGATGCAGTCGGCCAGCGCGATCAGCACCGCGTCGCCCGCGGCGTGTCCGAGCGTGTCGTTGATCTGCTTGAAGCGGTCGAGGTCGATCGCCGCCAGCGTGAGCGGATGACCGTGGCGCCGGGCGAGCAGGATCTCGCGGTCAGCCATCTCGTCAAAGCAGCGGCGGTTGTAAAGCCCGGTCAGCGGGTCGGTCAGGCTTTCGCGTCGAGCCTGCTCAACCCGGCGCAGCGCCGCCGCGGCGGCGGCCGCGGCGTCGGCGGCATGTCGCAACATGCGCTCCAGCACAGGCGGGCAAGCCGGCGTCGGCTCGGCCGAGATCCGCAGCGTCGCGTCGCCGACCCTCACGTCGCAGCAGAGGCATCGTGCGGCGCCGTGATGGCTCGCAAAAGCCAGTTGGTCTGCGCAGTCATGGCCGCCCGGGCCGGCGCAGTCGGTGTCGGAATCGGCCGGCCGCGGGCCCGTCGCCCGGGCAGACGTCGCGATCGCCGCCGCCCGCTCCACCGTTTCACCGGATAAACCCGCCACCGGCACAAGCTCCACGCTCGCCCGGCGGACCGTAACCCCCGCCGGGCAAAGGATTTGCGAGTGCG
>CAZBOE010000122.1:380-10134 GCA_964493365.1 uncultured Tepidisphaeraceae bacterium | reverse complement strand
GGACCGGCAACGCCGTGCGCACGAAATCCGCAATGTCGATCACGATCCGCTGTTCTTCCGGCGCCTCGAGGAGCCGGCAAGACAGGTCGAGCAGGCGTTCCATCGCGGGGGCTGGGTCGAAGTCGGCAAAGCCGGCGTCGATCGCTGTCGCGCCGGTCGTCAACTCGCCGGTCGGGGCGGCTTGTTCGAGTTGGGTCCGTTCGCCCGCGCTCTCCAACGCGGCGGCCGCGCTGTTGGGTGTGGCGTCAGTCGTGGTGTCAGTTGTGCCGAGTGGCCTGACCTCGCGGCCCAGGTTAGACCGCGCCGCGTCGAGGCGACGCGAGAGCCCCGCAAACGTTTGACTGGGCGCGGGAAGCGGCGTGACCGTCGGCCGACCGACAGGCTCGATCGCCCGGTCATCGGCCGGGTCCGGCCCGCGGTCCGTCTGATGGGCGGTCCGATCGACTGTCGCATCGGCGGCCTGATCGGCAGGCTGAGCGGCGCGACCAAACCCCAGAAGTTGGACAAGCCATGAACTCATCGGCTCCGCAGACTTCTTGCTCCCAAGCGCCAATCGCCTAACCACACGCGGCCAATCCACACACTGCCAATCCGAGCCGGCCCAACCACACAGGCCCAACCACACAGGCGCAAGCACCCGGTCCAGCCAACCCATGTGAACCAGCCCGGCCAGACCACAACGGGCCAACCCCGCCGCTCGGACCACATGGGTCCAAACACGCGGCGAAAGCCACATCGGGTCGACCAAGCCGGGTCGACCAAGCCGGGCCGACCAGACTGGGCCGACCACAGCGGCCGAGACCGTCGCCCAGCGGACATATCGGTCGCCTAATCCATCAACTTTGTTCAATCCGGATAAATCGTGCAGATGCTTTTGCCGGAATGGGTTACGGCTGACCGCCGGTCACCCGAGGTTGGACGCGGGGGCGGCCGTTGCGTATCTTCTAGGCATGACTGCGGCGCTACCGCCTATTACGCAAGCATCTTACGGCCCGGCTGACTACGAACTGTCCATCCTCACCGAGGTTGGGCACATCCTTGCCAGCACGCTGGAGTTGCGCGAATCCTTCGGGCGGGTGATGCAGATCATTGCCGACAAGCTCAACATGCGCCGCGGCACGCTCGTGCTGCTCGACGAATCGACCGGGCGGTTGCGCATCGAGGCGGGCATCGGCGTGACGGCCGAAGAAATGGACAAGGGCCGATACGCCCTGGGAGAGGGCATCACCGGCAACGTCGTCGCCACCGGCCGGCCTCGCGTCATCAGCGATATCCGCGTCGAGCCCGATTTCCTCAACCGCCTCGGGCGTCATTACACCGACGAAAACGGCCCGCCGATCAGCTTCATCTGCATCCCGATCAAGATCGAAGGCCGCACCGTCGGGGCGCTGTCGGTCGACAAACCGTTCATCTCCGAAGACCAGCTCAAGTCGGATCAGACCTTCCTCGACATCATCGCGGCCTTCCTCGCCCAGGCGATCCAGATTCACCGCATGGTCATGCGGCAGAAGGAAGAACTGCTCGAGGAAAACGCAGCGCTGCGGGCGCAGGTCAGAGACCGCTACCGCTTCGAAAACATCATCGGCGACAGCCCGGCGATGCACGAAGTCTTCGCCACGGTCGGCCAGGTCGCCAACAGCCGCGCGACGGTGTTGCTCCTGGGCGAGACCGGCACCGGCAAGGAAATGATCGCCAAGGCGATCCACTACAACTCGCCCCGCAAGGACAAGCCCTTCGTCCGCGTCAACTGCGGCGCGCTGACCGGCACGCTGCTGGAAAGCGAACTCTTCGGCCATGTGAAAGGCAGCTTCACCGGCGCCATCCGCGACAAGGTCGGGCGATTCGAGGCGGCCGACGGGGGGACGATCTTCCTCGACGAGATTGGCACGCTTGAGCCCGAACTGCAGGTCAAGCTCCTCCGTGTCCTGCAGGAGCGCGAATTCGAACGCGTCGGCGATACCCACACTGTCAAGATCGACGTCCGCGTCATCGCGGCCACCAACGTTGACCTGCAGGAAGCGGTGGCGAAAAACGAGTTCCGCGAAGACCTGTTCTACCGGCTCAACGTGGTGAGCATTTACCTGCCGCCGCTGCGGAACCGCCGCGAGGATATCCCCCGCCTGATCGACTATTTCCTCGACAAATACAACGCCCTCAACGAGCGGGCGCTCAAGCGGATCAGCCGCGAGATGCTCAACGTGCTGATGCGCTACCCCTGGCCGGGCAACGTGCGCGAGCTCGAAAACGCGATCGAGCGGGCGGTCGTGCTCTCCAACGGCGAAGACTTCAACGAAGACCTGCTGCCCCTGAGCATCAGGATGTTTGCGGCCCAGAGGCGACAGAGCCAGTCGACCGAGAGCCTCGAGTCGATGGTCAAGCGGCTGGCCGACCAGGCCATCGCCGACTATGAGCTGCGCGAAGGGGAAATCTACCAGCTGGTGATCGACCAGATCGAACACGCCCTGATCGAGAAGGCGCTTACCCGCTGCGGCGGCGTCAAGACCAAGGCGGCCGATTTCCTGGGCATCAACCGCAACACGCTCAACAAGAAGGTTAAGGAACTGGGGATCGAAGCGGTCGATTGAGCCGGCCGCGCGGCGGGGCGGCCGCGGCGGCGCTTCGCGGGTGTTGAATCAACCCATCAATGCGAGTGTTCGCCGGGCGTCGCGGCGGGGGCGCGGCATTGTGGCGGCGCGCCGGGCGCGCGATGATGGGCCGGTCCAGGATGGAATCCACCTGATCTGAAGAAGGGATGACGGATGGCGATGCGCGTGTTTGTGGCGATGGTGTTGTCGGCGGCCTTGCTGACGGGCGGGACCGGCTGCGGCTGGTTCAAGCGCGACCGGCCGAAGGTCGAACCGGTGACGGTCTCGGAGATCGACGAAGGCGGCACGGCGTCGCGCGTGGTCGAAGCGTCGCCCAGGGCGGTGCAGGAAGCCGCCCGCAAAGCGTTCGACGAACTGGGCTATCGCGGGCCGGCGCCCGAAGGCAGCTCCAATGAACTCGACAGCACCGTCTTCGCGGCCAACTCGGAGGGGAAAACCGTATCGGTGAAGGCGGTTCGCGTGAGCGCCAGGTCGACACGGGTCGTGGTCAGCGCCCCGGGCAGCGACTTTGTCCGCACGCGAATCCTCGACCTGGTCCAGACCCACCTGCGCAGCGGCTCGACATCGAGCTCGGGCGGCGGCAGCGGTCGTTCGGCCGAGTCTTCACGGTCAAACGTCATCTACGAGCCGGTCGGCTCGGTCGCCGCCACGGCCCGGCCGGTGACGATCACGACCGGCGCCGGCATCGACGCCTACGTGGGCCAGCCGGTGACGCTCCGCGGCGTGGTCGAGGGCGATTCGGCGCGGCTGACGCTCAACGGTGTGGAGATCGGGCAACTCGTCGACGCGGGCGCGGTCGGCCGACGGGTCGAGGCGACGGGCGTCCTGCAGCGATACGTCGTCCGCCCCACCCCCCAGGAAACCCGCGCCCCCACCGACCAACCCCCGGGAACCTACTACCGCCTCGTCTCAGCCGGCAACACAGAAGCCGTGGCACGCGTGCTGGAGTGACCAAAGCATCTCTCCGGTTGAGCCGGCGGAGAAATAAGATTCAGCCAATATAACTGAGGGCGGTCACAGCCTTTTGATGAACTGCTCCCACCCGCTAGAAGTAAAGCAAAGTACGGTAGCGCTCGGACTTGCCCCATCAAGTATTCCTGCTGTAATCGCAGCACCAATCTTCGCCTTGTCTAGTTCTAGGAACTTGCCGTCTCGTAAATGGATTCCTGTCGAGTCAAACGGAACTCCGTTGCGCATTACCGCTTCCACATATACTTTCAGGAAATTCCAGTCTAGATCAGTCATATCCTTGTGTTTCTTGCTCCCTGCGAAGAACGCAACCGTTCTATCCGGGTCTGGCATGTCTCGGATAGGTTTGACGTTTCCTCCCACAACAAATGAGCGGAGCCGATCGCGTGCCTCAATTGAATCCATGTTTTGAAGCTCCTTTCGTACAATCGTGTATTCGGGACCATCAAAGCTAAAACTTCCGATCCAGCAACCGATACTGAATAGCCTCGGCCAGGTGGTGTTCGGCGATCTTTTCCGTTCCATCGAGGTCGGCGATCGTCCGTGCCACCCGGCGGACTTTGTCGAAAGCCCGGGCGCTCAGGCCCAGTTCGTCCATGGCTTGCTTCATCAGCAGCAGGCAGGCGGGGGTGAGGTCGCAGTGGGTGCGGAGGTGTTCGACCGACATTCGCCCGTTGGTGACGCTGTCGCCGAAGCGACGCCGCTGGATCTCGCGGGCCGCGGCCACCGCGGCGCGCATCGTGGTGCTGTCGGTGCCGGGGCGCTTGCCGGTCAGCTCGTGGTAGGGCACCGTCGGCACCTCGACGTGGATGTCGATGCGGTCGAGCAGGGGGCCCGAGAGCTTTTTGAGATACTTGTCTCGCTTGGCGGGGTCGGTCGAGCCGTAGCCGCCGGCACTGGGGTTCATCGCGGCCACGAGCATGAAACTCGCGGGAAAGCGGATCGACCCGTGCACGCGTGAGACGGTGACCTCGCCCCCTTCGAGTGGCTGGCGGAGCGTCTCGAGCACATAGCGTGAAAACTCCGGGAGCTCGTCGAGGAAGAGGATGCCGTTGTGGGCGAGCGAGACTTCGCCCGGCTTGGGGACGGTGCCGCCGCCGACGAGCGCCTGCGCGGTGGCCGAGTGGTGGGGCGTGCGGACGGGGCGCTGGTCCATCAGGGCGACGCCGTCGGGCAGGAGGCCCATCGCGGAGTAGATGCGGGTGGTCTCCAGCGATTCGCCACGCGAGAGCGGCGGAAGGATGCCGGCCGTCCGCTGGGCGAGCATCGTTTTGCCCGTGCCGGGCGGGCCGACCATCAGCAGGTTGTGGTTGCCCGCGGCCGCCACGGTGATGGCACGCTTGACGGCTTCCTGCCCGCGGACATCGACGAAATCGGCGATCGGGGTGTGGGCCGAGGCGGTGTAGGCTTCGCCGTTGAGTTCGTAGGGTTCGAGGTCGAGCTGCTCGCAGAGGAACGCGACGGCCTGCGCCAGCGAGCTGACGGCGATGACCTCAACCCCCTCGACCACGGCGGCCTCGCGGGCGTTTTCCTGCGGAACGATCACGCCGCGGATGTCGGCGTTCTGGCGCGAGAGCTCGCGGGCGAGCATGGCCAGCGAGAGCCCGCCCTTGATCCGCCTCACCCGGCCGTCCAGCGCCAGCTCGCCGGCGATGAGGTAATGCTTGTGCCGGTCCGACTTGATGAAGTTGGTCGCGCGGAGAATGCCCAGCGCGATCGGCAGATCGAGCGAGGGCCCTTCCTTCTTCACGTCGGCGGGCGCGAGGTTGATCAGGATCGGAAAGGGCGGAAACGAATACCCGCTGTTCTCGATCGACCGGCGGACGCGCTCGATCGACTCCTTCACCGCGGTCTGCGCCAACCCGACGATGGCCGACTTCTCCATGCCGCGCGTGGCGACATCGACTTCGACCTCACACGCCTTGGCCTCGATGCCGACCAGGATGAACGAGTGGATGCGAGCAAGCATGGACGGGGAATGTAGCTCAGCGCGGCCGTCAGCGTGAAACACGCCACACCCGATCGACACCGCGGCGGCCTCGTTTTCATCGTCGAACCACCGGCAGCATCGTGAGATCACCGGCCAGCGGCGCCGGTCGGCTGTCCGAAACATAGAGCGGCCTGGGCCTAAACCCCGCGGCCAGCCACGGAAGCCCCGCGGGATATCGCTTTTTGAGCATCCCGTTGCCCACGGTGAATTGCGCGGCCGTGGCGCTGGCCGCGGTGTTGGCGACGGTGTAATTCACGGTATAGCGGGCATTGGTGGCCGGGGCGGGATGGTTGCGAAGCAGCCGGTTGGCCAGTTCGCAATCGGGCGAGAGCTTGCCCCGCGTGTGGATCGGCCGGGCGAACATCGCGGCATAGGGCAGGAACAATTCGCGAGCGATGAGATAGCAGTTGGTGTCGACGTGATACACGTCGTCGTGTGCGAAGATCGGATGGAGGTTGCCCAGCGACTCGCACTCGTCGCGCGTGATCGGGTTGCCTTCGCCATCGACGATGTTGCGCAGCGCAAACGCCCACCCTGCCCGCGCGTCGGTGGCCGCCCGCACGAGCGACTCGAGGTGATCGGGCTCAAACCAGTTGTCGTCGTCGAGAAAACACAGCAGCGGGGCATTGGTCAGAAACGCGAACGCCGCGTAGATGCGATGTCCGCAAAACCCGCCCGGGCCGGTGGGCTCCAGAAGGTCAACCCGTCGAAACGCGACGCGTGAGGTGTCGATGCCCGCAAGCTGCTCATCGACTTTCCCGCGGTGATCCGGGCCGTCGACAACCACGAGGTGTTCGACCTGCGTAAACGTCTGCGCCTGAACCGAACGAACCGCCCGGCCCAGATGCCGGTGACCGACGGTGGCGGTGAGAATGGTGATCCGAGGCGACATGCGACGTTTACCCGCGGTTGCACAGGTCTTGCGGCCCAGCGACGCTCTTCCGATCATCGGAAGAGCGTCGTGTAGGGAAAGAGTGTAACAGACATCCGCCAAATCCCGCTACGATCTCACGACCGCCGACAGCCGACCGCCGACCGCCCGCTGACCAGTGTCCACTGCTATGTGCAATCTACTCGCTCTGGGCCCAACCGCTCTCACTTATGTCGCCTTCACATCACCCACGCGAGGCTCTTCAGACGCCGGGTCGAGCGGTTTGTCGTCGGAGCTCGACACCACAAACGACAACTGCTCGAGCTGCACAGCCAGATCGACCGCGGAAATCGCCACGCCCGGCGGAACATTCAACTGGATCGGCGCAAAGCTCAGCAACCCCCTGATGCCCGCGGCCACCAGCCGGTCGGCCAGCGACTGCGCCGGCTCGGCGGGAACAGCCAGAATCGCGATGCGAATATCCAGCTCCGCCAGCGTTGCTTCGAGCTGGTCCATCGGGCGCACCCGGTGCGGGCCCAGCGTCGTGCCGACTTTACCCGCATCGGCGTCGAGTACGGCCGCGATGATGAAGCCGCGTGACTCGAAGCCGTGATAAGCCAGCAGCGCCCGCCCGAGGTTGCCCGCGCCGATCAGCGCGACATTCCAGGAGCGATCGGTGCCGAGAATTCGGCGGACCCGTGCGATCAGGTCGTCGACGCGATAGCCCACGCCCGGGTGGCCAAACGTTCCGAAATACGCCAGGTCTTTACGCACCTGCGCATCCGTCAGCCCGAGCGATTCGCCGAGCTGCTTGGATGACACCGTCTGCAGCCCGATCGATCGAAACAGGTCTAATTGCCGCAGGTAAAGGCTCAGGCGTCGAACGGCAGGGTGGGGCACATGCGCCGCAGCACCGCCCGCCCCCGACAGCCCTCCGACGCCGTGCGACGGCTCGGCCTGGTGGGATGAGGGCGATGGCTTGGGGCGATGGTCGTCCATGGCGCACAACAAGGGCAACGAGCGAGCACAAACGCCGCGACGCCGATTATTGGGCCAGCCCCCGGGCGGTCAAGGAACTGTCGCGGCCCGCCCGGCGAGCGGCCCGCCCGGCGAGAGGCCCGTGCGGCGAGAGGCCCGTGCGGCGACACACTCCGCCCGTCGCCGGCGCTGCCGCGTCGGATCAGCCTCGCCTCAACAGCAACGCCTCAACCGCAAGGGGATCGGCCGGCCCATGACCTCAGACCATTTAGATCGCGCCACCCGCCGGGCGATTGCTTGACCTGCACGCGCGTCACTGATAGTTTCCGCCTACTAGCGGTTATGCCGTAACCTCGGCGACCGCAAGTGTTGGTGGATGTCGATGGGCCGCCCGATTTCGATCGGTCCATCATGTTCGGCGGCAGGACCCTCACTCACACACCAAACACATGCCCGGTCACGCCCTCACCCGTCAGCCTCAGACCCCTCCGACACCACCCCATCCGCACGCGCGCCCCAATCATCCGGGGTTGACTCAAGCCGGGCCGACTCAGGCACGCTCGACCTGGGTCCTCCGCGCCTTGCTCGCGGCCGGGCTGATGGTCGCGATCGCGCCCCTGCCCGGCGTTGCGGTGGCGCAGGTCAGCGAGATCGCCCCCGCCCGCACCGCCCCCGATGCCTCGGCCTACCGCGACCAGATCAAGCGCTTCTATCAAAATCAGGTGCAGCAGATCCAGAGCGGCGACAGCACCGCTCAATCCGCGGCGCGGTCCGTGGTGGTCGGCCAGTTGATCGGCTCGGGCCCGTCCTTCCGGATCGAGTCGGCCCGGGCGTTCTCCCAGGCGGCAGCGCCCATCCTGGCTCAGGAAGAAGGCTTCCCCGCCCAGGTCAATCTCGGCATCATCGCCGCCACCCTTGCCGACCAGAACAACGCCGCCGAGATGGTGCCCGCCGTCGAGGCGCTCCTGCGGTCGAATAATGAGGCCGTCACCCTGTGGGGTGTGAAGGCGGCCGCGCCGCTCGTCGCGACGCTGCCGGGAACCGCCCGTGACGAGGTCGTCGCCAAGGTCATTGCCGCGGTCGAACGCTTCCCCAGCGGGGCGGTCGCGGCCGAGGCCTACAAGACCCTCAAGACCGACGCCACCATCGCCTCGATGATCGACGTGCTCGAAAAGCGGCTCGCCCGCTACCAGCAGGGCATGCCCGAAGAGCCGTCATCGGAGCTCGACGCGATGAACTTCGTGATCGACAACGCCCGCTGGGCGACCCTTCCCGACGATCAGAAGATCCGCGTGACCTCGGCGCTGGCCCGCCTCGTCCTGGTCACGCTCGAAAACGCCGTGACCGCCCAGCCCACCGAGATCGTCGCCATGCGTGGTCACGCGCGTCTCGCGGCCGCCGGGGTCAGCGTCATCGCGCCCAATCCCGCTTCGCGGCAGCTCGCGACCCAGATATACAACGAGGCCAATGCGGCCCCGCCCGCCTCCGTGCGTGACACCGCCCGCAGGCTGATGGACGAAATCCGCAAAGTGCCCGGTTACGAAGAACTCCAACCGCTTCCCGTCTCACCCGCAGGCGCAGCAACCAGCGCCGCGGGCGCGTCGGCCGTCCGGTAATCCCGGCCAGGCGCGGTAGTCCATGTCAACTCTCGCTCGGCAACCCCGTTGCCCGGCGGTGCCGCTGCGCGATCAATACCAGGGCCGCTGGCATGCCCCGCCTTTCGTGCGGGCGATTGCCACCCTCGCTCCGCGGCATCGAGACCCGCTCGGCGTTTTGCCGTGGGTCTTTCCCGGTCGGGTTGGTCCGCTGGCCGCCTCGGCGATGTCAGCCACAACGACGAGAGCCGGCATGCGTCGGCCGGTCAGGGTCGATCCGTTCGACCCCGCCCCAGGCCGACTGCGATCCAGCGTGGAGCGACGATGAAGCCCATCTTTGCCATACCCGCGGTGATCTTCGTCATGTTCGTCGCGTCGCTCGTCTGGTCGGGCAGCGCCGCGACCGAGCGCGCCGATTTCGTCTACGTCGACCGCGGCGACATCATCACGCTCGACCTCAACCAGATGTCGTACCTGCACGACTTCCGGATGACCCATGCCATCCGCGAAGGGCTTTTCACGTATGACCCGGTGACGATCAATCCCGTGCCCGCGGTGGCCGAGTCGTACGAGTTGTCCGAAGACAAGAAGACTTACACCTTCAGGCTCAGGCCCGGCGCCCGCTGGGACAACGGCGACCCTGTCGTCGCGGCCGATTTCGTCTTCTCCTGGCGCAACATGCTCGAAGTGCCGGGCGAATACACCAGCCTGCTGCACTACATCGCCGGCGCCAAAGCCTTCAGCG
>CAZBOE010000122.1:0-363 GCA_964493365.1 uncultured Tepidisphaeraceae bacterium | reverse complement strand
ATGGACGCCGCCCGCGCGGCAAACCGTGCTGCCCGAGAGGCCAACCGTCCTTTCACCCCGGCGCCGCTGCCTGATTTTTCGATGGTCCAGGTGCGTGCGCCCGACGAGCGGACGCTGGTGGTGACGCTGGAGAATCCGTTGCCGTTCTTCCTCGATCTCGTCGCGTTCCCGCCGTTTTACCCGCGGCACGAAGCCTCGATGAAGCCGTTCGCCCGCCAGGATGACGACGGCGTCACCATCTACGACGAGCGCTATTTCCGCCCCCCGGCCGTCGTCACCAACGGCCCCTACCGGATGACCCGCCGGGAGTCGACCGGCACGCGCTTCGAGAGGCGCAGTTCCACGTCGAAGAACAGGTCGCTG
>CAZBOE010000121.1:2845-13705 GCA_964493365.1 uncultured Tepidisphaeraceae bacterium | reverse complement strand
CGGGCGGCGGGCGGCGGCGGGTGGCCGGCGGTGCCGTGGCTCGCGGCCGGCCGGGCTGTGGTCATTGCTGATAGAAGGACCGGACACCGGCGCGTGGGGCGCTGGTGTCCGGCTCTTTTTGCTCCGGCCGAGGGCGGCTCGGTACACTCCCGCGCATGCAGATCAAGATCAGCGAAGTGGAGATGCGGGTCGATGACAGCGCGATGCGGCTGTATGTGGCGGGGCCGAGAGACAAGGGGCGGTATCCGGGCATTTTGCTGTATAGCGAGATCTTTCAGCTGACCGGGCCGATCCTTCGGAGTGTTCACCGGCTGGCGGGGCATGGGTTTGTCGTGGCGGCGCCGGAGATCTATCACCGGATCGAGCACCCGGGCACGGTGATCGGCTATGACGACGCCGGGCGGATGTGGGGCAACGACGACGCGAAGCGCACGCCGGTGGCGGCGTTTGACGCCGACGCGCGGGCCGTGCTCGATCACCTCCAGGGGCGCGACGATGTGGCGGCCGACAAGCTGGGCACGATGGGTTTCTGCATCGGCGGACACCTGAGTTTTCGGGCGGCGCTCGACCCGCGCGTGAAGGCGGCAGTCTGCTGCTATCCGACCGGCGTTCACTCGGGCAAGCTGGGCAAAGACGCCGACGCCGGCACGCTGGCGCGCATCCCGGAGATCAGGGGGGAGATGCTGATCGTCTTTGGCGACATTGACCCGCATGTGCCCAAGGATGGCCGCGACGCGGTGACCGGCGCGCTGACACGCGCGGGCGTGAGTCACCGTGTGATGATGGTGCCGGGTGAACACGCCTTCATGCGCGACGAAGGCCCGCGGTATGACAGCCAGCAGGCCGACCATGTCTGGGCCGAGGCGGTGGCGATGTTTCACCGCGTGCTGGGGTAGAGCGGTGACACAGGCATAGAGCGGAGACGCCGGTACGGAGCGGAGATGCCGGGATAGCGCCGTGTTGCCGGGATCGATCGACGCGGATGGGGCGGGCGCGGCGCCCAGGCGTGGCGGGGCGGAGACTCGACGGGGCGCAGACTCAACGGGGCGCAGACTCAACGGGCGGCGGCGGGTCTTGCGATTCGGCGTCTCTCAGGCCTGCGCCATTCGGGCGCAATATTCGAAGAGCACGCGCCACTCGAGCTGCTGCAGCGCTATGGCCGTGCGAAACAGCGGGTGGGCGGGCTGTTTGTGCACCTGCTCGACGAGATCGACCAGGGCGGCGCCGTTCCATGGGGATGTCGAGAGGCGCAGCGCGGTCTTGTCGGCCGGCAGGCTGTTGACGATCGCCCCGGCCTGCGCCGAGATGGCCGGCAGGACGGGATGGTTGCCGACCTTGGCGTACCAGTATTTGGCGTTGGAAAAGTCGCCCTCGCGGCGGTGCATGATCGCATGCCAGAAGCTGCCGGTGGGGTTGTGCAGGGCCTGGCTGATGTTGTGGCTCTCGTCGAGAAAGTCATGCCAGAGCCAGAGCCCGCTGAGCATGGCGCGGGCGAAGTCTTTGTCGGTGGGAAAGGCCGAGCAGAGCGCCTCCGGCTCGGCCGACCCGAGCTCGATAAGGATGGCGGCATTGCCGTCACCGTAGCCGGGCACGAGCTTCTCGTAGGCCGCGGCGGCGTCGTGCTTGAGAATCCGCCGGGCGAGGGGGGAGAGGTTGTCGGAGGGGTCTTGCATGGCGGGGAATGGTAGCGTTTCCGGCTCGAAAAGGCCGGTGGAGAAACAGCTTGACAAAGCACACCTGGCTCATCATTGTCGTCGGTGGTGGGAATCCCGCGGGGGTTTCATTCGACTGAGTCGACGATCAAACGAGACGGGCTAGCGGGTATGCCGTTGCGTAGAGACACGCAGGTACAGCGGCCACACGCCAGATGAAGACGGGGATGCTCATCCTGTCCGCTGCCGAGGAGGAGGTTCGCGGGTTCCTCCGCGTCTCCGGCAAGCCCCACTACGTCTACCTGCTCCACCGGCCCGCCCGGCTGGCTGTTACATCATCTGAGCAACCGGACGGCCCCGTGGGCGGACGGGGGTGGAGAGAGAGCTACGTCCCGTTTAGTCCGTCTGCGAAGGGTAAATACAATGGTGATTATACAGAAGGTGCTGGAGTGAGCGAGTAATGTCGCAGTACGGATACATCGCCTTCTTTACGAGTGGGGGTCATCCCGATCCCGCAACACTTCTACGGTCAGTCGTAGATTTGTTTGCGCCTGATTCTGTACACTATCTAATTAGATCTTATGAGCACAACGGTTGGGCTGAACACCAGGCACCTCTTAGGTCGGAGGACAGTCCCCCGCAGGCAGAGCAAGAACAGCTGCCCCTATGTTCGGTGGATCGTGTTCCCGCGCTGTACACTTATGGTCGTGTCGTGTCTGCGAGCTTTGGCTCGTCATCGAGCCTGGGTTTGGCCATGTACAACGCGCACGCATCGCTTTCGGAGAGCATCCGGGGCGATTTCAATCCTTGGGATTTGGTTATAAAGACCGGCTGGCATGATCTGTATGACCCGGAAGGATTGCAGGTGCCCGCATATTTCGGCCGCGCTCTCCTCAGCGTTCGCTTATCCGGTCAGGGTTCTCCGGCGAACTGGGCTGAGTATCGACGAGTCATCTGGGAATTGCCCGCTTTAGTGGACGTCGCAAAGCGTTTGGACCCGATTCTGGGGCACTTGCAGCGCTGTGCAGCTTGGGAATAGTCAACAGCCATCGGGCAGGACGAGACTAAACGGGACGTAGCTCTTTGTTTCTTCCGCCGCATGTCGCGACGCTTGGCGGCATGCCCAGACACGCATGTCAGTGCCCGGCGGGCCGTTGTATCATCTGAGCGACCGGGCAGCCCCGTGGGCGGCCGCGGGTGGAAAAAGAGCTACGTCCCGTTTACTCCGCATCAAAAGAGACACTATTTACGGACGAACCATGATACTGCAATATGTTGCATTAATGACCTGTATCATCGTAGCGTGTTATACTCCGTCGTGGGCCGAATCGATGCCTCGCGATGGTTCGGCCATTTTCAGGAAGAAGCTCGTTTCGGGCGAGACGTTGGAGGTGGTCACTATGCGAACGCCGACGACCCGCCCGATCATTGCGCCCGCTTCCACGCCGGAAGAAGGGTCATTCGCCGTTGAGCGTGTTGACGCCGAGTACCGAGAATACCGGCTGATTCCGGAAGGGGAAACCGTAGGGCGGATTGTTTGGTCTGAGCGGCAACCCACCCTTTCGGGATATGGTGAAGATCTTAAATTTCAGGTGTTGGATGCGGCTGTCATCGAAGGCAGACTGGTGGTTGTATGCCGACAAGCGTATCTCGCCCGCTTTGTCGTCGTTGATCTTGACGACAAGGCGGTTGAATCAGCGAAGTTGGTGGGGGGGGCTTCACTCGTCCGCGAGAGCGATGCCAGAGGGATTCGCACTGAGGCCGCGATGATCATGACTAATCAGTCGTTTGGCGAGACCGAGATCGAAATGTCAGTGAGGCGTCTCGACAAACTCGTAGTGGAGCGTTATCGCGTCGCCGATCTGCTGGCCGAACCAAAGACGGGTTCACCGACTGATGGCAGGCAACGGTGAAGCGATCGAGGGCACATATCCGCCGACGAGACTAAACGGGACGTAGCTCTTTGTTTCTTCCGCCGCATTTCGCGACGCTCGGCGGCATCCCAGAGAAGCATGTCAATGCCTGGCGGGCTGTTGTATCATCTGAGCAACCGGGCGGCCCCGTGGGCGGACGGGGGTGGAGAAAGAGCTACGTCCCGTTTACTCCGTCCGTCCCGTTTACTGCGTCCAACCCATAATAACCGCGCCGCTCGAACGCCGGGGAATTGGCATGAAACAGTCGACTGGTAGCCGTTCGCTGTCATTTTCGTCAGTTGTCGTCTCGCTGCTATTTGCCGCAATGGCCACAGCAATTATCGTTCTGATATGGTGGCGGCATGCGTACCCGATCGTCATCGAGAAGCAGCCGCTACCCGACGGCGCCGACGGCCGCTTAACTCTCGCATCCCAACTATCAGTGTTGGCCGGGGCCGATTCGGCGGCCGGTCGCCATACCCAGGCCGGATACCTGTTGCTCGCGGCTGCCGCGCTCACAGAGTTTCCAACCGATCAACCGCTGCGCGGTATTCCGTCGACCCAACCCGTCACGCCAACTCTTGGCGAGCGCGTCGCCGCCATGCAGTTTCAGACGGCGGGCCTCGGTCCGCCGTTCCGCCAGTTCCTACACCAGAAATACCCGCATTGGGATGGATCGACGTCCCCCCGAACAGCAAGCGACTGATCGATTCGGCCGAGCGCATCATTGCCGCATGCGATGACGTTGCAGCAGAGTCGGACGCAGCTCTTGTTCCACCCATCCCCTTACTGTCCAGACCGTTACGGGCATATTCGCGAAGGCCAACACTGCTGGCGATGAGGAAACAGAGTTCAGCGAAGTGTCAATGAGCTACTGATATGGATTCAGCACCTACCCGAACATCGGCCAAGATGTCATTGTTTATCGTGCTGTTGGCGGTCTCGTTCGTGATAGATCTAGGCGGTTGCGACAGGGCAGAACGCGGGGGTAGTGGCTCTGCCGACACGCGCCACGGCACGCCAAGCATGACCGCGACAGACTGGTCGGAGTTGTCGCGAAGAATCGCGGGTGAGAATATTCGAATTGACCTAACACGCAGCTCTTGGGAATCGGGCACTCCTAGTGCAGATCGTTGCGCCCAGATACTGCGGACCTCCAGGCTGATTGATCGACGGGAGTATATGCTGTCCCACCATAGGCCTGGCCTGAGTGGTTCATGGAGAGATCCCGCAGCCGCGACAACGTACTTGTGGGGTATCCAGCCAGGTGGTGTGGGAACGGTTGTTTTGCCATCAGGACAAGTTATGTACTTCAGATGGGACGCCGACGTCATCAAAGACGACTAATTGGGACGTGAGACGCAGCTCTTGTTCCACCCGCGGCCGCCCGTGCGGGTGCCCGGCGCCGCACACGGTCCATCGGCCGCCGGTTGCGCCTCTTCCCCCACGCCGGGGCCCCGTTACCATGTTGCGACATGACCTTCACTACTCGTCTGCTTTCCGGGATGACTCTGATCGCGGTGGCTGTTGCGGGCGGCTGCAATGCGCCGTCGCCGTCGCCGCTGGTGCCGCTGCGGGATGATGCGCTCAAGCGGCCGCCGACGGTGCTGGCGGCCGAGGCGGCCAAGGCGACGTATCCGGCCGACGCGCCGGTCGAGCCGGCGACGCTGGCGCGGGCGCAGGTCGGTTATGCACTGGATGTGGTCGAGGTCGCCAACCTGTCGGGCGAGGCGTGGGGCGAGTTTTCGGTCTGGGTGAACAAGGAATACACGATCACCCTCCCGGGCCTGGCGGCCGGTGGGCTGCGGCGGATTCTACAACCGCGACGGCCGCACCTTTCCGACCAACAACCGCACCACCCTGGTCAACAGCGTCCAGATCTATCGCAACGGCACTTTGTATGACCTGCCCCTGCGTCTGGCAGACTAAAGGTGAGCAGGCGGCGTGCAGTTGGCAACGGGCAGCAGGCGGCGGGCAGCAGGCAGCGGGCAGTTGGCAGAGCGAGGTCGCTGCTCCAATGTCGGCCGCGAGCAGTCGGCAGCGGGCCGTGAATTCGTCAATGGCCCCGGTGCCGGCAAGGCAGCCGAGCTCGGTGTAACGACCGCGTGGAGGGTCAATCACCCATCCAACCGCCGACCGTCGACTGCCGACCGCCGACCGCCCACTGCCCCTTTTTAATCACTATTCACCAGCCACTCTTCTCTTTATGCGTCACAACATCTCCAGCGGATCGAAATACGAACCGACCATCGGCTTCTCGCGCGGCGTGAAGATCGGCAACATCATCGCCATTTCGGGCACGGCTCCGATCGGGGTCGACGGCAAGGTGGCGGGGCCGGGCGATGCGTATCTGCAGACCAAGCGGTGCATCGAGATCGCGGCCGGGGCGCTCGA
This sequence comes from uncultured Tepidisphaeraceae bacterium, assembly GCA_964493365.1. Taxonomy (GTDB): domain Bacteria; phylum Planctomycetota; class Phycisphaerae; order Tepidisphaerales; family Tepidisphaeraceae; genus CAZBOE01. Next base: position 7,746 of record CAZBOE010000121.1, on the reverse strand, counting down.
GAAGGCGGGCGCCGGGCTCAAGGATGTGATCCGCACGCGGGTCTTCCTGACCGACATCAAGCAATGGGAGGCGGCCGCCAAGGCGCATGGCGAGGCGTTTGGCGAGATCCGCCCGGCGTGCACGTTTGTGCAGTGTGCCGGGCTCATCGACCCCGCGTGGCTGGTCGAGATGGAGTTTGACGCGGTGGTGGGGTAGGCAGACGATTTCCGGGTCGCCTGGCTGGCGCTTGCTCGACTAGAGTTCGAATCTGCAGCGTTTTGTGATGGCCGCTTCCGCCACCGACCAACCTCCCCAGCCCACGACCACCCCCGAGGTCGCGCCTGCGCCGCCTCAGCGGATCGTGCCGCCGCCGGCGGGGTCGCCTGCGGATTTCAACCGGACGGGGCTGGATTTCCGTTTGCCGGTGCCGAGGCCCAAGGTGCGTGGCGTGGTCATCGACTGGCACAGCCACCTGCTGTCGCGCAAGCACGCGCCGGGCTGGTTTGAGGCGGCCGACCATTTCGGCATCGACCACTTTGTCACCATGGCCCCGCTCGAAGAGGCGCTGGGGCTTCAGCGTGACTTTGGCCACCGGCTCTCGTTCATCGTGATCCCGCGGTGGAGCGATTTCACCGAACAGTGGTGGGATGACTATCTCCGTCGGCTCGAGGCGTTTTACAACCTCGGCTCGCGGATCGTGAAGATCCACGCGGCCCCGGGTTCGCTGGCGCGGTTCAACATCCGCCTCGATGACCGGCGTTTCCAGCGGATCGTCGAAGAAGCCAAGGCCCGCGACATGATCATGATGTCTCACGTGGGCGATCCGGAGGCGTGGTATCAGGGCAAGTACGCCGACGCGGCCAAGTTCGGCTCGCGCGACGATCACTACGCCGCGTGGGATTCGCTGCTCGAGCTGTTCGGCCGGCGTCCGTGGGTCGGCGCTCACATGGGCGGCAACCCCGAAGACCTCGGGCGGCTTCAGCGGCTTCTCGACAAGCACCCGGGGCTACACCTCGATATCTCGGCCACGCGCTGGATGCAGCGCGAGGTCAGCGCCCGGCGGGATGCGATGCGCGAGTTTTTCATCCGCAACCAGGATCGCCTGCTCTTCGGCACCGATCAGGTCAGCGGCGACGACCGCGGCTTTGACTTTCTCGCGTCGCGATTCTGGGTGCATCGCAAGCTCTGGGAGACCGCCTACATCGGCCCGAGCCCGATCCGCGATCCCGACTTGTCGGATGACGCTCAGCCGCAGCTCCGCGGGCTGGCGCTGCCCGATGAGGTGATTCAAAAGCTCTATCACGACAACGCGGTGCGATTGCTTGAAGGGGTGGGGATTCGGGTGGGGAGGTAGGGGGCAGGAAGGCAGAAGGCACGGAGGCACGAAGGCAGAAGAGGCAGAAGCCAGAAGAGGCAGAACAGGCACGAAGGCAGAAGAGGCAGAAGGCAGAAGAGGCACGGAGGCAGAAGGGGCACGAAGGTAGACGCGGGGGAGCTTGGGTGGCGGTGACCGATCAGCGGCGGCGGGGGGCGAGGTTTGTAGCGTCGTCTTCGGCTGATCACCGGCGCTTGCGTGCTGGTGACCTCCTCCTGTCACACCAGCTGCCACCGGCTGTAAGCTCTTCACTGCCGACTGCCGACTGCCGACCTCTTCCTGCCCGCTGCCCGCTGCATCCTTTCCCTCCGCGTTTGCGGCCTCGCGCTTCGGCACGCTATAACTCGGGCATCGGAGGAAACCCCTTGAAGCAATCGTTTGCATTTCCCGCGCGGCAGATTCACCTCGATTTTCATACGTCCATTCATATCCCTGATGTCGGGGCTGAGTTTGATGCGCGGCGCTTCGCCCGCACGATGAAAGACGCCCACGTCAACAGCGTGACGGTTTTCGCCAAGTGTCACCACGGGCTGCTCTATTACGAGACGAAGCACCCCGCGCGGCATCCGGGCATGAAAAGGGGCACCGACCTGCTGCGTCGCCAGGTCGATGCGCTGCACGATGTGGGCATTCGTGCGCCGATCTACATCAGCGTGCAGTGCGACGAGTTCGCGGCCGACACGCACCCCGAGTGGATCGTCAAAAAGATCGACAACACGTTTCACTCGGCCAAGCCGCTGCAGGAGATCTACCCCAACTTCACGTGGCAGATCCTCGACATGTCGAGCCCCTACCTCGCGTATCTGCAGGAGCAGACGGCCGAGGTGCTCGAGCGGTTCAAGCCGGTCGATGGGATTTTCTTCGACATGTGCTGGGACCAGGTGAGCTGCAGCAAGTGGGCTGTCGCGGGCATGCTGGCGCGCGGCATCGATCCGACGATCGAAGACAACCGCAAGGCGTACGCGCACCAGGTGGCGCTGAGTTATATGGAAGTGCTGTCGCAGCAGGTGCGGCGGGCGTCGAAGGATGCCACGGTCTATTTCAACAGCCGCCCGCTCGACAACCTGGCCGAGGAAATCGACTACCTGGCGCAGGTCGAGATCGAGGCGCTGCCGACCGGCGGCTGGGGCTACATGTATTTTCCGAAGAACGTGCGATATGCCCGGCGATTCGGCAAGCCGTATCTGGGCATGACCGCGCGCTTCCACAAGAGCTGGGCGGACTTCGGCGGCCTCAAGCCGGAGGCGGCGCTGGAATATGAGACCGCGCAGATGATGGCGCACGGCGCGCGCTGCAGCATCGGCGACCAGCTCCACCCGCGGGGCACGCTCGACACCGGGGCATATCAGCTCATTGGGAAGGTCTTCTCCCGTGTCGAAGCGCGGGAGCCGTGGTGCTACCCGGCCAGCGCGGTGACCGACATCGGCGTGATGATGGTCGATGGGCTCAAGACGCCCGTGCAGGAGGCCGCGATCAACAGCGACGAAGGCGCCACGCGCATGCTGATGCATCTCAAGCATCAGTTCGACCTGCTGCGCCCGGAGGAGGATTTCGGGCCCTACAAGCTGATCATCCTGCCCGACAAGGCGCAGGTCGATTCGGCGCTGGCGAAGCGGCTGTCGGCGTATCTCAAGGCGGGCGGCAAGTTGCTCGCCAGCGGCACGAGCGGCCTGACGCCCGCGGCCGACGCGGTCATGCTCAAAGAGCTGGGCATCAAGCCGTCGGGCCTGTCGCCTTTCAAGACGCCGACCTACATCCGGTTTGGCAAAGAGGTGTCGCGGGATGTTCCGCCGAGCGATCACGTGATGTACGACCGCGGCGTGCGGGTGAAGCCGGCGGGCGGCAAGGCGCTGGCGCAGGTGATCGAGCCGTATTTCGATCGGACGTGGCAGCACTTCTCGAGCCACGCCCAGACCCCGGGCGACCGCGCCAGCGGTTACGCCGCCGCCACGATCAACAGCGCCGGCAATGTCGGCTACATCGCCTACCCGATCTTCTCCGCTTACGGCAGCTCGGGTAACTATCCCTATCGCCTGCTCGTGCGCAACCTGCTCGACCTGCTGTTGCCCGAGACGACGCTTCGGCTGACCGCGCCAACCAGCACCGAGGCGACGGTGATGCAGCAGCCGGCGGGAAAGAACCCCGACGGATCGGCCCGCCCGGCGCGGCTGGTCGTTCACCTGCTGCAGTATTGCCCTGAGCGTCGGACCAAATCGCTCGACCTGGTCGAAGATGTCGTGCCGCTGCATGACGTGCCCGTGTCGCTCGCGTCAGCGAAGAAGCCGCGGCGGGTTTACACCGTGCCCGACCTGGCTCCGCTCGCATTCGAATACGCCGACGGACGGGTGAGCTTCACCATTCCCAAGGTCGAGGGCCACGCGATGGTGGCGGTGGAGTAACCGCGTGCGGCGACAGGCCTGGCCGGATGGTGGCGTATCGGTTTCGGCCGCCATAAAATCCGCCTGATCATTCGGAGCAGTAATGGCAGCCAAGACGATCAGCATCGATCACGAAGCGTACTCGCGCCTGAAGCAGGTCCAGCAGGATGGCGAATCGCTCAGCCAGACCATCAAGCGCCTTGTACCGAGGCCGGTTGATTGGGATGCGCTGTTTCGGGATATCGAGCAGAACCCGCTGAGTGCGAAAGCCGCGGCCGCGATCAAGCGGCAGGTCAAGTCGAGACGTGCCAGCCGCAACCGCAGGTAGAGACGCACGTGGCGCTTCTGGATACAACGGCGCTGATCGAACTCAACCGCGGCCCCGCGTCGCGACTTTATGCGTCCGTCCAGCGTCTGATTCGAGCCGAGGTGAATCGCGGCCAAGTCGTCTCGACCTCGCGTGTCAACGTGGCAGAGCTGCGTGTGGGGCAGTTCATCGACGGGTCGCCCGAGTCGGCCCAGCGAATTGACAGAACCCTCGAGGCGCTGGTGATCCTTGAGTTCGATGACAGGGCGGCCATGCAGTTCGCCAGAATCAAGGCCCATCTCCGTCGGATCGGCAGGCCCCCGGGTGACATGGACGTGCTGGTTGCCGCCATTGCGATGGTGAATGGTCAGACACTGATAACGCACAATGTTCGTCACTTTGCCGACATCCCTGGCCTGGCTGTCGAGACGTATTGATGCTGCGATTTCCCTCGATTCGTCGGCCGGGTAAACTTCGGGGCTTATGCCCGAGAAGGATTTCACCCGCTGGTGGCTGACGCGCGTCGTTCCGTTTCGTGACGTGCCGCCCGAGAAGCTGGCGGCCGAGCGTGACGCGATGGAGCGGTTGCAGGACTACAACCGCAACTATGCCGATTTCCTGAACCAGGCGGTGCTGCCAGCGGTAGACGGGCTCGTGCAGGTGCTGCACAAGAACCGCGTGGTTCACCGGGTCAGCACGTGGGGCAATCAACTGTCGATTCGCATCCACCTCGCCTGGCGCTGGGGTGAGCTGGTCATCGCCCAGAGCCATGAAGACGCGGTGACGTTCGAGCATCACATCATCACCGAGGGCGAGAAGCGCGGTGACGACAGCAGCGAAGACCACAACCACCAGTATGAC
>CAZBOE010000121.1:0-2808 GCA_964493365.1 uncultured Tepidisphaeraceae bacterium | reverse complement strand
CGGTCGCGCAGCAGGAACTGCAATTCTTCATGTCGCGGCTGGCGCAGGACCTCGTCGAGACCGAGGAGCCCGAACTGCCCCCGGGCGAGAAGCCGACCTAGTCGATGCCATGCTCGTCGGCCGCGGTCGGGCGGCGCGGTGTGGTTGCGTCGCGGGCGGGCGGGGGCGTGGTCGGGCCGGGGGCGCAGTCGGGCCGAAGCGCGGGGCGCGGACGGCATGGGGCGCGGTCGGGCGGCTTTCCGCGGGAATCGGGCGGTTCATCGCATGCTTGCCGGGCGGACGCGACGGAGCGCAGCGGCCGGCTCAGGCGGGAGCGTGCCCCGGGGCAGACCGATCTGGATGGGAGACACATCTAGCGGCGCTAAAGTCTGGCGGCGCTATTCCAAACCAACGGCGTGTCTTTACACTGCGTCGTTTCGGCCAGTCGCGCGCGTGCGTCGTGGCTGGGCGCAGAGGGTGCTGGTCGGGAGTGTCGGTCGATCGACGTTCGCATGAAGCTTCACGCAATCTGGCAACCGGTGTCGTTGTGGCTGTGGGCCCAGGGTGACGAGCCCCAGGGGCGAAGCGCCGCGCCGCCCGAGCGGCTCGCTGGCGGCGACGATCACCTGCTCGGGGGCAATCATGTGCCTGCCGCCGACCACGCGGGTGGGGCTGATCATGTGGTCGATCACCCGTTTGCGCTCTCGATCGACGCGATGCGTGCGGCGGTCGGCGAGATCACGGGCGATGGTCTGCTCGGCTCGGCCGCGGCGGCCGGGCAGCTGACGCTGTGGCTTCCGCATGACACGCTCGGGGTGATGCCCTGTGACCTGGCTGAGCCGGTCGGGCAGACACACTTGGGCGCCGTCCGTGTGCCGGCGCTGCAGTTGTCGGCCGGCCAGGCAATCGACCTGTTGCGCTCGGTCCGCACTTCGCCCAACGGCCCGCGCAGCGTGGGTTCGTCGGTCGGGTATTTCGCCTCGCTGCTCGAGCACGTGATCGCGCGGATCGGGCTGAAGCAGTTTTATCCCGATCTCGATCAGGTGCAGGCCGGCCAATACCTGGGCGTCTGGCGGCTGATCACCACCGAGACCGAGGCGGCCCACCTGGGCGAGTTTGCCGGCGCCATGCCGGGTTCGTGTCGGTGCGTTGTGGGCAGTGAGATCGAGGCGGGGCGCGTGGTCGATAGTTTTGTCGCGACGATGGCCGATGCGTTTATCCGCAGGGCGGCGTCGCTCGATCCGTTCTTCACGCGTGTCCATGACCTTGCCCAGGCGGCCGCGGCGGGGGGCGACGTGAGGTGGCTGTCGTCGCTGATCGACCCGGATGCCCGGCTTCGCGGCAGGCCTGAAGACAACGCCCACCTTGCCGATCATGTCCGCGGGTGGGTTTCGCGGCTGGACGAGAGCCGGGCGACCGCGCCGTGGCAACTGGTTTTCTCGCTCAGGGAGCCGGCGCTGCCTGAGAAGTATGACGAGGAGGCCGACTTTTCCGACGGCGGCGACGTCGTCTGGCGGCTGGTGCTCCAGCTTCAGGCACCCGGCGAAGACGGCACGCTGGCCGATGCCGAAGATCTGTGGGACGAGCAGGGCGATCCGACCGCGGTGTTTGGTCGGAGCCTGGCCGACCGCAAGGCGCAGCTGACCGCCGACATCACGCGGGCGACGGAGTTTTGCCCGGTGCTGTCGCGGCTGGCGGAGGAGCCCACGCCGCACGAGCTGGAGATATCGACCGCCGAGGCGCATCTGTTTATCCGCCAGTGGGCGCCGGTGCTGAGCGAGCAGGGGTTTGGGGTGACGCTGCCCGACTGGGCGACGCGGCGTGAGCGCGGGCTGGGGATGCTGCTGAGCGTGCGCCCGAGCGACGAGAGCGGCCTGCTCAACATGGGCAACGCCGACCTCGGGCGATCCAGCCCGTGGGCCGACGCGGGCGCGGGGCGGTTCGGGCTTGAATCGCTGCTCGATTTCGACTGGCAGATCGCGGTGGGCGATCTGCGCCTGTCGCCCGACGAGTTTCAGAAGCTGGCGGCCAAGTCGTCGCCGATGGTGCGCTACAAGGGCCGGTGGATGACCATCGACCCCCAGGCGGGGCAGCGGGCGGTCGAGTTTCTCTCGCGCAAGACCGGCGGCACGATGACCCTGGCCGAGGCGCTCCGCACAGCCTACGGCGCGGCCAATCTCGACACGGGCCTGCCGGTCGTCGGGCTCAGCGGCTCCGACTGGATCGACCGCCTGCTGTCGCAATCGCCCAACGCCACGGCGCTGGGAATCAGCGAGCAGCCCAAGTCGTTTCACGGCACGCTGCGGCCCTATCAATTGCGCGGGCTGGAATGGATGGCGTTCCTCGACCGCTTCGGGCTGGGCGGCTGCCTGGCCGACGACATGGGCCTGGGGAAGACGATCCAGCTGATCAGCCTGCTCGCCATGGAGCGTGAGCACGCCGCCCAGCGCGACGCGAAGATCGGCCCGACGCTGCTGTTTGCGCCCACCAGCGTCGTGGGCAACTGGGTCAAGGAACTCGAGCGGTTCGCACCTCACCTCCGCCGGCTCGTGCATCACGGGCCCGAGCGGCTCGGGGGCGATTCGTTCGTCGCGGCGGCCAACGCCAGCGACATCGTCATCACCAGCTACGCGCTGGCCCACCGCGACCTCGAAGACCTCCGCAGACCCGGCTGGCACCGCGTGGCGGTCGACGAGGCGCAGAAGATAAAAAACCCGTCGGCGGCCGCGAGCGTGGCGATCCGCTCGATCCCGGCGCCGCGGCGCATCGCGCTGGCCGGCACACCGGTCGAAAACCACCTGAGCGAGTTGTGGAGCATCATGGAGCTGC
>CAZBOE010000120.1:10984-13961 GCA_964493365.1 uncultured Tepidisphaeraceae bacterium | reverse complement strand
GGTGTGATCGCCGTGCTGGTCGGGCTGCTGTTGCCGGCGCTGGCCCGCGCCCGCGAGGCGGCGGCCAAGGCGACCTGCCAATCCAACCTCCGCGAATATGGCATGGCCATCCTGCGGTTCACCATCAACGACAACAAGGGGCGCTTCCCGGGGATGGATCAGGCCTATTCCATCGGCATCAACTCCCTGGGCCAGAAGGGCCTTCAGGCTGGCGGCTTCTGCACCGTCTGGGGAGAGATCGCCAATGTCGCCCTCGCGACGACCGTCGAGCAGCGGCCTTACGCCCTGCCCGCTCAGATGGGCGGCTCGTTCCCGATGACCGCGATCCGCACGACCAGCGACACGGTGTTCCTCGCTGAGGTCAACGGCGTGTATGCGACCGGCCCGCGGTCGCGCGTGGGCCGGATCTATGGCGTCGACGCCCTCCTGCCCCCCAGCGCCAACGAGCCGACCTTTGCCGGACGGCACAGGGGCTTTGGCAACGTGCTCTGGTGGGACGGACACGTGACGGCCGAGTTGTCCAATCGGTCGTTCTACGACCCCCCGGCGGTCAACGCCGAAGCCAAGGCCATGTCGCGGCGCTACGGCATCGGCGAGCTGATGCCCCCCGGCGTCGGCCGGAACGACCCCAATCGAAATTACTACTTCTGGGCGAGCAAGCGTGATCAGACGCTGCTGCCCATTCGCAACCCGACTTATGCGCCGTCGCTGCCATACCCGGAGAAATGACGCGACGCCCGACCCGCGGTGGGACGAGGATCAAGGAGAGGAAATGCAGTCGAACGTGACGAGCTCGATCAATGGGCGGCGGACATGCCGCCGGGCGCACCGGCACAAGGCCCGATACGACACCCCGCTCGGCGTGGCATTCACTTCGGCCGTGCTGCTGGCGGCGTTGTCGGCGTCGGTGTCGCTGGCGGCAGTGCCCAGGAGCGTGACTGTCATCACCGAGGAACTGTTCGAGGACGCGCCGGGCCTCAAATCGGGCGAGAGCAACGTTTACATCACCGAGCTGGGGACGCCCGTGGTCAACGCCGCGGGCGAGCTCGGGTTTTATGCGGCGCTGGCGGGCGACGGCATCTCCACCGTCTCGGCGCCGGGGCAGAATCACCAGATCGTCTACAAGGTCGCCCGGCGGCAGACGCCGGAAAAACTCGCCCGCAGCGGCGACCCGCTGTCGGCCGGCTTCGAACTGGGCAACATCAGCACGGGCGTCGTCGTCGGGGGCGACACGTTCGCCTTCGCGTCGGCGGCCCGTCCCACCGCCGGCGGCCCGTCGATCGGCAAGATCTTCGCCGGCGAAGATGCCGGCAGCCTCTCGGCGCGCTTCTCGGCCGGCGATGTGATCCCCGGCTCGCGGACCCAGACCGGCGCGTCGGTCACCCTCGGCAGCTTCGGCATCACGCCCATCGTCATCAACACCGCCGGCCAGCTCGCCTTCGCACACCTTTCCGCCGGCGGCGGGTCCTTCGCCAACTCGGTTATTGCCGGCGCCGACTCGGCATCGGCATACGTGCTTGCCCAGGCCAACGCACCGGCACCCGGCCCCAACGCGCCGGCGGGCTACACGCTGGGCAGCCTCGCTGCCTTCAACGGCGTCGTCCCCGCGATCAATGACGACGGACAAGTCGCCTTCGGCGTCGGATCGCGCCCGGCAGCCAGCGGCACCAGCATCGTCTCCGGCGCCTTCGTCGGCGACGCTTCCACCGGCTCGCTGGGCGCGGCGGCCTACGCCACCAGCACCACACTGGGCGTGCTCGGCGATGTCGCCACCGGCGCGGGCAACACCTCGGGCGGCGACCCACGCCGCTTCCGCACATCGTTCTTCCGACCCATCATCGACGCCCAGGGCAATGCCATCCAGGCAGGGTCGATCGACGCGACCTCCGGCGGCGGCACCGTCGCAGCCCTCTACCGCTACGGCATCGCGGGCGACGAACCGATCGCCATCCAGGGCGATGTGATCGGCAACGCCACGCTCACCGGCAGCCTGACGCTCAACAACGTGGCCACCAACGCGCTGTCGGAGGTGGTGTTCAACATGGATGCCGTCGTCAGCGGTGTCACCAGGCCGACCATGTTCCGCGGCGTCGATCGAAACTCACTGCAGCGGCTCGTCCGCGGCGGCGATCTCGCGCCCGACATCGACCTCGACCAGAACCCCGCCAACGGCGTGCAGCCGACCACCCTCCAGAGCTTTGGCAATACCCAGACCAACAACCGCGGCCAGGTCTTCTTCACCGGGCGGTTTGAATCCGGTTTCGCCCGCACGCCGCAGTCGGCCAGCGCCGATTACGTGGCGGTGCATGACCCGCAATACGGGCTGCAGATTCTCGCGACCGTCGGCGCCGAGGTCGAAGTGGCGCCCGGAGACATCCGCACGATCGCGGACTTCCTGACCATCGACGCCTCGGCCCCCAGCGGCACGGCGACCGTCGCGCCCTACGGCGCGGGATTGCGCACCAACGTCAACGACGTGGGCGAGATCGCCCTGCTGGTGCGATACACCGACGGCACCGACAGCATCGCGGTCTTCAGCTTCTATCTCGACGGCGACGCCGACCTCGACGCCGATGTCGATTTCGACGACCTGGGCATCCTGCTGGGCCTCTATGACCAGCCGGTCACGGAACACCCCGACATCTATGCCGACTTCAACGGCGACGGCGTCGTTGATTTCGATGACCTGGGCCTGCTGCTGGGCAACTACAACTACGCCTACACCCCCGGCAGCGCCGTCACCGGCGGCCTCGACGCCCCGGCGCTGGCCTTGTTGACCGCCTCGGGGTTCGCGGCCGCCGTGCCCGAACCCTCGGCGCTCACGGCGGTCGGCGCCGCGGCGCTCATGCTGGGCCGGCGTCGTCGCATCGGTTAGGGCTGTACACACATCCGGTTGCCGGCCCCGCTGCGGCCGGCCCCCCGACGCCACCCGCGCCAAACCCGCGATGGCGGATTCGTGCCGGCGGGGTGGCGCTAT
>CAZBOE010000120.1:1318-10968 GCA_964493365.1 uncultured Tepidisphaeraceae bacterium | reverse complement strand
AGATATGTGGATATAACTGTGCGGCATGGCTGATGCCGGGATGCCGCCGGGTGAGACAACCGACTTCGCCGCGGAAGCCCGCGGCGTGCTCGAGGGTCTTCGCCGCTCGCTGCGCCAGTTGGCCGACGCGCTGCCCGGGGTGGCGACGCCCAACGCCATGCGCGACACGCTGGGGGTCAGCTACAAGCTGGCGTGGCAGGTCTTCACGCTGATCAAAGCGCCCGACCCGCTCCAGTGCGCCGGCAACCTTCCGGGCATGGCGGCGGCGCGCGGGCTGGTCGCGGCGGCAACGAAAAAGGGTGTGAGCGGATCGGTCACCTCGGCGGTGACGCAGGCGTTTGAAGAAGTCGAGCGACTGATCGCCCGTCACGCGGCCGACCGCGAAGAATTTGCCAGCCTCGCGACCGGGTCGGCCGGCTCGTTGCGACAGGGCGATGTCACACGACGCCACCGCCGCGCGATCTACCGCGGCTACGCCCACCTGCTCCAGATGAGCGTGCGGACACACCTGCGGTGCGAACTGGTCCACCTCGGGCCCGACGGCGGGTTGAATTACTGCTCGGTGCGCGGGCTGCTGAGCCTGGTCCGCTTTCGCGTGGATCGGCCGGTGGTGGTGCACTTCTCGCTCGCCACCCAGCGCGGCACCAGCACCCCGCTGGAGATCCACGCCCTCGAGCCCGAAGCGCTGTCGACGCTGGGCGCCCCGCTGATGACGCGCGTGATGAAAGCCCCACCGCCCCAGTTTCAGCACGGCACCGCGCCCGACGGTCTGAAATGGACAGCCGTTCTCGGAGGCGGCGTCGGCGAGCGCAACGCCATCGACCTGATCTTCGGTGACTACATCCATTTTCCGCCGCTGCCCGACCGCGACGCGTCGCGTCCGCGGTTCGGGTCGACCTTTCTCGTCAGGCTGCCGGCCGAGCGGCTGATCTTCGACGTGCTGATCCACCGGGCGAGCTTCGGGCGGGCGCGGTGCGAGGTGAAATACAGCCAGTCGGCGATCATCGACGGCAAGCCCGAGGGCCGCTCGCCGCCGACGCTGCTCGATCTGACCGAGCAGTTCCGCCGGCTGGGCCCAGTGCCGACGCGCCTGAGCACGCCCCACGTGCCGCGATACAACGAGATGATCGATGCCGCGTGCGGCAAGATGGGCTGGAAGGCCGCCGATTTCGACGTCTATCGACTTGAGGTGCTTTTCCCACCGCTTCAATCGGCGATCACCGCGAGCTTCTATCCCATATAAAGGGATGTTCATATCTGCTGCGGCCGGCGCTTGTGGGCCTGTCGGCCGATGTCACCCTCGCAATATGCGGGTAACGCGTGTTGCCCGCCGTGCCGATGATCGGGTTGCCGGTCGGCATCTGGTCGGCTTAGGCAGGAAGATAAAACAGACGTTAGAGACGATCACCCGGGGTCGCATTCGGTCCATAGGCAAACCGAAGACACCTTGTACAATCACCCCCTGTACAGCGATCCTGATGGAGCCGATTCGACATGATCCACCCCTGGCATGATGTGACTCCCGGCGAAGACATGCCGCAGGAGTTCAACACGGTAATCGAAATCCCCTTCGGCTCGTCGGTGAAGTATGAGCTCGACAAAGACTCGGGCCTGATCAAGCTCGACCGGGTGCTCTACTCTGCCGTCTATTACCCGGCCAACTACGGCTTTATCCCCCAGACGCTGGCCGAAGACGATGACCCGCTCGACGTGCTCGTGCTGACGCAGGAAACGGTCGTGCCGCTCACCCTCATGCACGCCCGCGCGATCGGCATCATGGTCATGATCGACGCCGGCAAGCGCGACCACAAGATCATCGCGGTGGCCACGCAGGATCCGGAGTTCAACATTTACCGCGAGGCGGCCGAGATGCCCCCTCACCGCCTGACCATGCTGCGGCGGTTCTTCCAGGACTACAAGCTGCTGGAAGGCAAAGCGGTGGAAGTCGACGAGATCCAGCCTGCCAAGGCGGCTTACCCCATCATCGAAGACGCCCTCTCGCGCTACAGCACGCAGCGCCGCAAGGGCTTCCATCACCACTGACCCGCCGCCGGGCCCCGTCGGCTGCTACTGCGCCGGTTGCGTGGTGGGCGCGGGCAGCGCGGTGATCTGCATCAACACGACGCGGTCGAAGGACGGCGTCCGCCCGCCCCAGCTTCGCGCCCACGAACGAACGCTCTCCGTCGGCGCGGGCGGCTCGATCCACGTGTCGGTCCGCGTGACGGTGAACTTGGCTCGGTCTCGCCCGGCGATGAGGTAGCGACGCTCGAACGCACGCCAGTCGCGCTCACGCCCCACATAAGCCACCCGACGCCCCTCGGCCAGCGCGGCATGGATGATGTTGTTCTGCGCCGCGATGTAGTCGCGGTCGGATTTGCCCTGCATCACCGACTGAAGGATCTCGATCCGCTGCGGCTGGATCGGGTGGGGCTCGTCGAAGTCATCGCGCGTCGCCATGCGGCTGAGCACCGTGTTGCTGAACATCCCGGGCTCGTAGAGCCGGTAGTCTTCGATGAACTGAAGATGGTGGAGGATGTTCTGATCGGCGAAAATGACCGAGCCCGAGGGAAGGTGGGCGCGGGCGCGTTCGCCGATCACATCGACCGTCAACGACGAACGCATCTCACGCTCGATCAGCGGGCCGGCGGTGGAAGCGCCGGTTCCGGCGCCGGTGAACACGATCGCGCCGACGGCCAGCGGTGTGACGGCCGAGCGGGTCAGGGCCCGCCACCGCGTCGGCGCGGCCGACGGATCACGCCAGACCGCCTGCATCAGCCCATACACCGCGAGCATCGCCAGCGGCGGCAACACGCTGAGAAAAAACCGCGCATAGCCCAGACTTCCTGACTCGGGCGCCCAGTAATAGGCGGTGTAGACCCCGACGCCCGGCACGGCCCACGCCCCCAGAAACAGCGCCCACCGGCGCGAGCGGTGCCACAGCGTGATCAGCCCGACCATGGCCAGTGGAAGAAGGACAACCAGCAGCGTGGTGGTGAGCGTGCGGAGCATGTTGTCCCAGTTGGCCTGGACATACTCCCATCCGAAACCGGTGCTCTCGTTGGTGCTGTCGTAGCCCGTGAGGGCGTGGAAATGGTGGAGGTTGTAAGCCACCAGCAACCCCACGGGGATCGTCCACGCGACGCCCATGACCAGCGGATCGATCACCCGCCCGCGCGCGCGACGGACGAAGCGGTCGACCACGGCGACCGCCATCGGCAGCAGCAGCAGGCCCTCGGTGTAGCGAATGGTCACGGCATAGCCGAGCAGCAGGCCCGCCAGCGCGGCCCGCCAGGCGCCGCCGAGCATCCACCAGTAGATCAGGAGCACCATGCCCAGCACCACAAACGCGAGCGAAGCGGCGTGGCTGTTGGGGTTGTTGGCCAGCCCGAGAAAAGCGGGGCTGGTGGCGACCAGGGTGGTGCCCATCAGGGCGCCGAATCGCCCCAGCAGCGGACGCATGAGCAGATAGCATCCCCCCGCCGCCAGCACGGCGCAGACCGGGCTAACCGCGTGGGCCAGCAGCACCCCGGCGTCGGGAGCGCTCAGCAGCGAGCCGACCCAGAGGCAAAGCGCATAGAGAACGGGCAGGCCCAGCGGATATTTGGGGTAATAGGTGGCGTTGTCGGGGCCGGCATTCCACATCCGGCCGACAAACTGGTAAGGGTCGCCGGGGGTGGTGCCGGTGGAAAAGCCCTGTGCGAAATACCGGCCGCCGACGAGATAGCCGTTCTGATCGACGCCCGGATGGGCCGGAACGTAATAAGCCCACAGCATCGCCGCAATCAGCGCGACCAGGCCCACCGCGATCAGGTCAAACGCGACCCGCTGCGCCAGCGAGCAAGGGCGCACCCACGCCGCCGGCGCGGGAATGGCCGCGTCGAGTGCGGAGGCGGATGACCCTTCGTCGGGCCCGGCCGACGTCTTTGCCGACGCCTGTGAGGCGGGCGCTTTGGCGTCACCGCCCTGCCGCGCGGGCGGCGACGCGCCCGATGCCGCAGGCGTCGACTCGTCCGCGTCCTGCCAGCGGCTCGACCGGGTATGGGCCGACGGGGCGACGGCATCCGACTTCGCCTCACGCGAGGTCTCGGTGATTGCTTCCAGCCCCAGCGTCGAATCCATGCTCGACATGATTATCCTGATAAACCCAACGGCTCATGGCACCATGGCCGGCCCGAATACACGCGTTGCTCGACAGTTTAAACGATCGATGCCGTCAGGCTATTGCCCGGGACGACGTGATCCGACCTGATCTGATCGGCCATCGCATTGATCGGCCTTGACGGGCGGATTTTCGGCGCCCGGGCGTTGAGTAGA
This sequence comes from uncultured Tepidisphaeraceae bacterium, assembly GCA_964493365.1. Classification (GTDB taxonomy): domain Bacteria; phylum Planctomycetota; class Phycisphaerae; order Tepidisphaerales; family Tepidisphaeraceae; genus CAZBOE01. The sequence continues at coordinate 6,654 of CAZBOE010000120.1, read as the reverse complement.
AATGGCACAATCCGCCGATTGACCCGCGTCGACGGGCGGTCATACAGTGGCCCCGGGCTTCCGTATCGGCCGGCGCACTTCTGTTTTTGGGAGAATTGAACATGAGCACCGCAACCGCACAGGCTGCGTCCAATCCTTCGTCGATGCCCAAGCCCGGAGGGCTCGAGGGCGTTGTCGCGGCGCAGAGCGGAATCTGCTTCATCGACGGCAACGCCGGGAGGCTGATCTACCGCGGATACGAAATCGGCGACCTGGTCGATCACTGCACCTTCGAGGAGGTGGCCTATCTGCTCTGGCACGGCGACCTGCCCAACCGTAGCCAGTTGAGCGACCTGCGCGAGCAACTGGCATCGAATTACGCGGTGGCCAAGCATGTGCTGCAGGTGCTGCTGAGCCTGCCGAACGAGACGCAGCCGATGGACGCGCTGCGCACCGCGGTCAGCGCCAGTTCGTCGGTCGATCCCGACCTGAACAACAACCGGCCCGAAGCCAACTATCGCAAGGCGATCCGTCTGACGGCGATGTTTCCCACCGTGGTGGCGGCATTCCACCGCATCCGCAGCGGGCAGCCGCCCATCGCGCCCGACCCGCGGCTGAGCATCGCCGGCAACTTCCTCTACATGCTCAGCAGCCACAAGCCGCACGAGACGCTCACCCGCGTCATGGACGGGGCGCTGGTCCTGCATGCCGAGCACGGGCTCAACGCCAGCACGTTCGCCGCCCGCGTGGCGGCCGCGACGCTCACCGACATGCATGCCGCAATCACCGCCGCCATCGCGGCGCTCAAGGGCCCCCTCCACGGCGGCGCCAACCAGGACGTCATGGAACTGCTGCTCGCCTGCGGCGACATCGAGTCGGCGGAAAAGAAGGTCCGCGCCATGCTCGAGGCGGGCGAGAAGATCCCGGGCTTTGGTCACCGGGTCTACAAGACCTTCGACCCCCGCGCCACGTTCCTCCGCAAGATGAGCCGACAGCTCGGCCAGGATGCCGGCAACACCAAGTGGTATGAGATGAGCGAGCGGCTGATCCCCATCGTCAAGGAAACCAAGAACAAAGACCCCAACGTCGATTTCTTCTCGGCCAGCGCTTACTACACGATGGGCATCCCGCTCGACCTGTTCACCTGCATCTTTGCCATCGCCCGCGTGACAGGCTGGACCGCCCACGTCATGGAACAACACCACAACAACCGCCTGATCCGCCCGACCGACGAATACACAGGCCCCTTCGACAAAGCCGTCATACCGATCGAGCGGCGCTAAGGGGGAGAAGGTCGAGGGCGCTGGGGGCATGCGTGCTGCCCAAAGTGCGTGCTGCACCGGGGTGTTTCGTGCAGCGCCGGGGTGTTACGTGCAGCGCTGGGGCGTGCCGCGCTGGGGCCTTACGCACTTCGCCCGAGTTGTGCGGGTCGGCCCGGGGCTTCGCTGGTCGCACCGGGTCTTGCGCGCCGGGAATTGGTGCGCCGGGGTCTTAGGCGCTGGGTCAGGGCAGTGCGGGCTGCGCTGGGGTTCGTGAGCGCTGCGGCGGGGGCCGGCGAATCTATTTCGCCAGGGCGGTGCGCAGCTTTGCGAGCGCCCGCTCTTCGACCTGCCTGACGCGGGTGCGGGTCAGGCCGAGCTCGCGGCCGATCTGTTCGTAGGTCGGCACTTCAACCGCCAGCGCTTCACCGAGCCCGAAGTGGGCCTGGATCACGCGTCGCTCGGTTTCATCGAGCCGCGAGAGCATGGCGATCACCTCGTCGCGGTCGAGCAACTGCCTGACCGACACGCCCGAGCGCGGGTCGGTCACCTGGATCAGCTCTCGACCGTCGCCGCTGGAGACCGAGGCGTGACGCTGGTCGGCCAGCATCTCCGGCACGCTGCGGGCAAAACCCTTCATCAGCGCCAGCGTCGCGTAAGTGCTGAAGCGGTTGCCCTTATGCACGTCGAAACTCTCGACCGCACGCATGAGCGTGATGTTGCCGTCGCTGACCAGGTCCATCAGGTTGAGGCCCGGGCGGATGTGACGCTTGGCGACACTGACCACCAGGCGAAGATTGGCCTGCACGATTCGGTTCTTGACCGCCGTCGCGTCGCGGAGGTGGCGCTCGAGGCGGGTCACGTCACGGGCGCGGGCGAGCTGCGGGTCAAACCGCCGACGGGCGGTGACGAACAGATACTTGTAATAGTTGAACTGGAGGAACAGCGCCCGCTCCCGTGCCGGGGTGAGCAGCGGCGTGCGATACAGGTCGGCCAGATAAGGCGGCAGGTCTCGCGGAATACGAAGCTGCTCGCGGTCGCCCGCGGCGCCGAGATCTTCCGACGCCACCATCGCCTTGAGCTGCGACTCGGCATCGTCCGCGTGATAGAGCGGGTCGTCGATGAACTTGACCTGGCGGGCCGTCAGCTTCTCGACCCGGCCGTCAACCACCACGCGGTAGATCGCGCTCCGCGGGCGGCACATCCGACGCGCCATCACCGCAAGGCGGATCCCCCGGCGGACGCCCCGCGCCACCCGCGTCTTCTCCGCATCGCTCAGCGGAGGCGGGGCCAGCTCGAAAACCGACTGGTCGGGGTGCTCGTTATCGAACTTTCGAATCGTGTGAAGAATCGTCAGCGGGCTGCGGTGGAGCTTGCGGGCGATCCGCCGCGCGATCTCGTTCCGGCAGCAGCGGCACTGGGTCGCCAGTCGGCGGGCGCGGCGAACGATGTTGTCTCGCTCGGCGTCGTCGACCTGAGAGAAATTGGCCGCCTCGGCCACCGCATCGCCGTGCAGCGCCACAAACCGCTCGACCGACCGGAGCAGGAAGCCGACCCGCCGCTTGCCGTCGGGGAAGATAAACCGGCGGCTGGGCAGGCCCTTCTTGCGCCAGCGCTGGATCGTCTTGCTGGTGACGCTGAACCGCTCGCTGACGTCGTCGATCGTCAGCACAGGCTCGGTCAGCTCGGCGACATGAATGTCGAGCGTTTCCGACACCTTCTCGATCAGCAGCCCCAGGTCGTACTGCAGCGCCAGACCGGTCAGCAATTCATCGGGCACTTCGCGCGGCCGATAGCCGGTGATGCGGTGAACGACGAAGTCGAGCGGATAGGCTTTGGCGGGGTCAATGTCGTGGAGGAGTTCTTCCGCGGCCGCGACCTGAACACCGCGGGTGTCGGCCGGGGTAAACTCCAGCTGGTGGGCCAGCTTGGCGAGATGGTCGATTCGAAACTTCGCCACACCGTTAGTATGGTCGGAGCGACGCGGGAGGTCAACCATAAACAGTTCTGCCGTTAAAGCGAGCTCGACCAACGGGTTGGGGATGATCGTGCTTGCGCTGCCTACCATGACGCGGCCCGGCGGCCGTCCACGAAGGTCTCATGCATCATTGTCGATGCGTGGCGTGTATGCGTGATCGGGAGCGTTTGGAGGCCGCGGATTCGCGGACGTTCTCGGTGTGGAACGCGGTTTGACTCTTGCTGCCGCCGGGCGGTACAACGTCGCGGACGTGGACAAAGTTGCCTGCTGGATCAGCACACCCACCCTTGGTGCTGAATAAAGCAGCAGACCCAATGGGCTTGTGCCGCCACCCCGGCTGAGCGTTTTGATAAATTATTGCGAACCCAATCCATTTCTGGTTGGGCGGGCTTTGTTATCGGACGATTTGCGATGAATTTTGAAGCAGTACAGTCTAATCGTTCTCTGCCGCTTCCCGTGGTTGATGGTGCTGCTGAATCGGGTGGCACGGCCAAAGCGCAAGCGGATCGTCGCTCGTCCGACCTCGCGCCGGCGTTCGGGGTCGACGGCACACCCGCCAAGCAGGGGCTCTACGACCCGGTCTACGAGCATTCCTCGTGCGGCGTGGGGTTCATCACCCACATCAAGGGGCAGGCCTCGTCGAAGATCGTGCACCAGGCGCTGGAGATGCTCGAGGCGATGAGCCATCGCGGCGCGTGCGGGTGCGACCCCAACTCGGGCGACGGCGCAGGCATCCTCACCCGGCTGCCCGACAAGTTTCTGCGAAAGGAATGCGAGAAGCTGGGCATCCGCCTGCCGCCCTATGGCAACTACGCCATGGCGACGACATTCCTCCCCCGCGAACTGGGGGCGCGGCACGAGTGTGAGGCGATCCTCGAGCGGTGCGTCCGCGAAAACGGCATGACCGTGCTGGGCTGGCGCGACGTGCCGGTCAACAGCAAGATCTTGGGCGAAGCGCCGCGCAAGACCGAGCCGAAGATCCGCCAGTGCTTCATCGGCATGGGCGACGTGTTTTTCAACCGGACGGACTTCGAGCGCCGGTTGTACCTGGTCCGCCAGCGGGCTGAAAACATCGTGGAGTTTGGAGAGGTCTCCGACAAGGCCAAGGAGATCTTCTACATCACCGCCATCTCGTCGAACCGCTGCCTCTACAAGGGCATGCTGACGGCCGAGCAGGTGCGGGCGTATTACCCCGACCTGAACGACCCCGATTTCGAGACGTCGCTGGCGATCGTCCACAGCCGGTTTTCGACCAACACGTTTCCGTCGTGGCGTCTGGCGCACCCCTACCGCTACCTCGCCCACAACGGCGAGATCAACACCCTGCGCGGCAACCGCAACTGGATGCGGGCGCGCAAGGGATCACTCAAGAGCGAAGTGTTCGGCGACGAGCTCGAGAAGATGTATCCGATCCTCACCGAGGAAGGCTCCGACTCGGCGACGCTCGACAACGCGCTGCAGTTCCTGTGCGTCAACGGGCGATCGCTGCCCCACGCGGTGCTGATGCTGGTGCCCGAGGCGTGGCAGAACAACCCGCAGATGGACCCGGACCTCAAGGCGTTTTACGAGTATCACGCCTGCCTGATGGAGCCGTGGGACGGCCCGGCCAGCATCGCCTTCACCAACGGCGGGGTCATCGGCGCCGTGCTCGACCGAAACGGCCTGCGCCCCAGCCGCTATTACGTCACCAAGGACGACCTGGTGATCATGGCGTCGGAGGTCGGCGCGACGCCGGTGGCGCCGGACAACGTGCTTAAGAAGTGGCGGCTGCAGCCGGGCAAGATCTTCATGATCGACCTCAAGGCGCAGCGCATCGTTGACGACAGCGAGATCAAGCGCGAGCTGGTCGACCGTCGGCCCTGGCGGAAGTGGATCGAAGAGCAGATGGTCGACCTCGAAGACCTGCCCGAGCCGGCCGCGGGCACGGTTCACAAGCCCGATCACGACACGCTGATGGCGCGGCAGCACGCCTTCGGTTACACCGTCGAAGACCTCAAGCTGATCATGACGCCCATGGCGGTCGGCGGCCAGGAGGCGATCGGCTCGATGGGCACCGACACGCCGCTGGCGTGCCTGAGCGACAAGCCGCAACTGCTGTACAGCTATTTCCGGCAGCTCTT
>CAZBOE010000120.1:0-1308 GCA_964493365.1 uncultured Tepidisphaeraceae bacterium | reverse complement strand
CGCAGGTGACCAACCCGCCGCTGGACGCGATCCGCGAGGAATTGGTGACCAGCCTGTTCACCTGGCTGGGCCGCGAGGGCAACCTGCTGGACGAAAACAAGAAGGCGGCCCACCTGATCAAGCTCAAGACGCCGATCCTGTCGAACAGCGAGCTTGAGAAGCTGAGGCAGGTGTCGGTTTCGGAGATGAAGACGGTGACGCTGCCGATGCTCTTCAAGGCCGGCGGCGGCGACGCCGAGCTGGAGCGCGCGGTGGACGCGCTTTGCGTGGCTGCCGAGCAGGCGGTGGCGCAGGGTGCGACGATCCTGGTGCTCTCCGACCGCGGCATCTCGGCCGAGATGGCTCCGATCCCGGCGCTGCTGGCGACGGCGGCGGTGCACCACCACCTGATCCGCGTGGGCACGCGGACGCAGGCGGGTCTGGTCGTCGAGACCGGCGAGGCCCGCGAGGCGCATCATTTCTGCCTGCTGATCGGCTACGGCGCCGGGGCGATCAACCCCTACCTCGCGTTCGAGACGATCGCCGACCTGCACAAGGAAGGCCTGCTGCCGGGCGATGTCACGCTGGAGATGGCGAAGAAGAACTTCGTCAAGGCCGCTGGCAAGGGCATTCTCAAGGTGGCGTCGAAGATGGGCATCTCGACGGTGCAGAGCTACCGCGGGGCGCAGATCTTCGAGGCGATCGGGCTGAGCAAGGCGCTGATCGACAAGTATTTCACGAACACCGCGAGCCGGATCGGCGGCATCCCGATCGAGATCATCGCGCGCGAGACGCTGGCGCGGCACCGCCGGGGCTTTCCGCCGATCAAGGTGGACGGGAAGGTGCTGGACAACGGCGGCATCTACCAGTGGCGTCGCGACGGGGAGTATCACCAGTACAACCCCGAGACGGTGGCGAAGCTGCAGCACGCGGTGAGGGTGGAGAGCGCCGCGACGTTCAGGCAGTTTTCGAAGCTGGTCAACGACGAGGCGCACCACCGCTGCACGCTGCGGGGGCTGCTGGAATTCCGCATGGGCGTCAACCCCGCCGTGCCGCTGGAGGAGGTCGAGCCGGCCAAGTCGATCGTCAGGCGGTTCTGCACCGGCGCGATCTCGCTGGGCGCGATCTCGACGGAGATGCACGAGACGCTGGCGATCGCGATGAACCGGATCGGCGGCAAGAGCAACACGGGCGAGGGCGGCGAAGACCCGCGCCGATTCAAGCCCGACGCCGACGGCTCCAACCGGCGCAGCGCGATCAAGCAGGTGGCGTCGGGGCGTTTCGGTGTGACGATCGAATACCTGGCCAACTCGGACGAGATTCAGATCA
>CAZBOE010000119.1:0-13986 GCA_964493365.1 uncultured Tepidisphaeraceae bacterium | reverse complement strand
AGCACAAGAGCGCGGTAGAGGCGACTGGTCTGGGAGCCGCCGAGGATCTGCGCGAGCACTTCCAGTGCAAAAGCCTCGTTGCCCTCTGCGGTCGCATGGGCAGGCACCAGATAGGCGCGCTGGGTGATGGGCTGCTCGACCTTCGAGCCCGTCGTCCAGCGGGCCTACAACCCCGAAGCGCAGATGCTCAACCGGCGGGTCGAGGTCGATTCGACCACCACCCTCGTCACCGATCTGCAGGAAAAAACCCGCGCCATGCCCGCCTCGCCCGCCCAGCCCGCGTCGCCGACCGGGTCGGAAGCAGGCCACGGCGACGCCAGCCACGGCAGCGGTCACGACGCCGGCCACGACGCCGGCCACTGATCCCCCTTCCCCATTCCGCCGCCGCGCCCCCCGCACGCGCTCAAATAACCCTGCAGCGCCGGTCGCCCAACGTCCGATATTCCTCCAGTCGGCGGGCGTCGGGCCCGCATACCGCGTGCGCGGGACGCCTGGCAATGGCGGCCTGACCAGCGCGAGCCGCCTCCCCTCCACCGCCACGAGAGGACGCCTCGACGACCCTCCGGCCCCCCGCCGCACACGAAAGACGGTGATCCCGCGTGACCGACATCGCACCCACCGACACCGCCTCGACCTCCCTCGCCCAGCCGGCGATCACCGGTCCCGCGCCTGCCCGGCCGACGCCCGGCATGGCCTTGCCGCTCTCGCCGCTCACCCGGGCCCTCCAGCAGCGCGATCTTGCGGCCCTGTGCCGCTGGTTCGACTCAGAGGCCCGCGACGCCGCTCACCTCGAAGATCGCCCCGAAACATTCCTCGCCGCCGCCGACCTGCTGGCGTCGGGCCTGCGCTGGTCTTCGGCGGCGGCCGCGATCGCCTGCGTACACCGGTCGGCCGGGCAGGTCGATCCGTCGCTCGAGCTTCGCAGGCGGCTGTATGCCAATCTCGGCGCCATCGAAAAGCACCGGCCCGCGCTCTATCGCACGCTGCTCACCCAGGGCCGCATCGAGCGCCACGAGATCGTCATGGGGGTCGATGGCGCCGCGACGCTGACCGAGCGATACGGTGAAACCCACCGCCTGCTGTCGGCCGGCAACGCGCCGCTGACCGCGCTTCGACAGGCCGCCGACCAGCTGGGCCCCCACGTCGATTCGGGCGAGCAGCTCGCCCTGGAGGGCATCGGCGACGGCTATCTTCTGGCCAACCTCGCCGCCCGACCGAGCAACCTTGTGCTGGGCATGGTCGTGCCCCATTTCCTCGTCGAGCCCGACGCGGGGCTGGTGATGGCCTGCCTGATGATCCATGACTACACCGGCCCGCTCGGCCCGATCGAACAGCAGCGCATCTTCTGGTGCGTCGGGCAGGAGGCCGTCAGCGAGTTTGAGGCGCTTTTCACGCGCGACCCGCATCTGGTCGTGCCGAGGCTGTCGGTGCGGCTGGGTTTTTCGGACGTCTCGCTTTCAAAGCGCATCTCGCAGCTCGCCGGCCGGATCGCCGACGACGAAGCCGAGACGGCGCGCCGGGTGTTGCTCCACTATCGGTCACCCGACCGCCTGCCCCTGGGCGACGTCATCGCAGGCCGCGCCGGCCGAAAGCCGCGCCTGCTCATGATCACCACCCGCTTCTCGACCGTGTTGCAATACAGCACCGCCGACGCCGCGGAGGCGATGACCGCATCGGGCTGGGAGGTGCATGTCGCCAAAGAGCAGCACCCCTGGCAGCGCATGACGCCCCGCTCGATCCGGGCGGCCCTGGCTGCATTCCTGCCCGATATCGTGCTGCAGATCGACCACCACCGCTTCGAGCACGGCGACGTCTTCCCCGAACCGCTGCCTTTCGTCTGCTGGATTCAGGACGCCCTGCCCAACCTCAACAACGCCGAATCCGGCAGGAAGCTCGGCCGCCACGATTACGTCATGACCGGGCTCGGCGGGCTCTATCGCACGACCTTCGATTACCCCGCCCGTCAGATCATCGACGCCCACCGCTTCACCCGCCTGGCAGCGCGGCCGGCTCAATGGCAGGTCGATGGCGACGACCTGGTCTACGTGTCGCACAACTCGCAGCCGCCTGCCGAGGTGATGGCGAGCCTCGAAGCCGCGTGCCCCGCCGGCCTGGCGAAGGACGTCATGCGCGACGTCTGCCGCGAGGTCGCCGACCACTTCGACCGCGGCGGCACGATTGCCACGCTGGCCGACGTCGACGCCCTGCTCGCCCGGCTCGAGCAGGCGAGAGGCCTTCGCGTCGATCCGCCGGCGGCACGTCGGCAGATGATCGAGGCGGTCTTCTATCGACTGGTCAACCCGCTCTATCGCCGGCAGGGACTCACCTGGGCCAAGCAGGTCGCCCAGGGCCTCGGGCTGCGTCTTGCGGTCTATGGAAAGGGCTGGGAAACCGACCCGACCTTCAGCCCCCACGCCCGCGGCGTCGTCTCGCCCGGCGCGCCGATGGAAGAACTCGCCAGGCGCTCTCGCTTTATCCTCAAGCTCGAGCCTTACTTCTGCATCTCGCACCAGCGGGCGCTCGACGCGCTCGTGGCCGGCGGGTGTGTTCTGTTCCGCCGGCATGCGACCGACCTGTGGATGCCGCGGCTGGCAGCCCTGCTCGAAAACCATCCGGTGCTCGCCTCGATCGACTCCCGGCCTGCGCTCGAGGCCCACGTCGCCACGCTCAGCCCCGACGACCCGCTCCGCACCGAGATGGCCGACCTGCTCACCCAGGCCGCCTCGATGGACGGCTTTGGCGATACCGTCGAGATGATCCGCCGCTCGTGCCGCGCGGGCATCCTCACCGCGACGGGCGAGCCCCTGCCCGCGATCGAGCAGGTCAGCTTCACCGACGCACCCTCGCTTCAAGCCATCGTCCGGCGTTTCGTCAGCGATCCGGCCGGCCGGTCTGCCGTCGCCGGCGCACAGTGCGCCGCAGTCGAATCCCGGCTGACCTACGCACAGGGCCTCGCCCGGGTCATGCGCGAGATCGCCTCGATGGAGTCTGAAAACCGCCGGCTTGGCGTTGTCGTCCACGCCGCTTGAATGACCGATACAGGTGATGCCATGAAGCTCAGCTACGTCATCGTCACCCACAACCGCCGCGAGCCGCTCCTGCGGACGCTCGAGATCCTCCAGCGCACGACCCCGCTCCCGCCCAACCTCTGGGAGGCCTGGGTGGTCGATAATGCCTCCACCGACGGCACTATCGAGGCCGTGAGGCAGCAGTTCCCCTGGGTCAACATCATCGCCCGTCCGGGCAACGAAGGCGTCTGGTCGCGAAGCTACGCCTTCGAACCCGCCCGCGGCACTTACCTGATCCTCCTCGACGACGACAGCTACCCCACGGGCGACGCCGTCTCGCTCTCGATCGACTACCTCGACCGCACACCCCACTGTGCCGCGGTGGTCGGCAAGGTGGTCCTGCCCGACGGCTCGCTCGAGGCCTGCGCCATGCCCGCGGTCATGCTCAGCGGCGCCGTCTGTCTGCGCAAGAGCGTGCTCGCCAGCGTCGGCGGCTTCCGCCGCGAGTTCTTCCGCAAGGCCGGCGAATACGACTTCAGCTTCCGCATCTGGCAGAAAGGCTTCACCGTCGAGCGGTTTGAAGACGTCGTCTACCGCCACGACAAGGTCATGACCGGGCGCAGCGCCGCCTTCGCCCACCGGATGGACCTGCGGAACAACCTCATCCTCGTCGAGCGATACATCCCGCGCGAACACCGTCGCGCCTATTGGGACGACTACCTGCAGCGCTACACCGCGGTCGCCCGCGCCGCAGGCTGCGGCCGGGCCGCGACCCGCGCCCTGTGGGAAGCCCGCCTCTGGGCGATTCGCGAAGCCGTCGTCGGCCGACAGACCCTCGACGGCAAATCGTTCGAAACCATCTTCGAGCACCACCGCCAGGCCGGGCTGGTCATGCATGCCGCCCGCGAGCATCGCCTCAACCGCGTGGTCATCGCCGATTTCAGCAAGACCCTCTATGCCACGTGGCAGGCCTGTCGCCGCGCCAACCTCAGCGTCGCGGCCATCGCCGACAGCGGCGACGCCTTTGCCAACCTCACCTACCGCGATACCCCCGTCCTGCCCGTGCCCCAGGCGCTGGCGCTGCGCGACATCGACGGTGTCATCGTCTCCAACGTCAACCCCGCCCAGATTGACGCGCGGATCGCCGACATCCGCAGGCACTTCAGCGGCCCGGTGGTTCGCCTGTGGGAGCCTCGGTTTATCAAGCCCGCCTCCGCGCGCGCCGCCGCCTGACCGGCGACGACGCCTGCGCCCCATCAGGCAAACAGCCCGCGCGCCCGCATGACCTCGTCCACACGCCGCAGCGCCAGCGCCAGCGTGGCCGTGCGGGCGTCGGTTCTGCTGCGGTTCATCTCCTCGATCATCTGCCCAAACGCGCCGCGCATGAGCCGGTTGAGCCGCTGGTCGATCTCGTCGGCCGACCAGAAGAAATGCATGCCGCCCTGCACCCATTCGAAGTAACTGACCGTCACACCGCCCGCGTTGCACAGCACATCCGGAACCACGAACACGCCCGAGTCGCGCAGCACGTCATCCGCCTCGTTCATGGTCGGCGCATTGGCCCCCTCGGCCAGCACGCGGCAGCGCAGCCGGGCGACGTTGTCTCCGGTGATGACATTGCCCTGGGCCGCGGGGATCAGCACATCGACCTTCTGATACATCACCGCCAGCGGGTCGGCGTCGTGCTCGGCTTCGGAGAAACCCGTCAGCGTGCCGCCGTTGCGCGTGGCGTAATCGACCATCGCCGGCACATCGAGGCCTTTGGGGTTGAGGTATGCCCCGCTCACGTCCGCGACACCGACACACCGCGCCCCGCGGTGATGCAGTTCCATCGCCGCAACCGAGCCGACATTGCCGAACCCGTGAACGGCGAATGTCGCGCCCGTGAGATTCATACCCAGGTGTTTGGCGGCCTCTTCGATCATGTAGACCACGCCGCGCCCCGTCGCCTCGCGCCGCAGCAGCGAGCCGCCCACCGAGACCGGCTTGCCCGTCACCACGCCCGGCGTCGTCCGGCCGACCCGCGCCGAGTAGGTGTCCATGATCCACGCCATGTTCCGCTCGCTCGTGCCCATGTCGGGCGCGGGAATATCCGACTCGGGCCCGATGATCGGGATGATCTCAGCGGTGTATCGGCGCGTCAGCTCCTGCACCTCGCGATAGCTGAGCTTGCGCGGATCGACCGCCACGCCGCCCTTGGCTCCGCCCAGCGGAAGCCCGATCAGCGCGGTCTTCCAGGTCATCTGCATCGCCAGCGAGCAGACCTCGCCCAGGTCGAGGTCGGGCGCGAAGCGCAGCCCACCCTTGTAGGGCCCGCATGAGCTGTTGTGCTGCACGCGGTATCCCGTGAAGACCTGCACCTGGCCGTCATCCATCCTCACCGGCACGCTGACGATCATGATCCGCTGCGGGCGGCGCAACCGGGCGGCCACATTGGCGTCCAGCTTCACCAGCGCCGCGGCTCGCTCGAAGTTGTGAAGCGTCCGCATCCAGATCGGCGAATCGCTCCACTGCATCACCGCGCTCAGCGGTGGCGCCACCTGCTCGCGCGGCGGGCCCTTGAGGTTGGGAACCGCCGCATACCCGTCGCTCGTCGTGCTCGACATGCCTCGAATGCTCCTTCCGTGTTGAGGCCGCGCCCGTGTGCCAGCCGATGCCGCTATCGTCAACCGCTTCACCGCCCGCCGCAACCCTGGGGCGCCATCCCGCCGGGGCGCAACCGAGCCGTCATTCGCCCGGACGCCGCCAGTGGGCTAAACTCCCTTCCCCATGAGTTCGACCTCACACAGCTACTACGAATGGCAGCTCTCAACTCTGATGCTCGCCTACGACGCCGTCGAGCCGCTCGGCCGACATGATGATGCCGCACTCGTCGAGCGCGAGCAGAATGTTCGCAAAGAGCTATTCGATCTCGTCGATGCCACGCTCCCCCAGAGCTACAAGGACAACCCCGAGCAGGATTTCCCCCCGGAGCTGGTCACCCTGCTCACCCGCGCGACCCTCAAGCGAGCGGCCGAAATCCTCAGGCTGTAGACATCAACCCCAGCCAAGGTCACGCATACACCCGCACGCCGCCGAGGCAGGCGTTAAAGGCGCAGCGCGGAACATGATCTCGCCCTGCGCCTGATGCGGTTTTCGCTGGGGTGGCATCGCGGTTGCACCGCTTCTCTGCGGAGGCTGCGATGGCAAAGAAATCAACCGAATCCCAGGACAACACGCGTCAACACCCGACCGGGCCCACCTCAATCGAGGGGGTCGAGGCGTCGGACCTGCCCGATCAGGGTCGAGGGTCTGTCAACACCGACCCCGGCCATGAGCTTGCCCGAACGAGCCCCCACAAGACCGGCGGGCCCATCGGTGATGCCAACGGAGGCGATGTCGGCATCCGCGGCACGCCCGATGTGGCCGAAGCCGATCAACACGGCAACCGCGGGCGCAACTAGGTTGCCGCTTGCGCAGCGCTGCCGATTCCGACACACCATGGAGGCTTGTTTATGAATAGTGCCAATACGCCAGGTCCCGGCACCAAGGGTGAGGAACAGCATCCCGACGACCGCGTCCCCGATGTCCGCGACCAGATCAGCACCGGCACCGACGCCCGCCGAAACCCGGAGCCCGACGAGGTGGGCGGCAAGCCGGGGCAGCCGGGCGATCGAAAGGAATCGGCCGATTCGGGCGCCGGCGAATTCGAGACCGGCCCCTCCGCCGCGCACGGCGCCGAGCCGACGCAGACGCCGGAGGATGAGGTGGACGAAGCCTCGATGGAATCATTCCCCGCCAGCGACCCGCCGGCGCGCCACACGAGCCGGCCCTAGCTTTCGGCGTGACCCGATCAACCGAGGATCGGGCCCGGTGAGATGAAAAGACCCGCCCCCGGCATGGTCGCCGGAGGCGGGTTCGAGTTGCTGATCTGCCCGCTCCAGTGCCCGGGCAGCGAGGCCGCTTAGGCCCGACGGCGACGCAGGAGCGCCGGAGCCGCAACGACCGCCAGGCCCAGCGCCGACGGCTCGGGGACAACCAGGATGCGGTCAACCCCGTCAAACCCGGACACCGAGTTGAAGTCGAAGTTGAAGAAACCGCCCGGGAACGTCGCGCCGTTGGCCAGCGTGAGCGAAACGTGATAGCCCAGGGCGCTGAAAGGCGCAAGGGCCGCGCTGGCGATATCAGGCGTATAGAAGTCGTTCAGCGCCGTGACCAGCGCCGACGCGTCAGTCGGGTCGGTCAGGTCGAGCAGGATGCGAACGCTCGACTCACTGACCAGGTTCCCACCGACCGAAACCGAGCCGGCCTTGGTGGTGTTGGGCACATCCAGAACCGCCGGCACATAATTGCCGCCCGAGCCCGCAGGGCTCACCGAGCCCAGGTTGGTTCCCGCGGCCGCTTCAGCAAACACCGCCAGGATCGTCGCCTGCGGAATCGCCGTGCCGTTGACCTGGATGTTGTCCAGACGGATGTTGCCCGACGAGCTGCTGCTCCCGTTCAGGACGAACCGCAGGTCGAGGTCGGAGATGTTCTCGATCACGTTGAGCGAGGACAAGTTGATCGTCCACAGCGTGTGGGTCGTGCCGAAGCCGCCGATATTCAGCGCCGAGCCGAAATTCGTGAACGCACCGCCGTTGACGCTGTACTGAACCTGGGCGCTCGTGAAGCCCGTGCCCGTCCGACGCAGGGCGGCGGTAAAGATCAGGTCCTGCTGCCCGGTCGTGTTGAGGTTCTCAAGCGTGAAGTAACGCCCGTTGTTGGACTGGTTAACGAACGCGAGGTCCGCGCCGGCCGTGTCCGGGCTGACCGCGTTCACCGTCGAGCCGGTGAAGTAGGTCACGTTGCTGGCCACGAAATTCGACGTCAGCGAGCCGGTGCCGCGGGTCGCGGGGATCGGCAGGGTCGCCTGAGTTCCCGAAGCGGCCGAGCCGAAGTTCCAGTTCGCGATCAACGCCGCCTGCGCCGAGGTCGCGGCTGCCAGGGTCACTGCCGCCACGCCCACGAGGCCGATTGGATTCAAACGCATGTGTTTTCTTCCCTCTTGCTGGCCGCCCGTAAAAACACCGACGGCCGGTCACCAGATCGAAAGGTGAGCTTGCTGAACTGATCCAACAAGTGAGGCAGCAGCAAGTGAGGCTTCAGCCCCCGCCCACCCGGTCGAGACGACATCGCCCGACCCATCGCGGGGGAGAGTGACCGGACACTCAACGGATCATGCAAGCGCGCAACATGTGTTATGTAAATTGAGAATCAACGGCGGGTTAGCTCGCCTAATCCTGCCGCGGTTCACACACAAGCCGCGTCGTTCGCTCACAGACAACTAAACGCAACCCCGTGTCGCTGCGGGTGCCCGGCAGTCGCACCGACACCCGTCGCACTGGCCCACCACGCGCGGCACGCGCCCCCGACCGCGAGCCCCGAGCGACTTCACCGCAGGCAAAGCGTGCGGCCGCCCGGGCGGTGAGGGCCGGCAGGTTGCCGGAACGGTTTCCACCGTGACCCAGCACGAGGAAAACAGAAGCCCCCGGCGCGTCTGACGCCGGGGGCTTGCAGTCGAATTTCAGCCGATGGTCTTCCTCGGGCCTTAGGCCCGACGACGACGCAGCATCGCCGGGGCCGCGAGCGCCACCAGACCCAGCATGCTGGGCTCGGGGATGGCCGACACGGTGCCGGTGATCTGGAAGTTGCGGTCAAACGCGTTGTTGACGAAGTAGCCGGTCACGCGAAACGTGCCGCCCGACGCGGTGATGCCGTTATTGGCCGCGGTGTTGTTCACTTCGATCAGGCGGAAGGTCAGGTCGCCGGTCACGGTGCCCAGGCTGCTCAGGTCGATGACCGAGTTGACGAAGTTGGAGCCGGGGGTCTGGCTGATCGTGGTGATGGCGGTCGCATAGTTGTCCAGCGAGCTGAACACCCCGATGGTGCCCGGGCCCGTGTTCGACGAACGCGTGCCGATGTAGAGGTCATCGAGCGTGGCTTGGTAGCCCGGGGCGACCGAGAAGCCGAACTGGAAGAACTCGTTCGACAGGGCCCCGGCCGCCGTGCCTTCCCAGCCCGAAGCGCTGAACGAGTTGCCGGCGGAAGTCGCGGTCAGGCCCGCGCCGCGGGTCAGATTCAAGGCCGTCAGATTCGTCGCGGCGGCGCCCGCCGTGAAAGCCTGATTACCCGGCGCGCCCGTGAGGTCGTATTCCACCAGCGTGGCGGCCTGAGCAGACACGGCGCTGGCAAGAACCGCAGCCGTCATCAGAGAAGAAATCTTCTTCATGTAGTGCACTTTCTCCCGCCTCAAAGGGGTTGAGGCGCCCGCCGGCGATTAGCCACCCCGGCCATGGACACTCCATGCAGATCGACCGACACCGATCGATTCCCAACGCCTCAGATTGCCTGACGCGCCCCGTTTGTTCGGGGTCTGCGAAGGAGTCGATGCGAGTCTATCCGTCGCTACGCAGAGGGCGTTACCCCGGAGTTAAAGCTTGATTAATTGTCCCCCCCGCCCGGCCTGCAGAACCCGCCTGAGCGTCAACACCCCACCCCACCTGGTGATTGCGTCCGATCGAAACGACCACCATCCCGGGCATTCCCACAGCGCCATCGGCCACTCGGCCGAGGCCCACCTGGTCGGAAACACGCTCGCTCGAAATCCCCGTTGCCGAGTGAAGCTCAGCCCGCAAATCCGCCAGTTCCCGGCAAAGGCAGCGGCCGCCCACCCCGGCGGTCGGTGCCGGGGCATGGCCGTCAGTTCAGCTGCGGAGAAACCGCGCGAGCAGTTCCGCGCGGGAGTTGACGTTGTAGTGCTTGTAAAGGGTCTTCACGTAGACATGCACGATATGGACCGAAATGCCCAGGTTGGACGCCGCTTCCTTCTCGCTGTCGCCGGCGAGAAGTCGTTCGAGGGTCTGCTTGAGCCTCGGACTGAGTTTGTCGAATTCGGGGTCACCCTTCATCTCTGCATGCCCGATCTGTGTTGCCAGCGCCTTGAAGTAGCGGGCGACCGTCTCCCGGTTGTGCTGGACAGACCCCGCTGCGGAACCACTCAGCATCGCGGTCAGTCCCCCGAGTCGGATGGCACCGTCACCCCGCCTCTTCCCGTAGGCGCGGGAGCCGCCGGCGCCAGTCGCCCGGCCAGGTGCAGGTCGCTGCGATCCCGATCCCGACACCGTTTGACCGACGGCAGAATCGGTCGTGTCCGGAACCACTGCGGAATGGTCGCGACTGCTTTCCTGAGCCATGTTTATGACCGTTTACATCGTCCCTGTCGACCTACCCTGTTTAGGGTATAGCATCACTTCGCGACATCGTCTGGCCCTTGGGCTAGTCTTCACGCGTTGCAGCGGAATTCCCAAAACAGCGGGCAGTCGCCGGGGGGGCGGCTAGCCCGCTATCTTATTGAATAGACTGCGTTTGACGGCTGTTTCACGGGAGTCGTCAAAGACCGCGCTGCGCGATCTCCACCGCCTTGAGCAACGCCGTCGCCTTGCTCAGCGTCTCCTCATATTCCAGCGCCGGCACCGAGTCAGCCACCACCCCGCAGCCGGCCTGCACGTCAAACAGACCATTCCGATAGACGATTGTGCGCAGCGCGATGCAGGTGTCCATGTCGCCCGCGAAGTCGAGGTAGCCTACGGCGCCGCCGTAGGGACCGCGGCGGGTTGGCTCGAGTTCGTCGATGATCTGCATCGCCCTGATCTTGGGCGCGCCGCTCACCGTGCCGACGGGAAGGCTCACGCGCAGCGCGTCCAGTGCGGTGTAGGCATCATCGAGCTCGCCGGTCACATGCGTCGTGATGTGCATGACATGGCTGTAGCGCTCGACGGTCATCATGTCGCTGACCTTCACCGAGCCGATCTTCGACACGCGTCCGATGTCGTTGCGGTGGAGGTCGACCAGCATGATGTGCTCGGCGCGTTCCTTGGGGTCGGCCAGCAGCTCGCGCTCGAGCTCGGCATCCTGCGCCGCGGTCAGCCCGCGCCGCCTCGTTCCGGCGAGGGGACGCGTGGTGACGACCCGGTTCTGAACGCGGCAGAGGATCTCGGGCGACGAGCCGATCAGCGTGCACGCCGGGCTCTTGAGATAGAACATGAACGGCGACGGGTTGATCACCCGCAGCGCGCGGTAGACGTCCATCGGCCTGGCGTCCGACGGCACCCGCACACGCTGGCTGGGCACGAACTGAAAAATGTCGCCGGCGCGGATGTACTGCTTCCCGGCCTCGACGGCCGCCTCGAAGGTTTCGCGGGTGAAGTTGCTCTGGATGCCCAGCGACAGCGGCGCCGAGGGATCGATGTCGCCCAGCCCGGTCGAAGGCGGCGCCTGCAGCCGGTTGACCAGCAGGTCGATGCGGGCGCAGGCGTCGTGGTAGGCCGCGGCAGGGTCGACGGCGGTGCGCAGGTCGACGTTGGCGACGACTTTGATCGTCTTGTCCACGTGGTCGAAGATGACGAGTTCGCCGTAGAGCCCGAAGATCATGTCGGGCAGTCGCCTGTCGTCGGCCGGGGGCGAAGAAAGCTTTTCGCGCTCGTAATATCGGGCGGTGTCGTAGCCCGCGTAGCCGACCAGCCCGCCGGTGAATGACGGCAGCTTCGGGTGCCGCGCGAACCGCCCTGCGGGGAGCAGCGCTGAGAGGTCTTTGAGCGGGTCGGTGGTCTGGAATGTCCGGGGGGCGTGGCCCTTCTGCTCGAGCATGGCGTTGCCGCCGGCCACTTGGTAGACGGCGTGGGGCGCTGTGGCGATAAACGAAAAGCGGGCGACCCGCTCGCCGCCGACGACAGACTCGAGCAGAAACGCGTGGTCGTCGCGTCCGAGCACTTCGAACGCACTCACCGGCGTGTGGTGGTCGGCGAGCAGTTGCCGGAAGACCGGCACCACGTCATGCCCGGGGACGAGGTCGAGATAGGCCTGGAGGTCGGGAAAGTATCGCTTCACGGGGCGGGAGTGTAGTGGGCGGAAGGGCGCCTGTCAGTCGGTCGGTGGAGGCGGCAGAGGGGATCGGCGGGGAAGACAATCGGTTTTTCAATATTTTCGATCCGGGTGAAAAGTTGCCGACAGTGTGCTGGGCGTACTAACCTTTCAGTACATACTGAAACAGCGTCTGGAATTAATCTTCAGGAGGTCGTCATGTTGAGTGTTGACACCGCACGCCCTGCCGCACCGGCCGCTGCCCCGAGCGTCGCCCCGGCGGGGCCTGCCAAGCAGCTTCGAGAGGCGCAGGACCTGTTTATCCGCCGGTGGGGCGAGATGGGACAGGTGTGGGGAATCAACCGCACGATGGCGGAGATCCACGCCCTGCTCTACATCACGGCTCAGCCGCTGTGCACCGACGACGTGATGGAGCGTCTGCACATCAGCCGCGGCAACGCGAGCATGAGCCTGCGGGCGCTGTGCGACTGGGGCATCATCCGCCGGCTCCACAAGCGCGGCGAGCGGCGCGAATATTTCGAGAGCCTGGGCGATGTGTGGGAGATGTTTTCGATCATCGCGGCGGAGCGCAAACGCCGCGAGATGGACCCTGTGCTGGAGACGATCAAGCAGTGTCACCGAATGCTCGAAGAGCAGGTGCTGGGCAAGGCGGCGAACGACCCGGCCATCTCGGCGACGCGTCAGCGGCTCGAGGGCATGCAGGATTTCATGGAGGTGACCAACAAGATCTTCGCCGCGTTCATCTCCAACGCCCGGGCCGGGCTGAACAAGGTGGTGCGCGTGCTGCTTAAGGCGCTGTGAACGGCTCCGTCGCTGACGCCGCCGCGACATCAATCGACGCCGGCAAGGGCCTTTTGCGGGCGGAATGGTTGATTGTTGTCGGGGCGGGCCTGAAGTCGGCGGGGTTATCCCGTGCGGCGCTTGCCGGTGGCGGATTGCGGTGATATCTCAATAGACGTGCGACGTTGCCATGGACGGTTGACCGTCGGGGGCGCGGCGTCGGTGAGGCACCTCAATCGGCATGGCCGGGAGACTCGATGGGCCGTCGGGCGACAGTAACCACGCGCAGGAGCCGACGTCGGGCGGCCACACCCGATCTCGACATCGCGATCGGTTCGTTTACCCACGACACGCAGGCAAGCCTGTCGCGGCTGCGTCAGACGCTGGCGGAGCTGCTGACCGCCTTCCCCGGTGACCTCCGCCGGGCGGTCGACATCCAGCGCGAACTGAAGCTCGACGCCACCCTGAGCTGGCAGGTGTTTCGGCTCGCCGAGGCGAGCGACCCGCTGAGCGTGGCGGCGCAGGTGCCCGGCGCGCCGTCGATGCGGCGGTTTTTTGCAGCCATCCGTAAACACGTGGACGCCGGCCTGGTCAAGCAGGCGGCGCAGGCGTTTCGCGAGTTTGAGGCGATCGTGGCGGTGCATGCGGGGGATCGCACCGCGTTTGCGTCGATGATGGGCGGCGTGGTCGATGACATCGGTAGCGTCGTCGACTTCAAGCACCGGCGCAGCGCGTTTCGTGCCAACGCCCACCTTTGGGGCCTGCAGGATCGCTGCGGCCTTTCGTGCCAGATCATCGCCCCGACGCCCGGCGGGCAGACGCCGTCGGCCAAGGTGGAGATGGCGTCGATCCGCGGGCGGGTGGGGCTTTGGCGATATCGGCCCGGTCCGCCGATCGTTCTGTCGAGCGTGGGTGTGCCGCCGCATGGCGTGGTGAGCCCGTCGGCGATCCGCCGGGAGCCGCTGGACCCGGAGTCGTACGCACAATACGGCGTGAGCATCCTGCCCGAATTCTGCAGCAAGCCGACGCCCGAGGTCGTCATGACCGAGATGCCGCCCAGCGCGGTGCAGACGCAGCTTGTGACCGGCGCCGTCGGGCGAACGGCGGCGATCACCTACATGCTGGGCGACCTGATCCACGGCGTTCCCGGGCCGGCCGCCACCGACGAAGCGTGCCTGATCATCCGCTATAACGTGCGGCTGCCCAGCGAGCTGGTGATCCATGACGTGCTGGTGCACGACGAGGGCTTTGGGTCGCCGGGCGTGACGCCCCATGCGTCGATCCGCGTGTTCGGCGACCA
>CAZBOE010000118.1:0-14004 GCA_964493365.1 uncultured Tepidisphaeraceae bacterium | reverse complement strand
GATCATCGAGCCGATGAAGCACCCGGAACTCTATCGGGCCTACGGCAAGAAGGTCGGCGGCAGCCTGTTGATGTACGGCCCGCCGGGCTGCGGCAAGACCTATCTCGCACGGGCGACGGCGGGCGAGATCAAGGCGTCGTTCATCTCGATCGGCATCTCCGATGTGCTGGACATGTGGCTGGGCACCAGCGAAAGAAACCTTCACGAGCTGTTCGAGCGGGCGCGGCGGAGCAAGCCCTGCGTCATGTTCTTCGACGAAGTCGACGCGCTGGCCGCCAGCCGGAGCGACATGCGACAGAGCGCCGGACGCCACCTGATCAACCAGTTTCTCTCCGAGTTTGATGGCGTGAGCAGCAGCAACGACGGGCTGCTGATCCTCGCGGCCACCAACGCCCCGTGGCACGTCGACGCGGCGTTCCGCCGGCCGGGACGGTTCGACCGCGTGCTGTTCGTGCCGCCGCCCGATGCGCCGGCGCGGGCGGCCATCGCGCGGGTAATGATCAAGGGCAAGCCCGTCGATCCGGGCATCGACCTCGACCAACTGGCGAAGAAGACCGAGGGCTTCAGCGGCGCCGACATCAAGGCGGTGGTCGATCTGGCGGTCGAGGCGAAGCTGACCGAGGCGATGAAGCGCGGCGTGCCTTCGCCCCTGACCACGCGCGACCTGATGGCGGTGGTCGGCAAGGTCAAGCCATCAACCCGCGAGTGGTTTGCGTCGGCGCGCAACTACGCCCTCTACAGCAACCAGGGCGGCACCTACGACGACATACTCAAGTATCTCAAGCTTTGACGCCCGGTGGCGGGATCGCTTCGTTTTCATCCACACGCTTCGGGCTTCTTCGCGGCGGCCCGGCTGCTCTTCAGGAAAGCCTAATGACGGCTGACTCGACCCAACACCCCGACCGGCGACGCGCCGAGCTGCTGCAGGAACAGCAGCGC
Organism: uncultured Tepidisphaeraceae bacterium; assembly: GCA_964493365.1. GTDB lineage: Bacteria > Planctomycetota > Phycisphaerae > Tepidisphaerales > Tepidisphaeraceae > CAZBOE01. Next base: position 13,065 of record CAZBOE010000118.1, on the reverse strand, counting down.
TACGTCGACGCCGAACAATACTGGCGTCGCTACCTCGCGAGCCACAGCGACGACGCCCACGCCCACTCGATGCTGGCGCTGTGCCTGGTCGAGCAGATGAAATATGCCGCCGCCGACGTCGAGGCCACCACCGCCATCGGGCTGGCTCCCGATTCGGCGATGGCTCACCACGTGCGCGGGGTGGTGATGCACGAGCGAAACGACTACGACGGCGCCGAGGTCAGCGCCTGCCGGGCGGTGAACATCGACCCGTCGTTCGCGCCGGCATGGTCGCTCATGGCCGCGAGCTATCTGTCGCGCAGGCGGTGGAACGAGGCGCTCGAGGCCGCCGACAGGGCGCTGGAGATCGACCCGACCAACGGCTGGGCGATCAACCTCCGCGCCGCCGCGCTGACCCAACTCGGTCGGCGGCAGGATGCGGCCAGAGTGATCGACGGCGCGCTGCAGGACGACCCTGAAAACTCGTTCACCCACGCCAACCAGGGCTGGGCTCATCTTCACCAGGGCAAGCCGCGCGAGGCCGCGGAGCATTTCCGCGAGGCGCTCCGCCTCGAGCCGGACAACGAGTGGGCCAGAGCAGGCATCATCGAGGCGATGAAGGCGCGCAACATCGTCTATCGATGGATGCTCGCCTACTTCCTGTGGATGGGCCGGCTCTCGGGCAAGACGCAGACCTACATCATTGTCGGCGGCTTCATCGGATATCAGGCGGCCAAGGGCGTTGCGCAACGCGCGCCGACGCTGGCGCCGTTTCTTATTCCCCTGATCGTCGCTTATGTCGCCTTCGCGGTGATGACCTGGATGGCGGCTCCACTGTTCAACCTGATGCTGTTCACCGACCGCTTCGGGCGAATGGTGCTCAGCCGCGAACAAAAGCTCACGTCGATGGTCGTCGCGCTGCTGCTGCTGACCGGCGGCGCCTTGATCTTGATCGACCTGGCGCTGGTGAATTCGGTCTCGCTCTTCGTGGCGGGGCTCATGATCCTCTTGCTGGCCCTGCCCGCGTCGGCCGTCTGGGACTGTCACGTCGGCTGGCCGCGCTGGACGATGGGCGGCATCACCCTGGGGTTGGGATTGCTGGGCTGCGCGGTTCTGGCCGTTACAGTGATGCGACGCGATGTGGCGGCGGTCAGCATTTTCGGCATCGCGGTGCTGGCAAGCCAGTTTGCCGCCGGTTATCTGCGGTCGGTCCGGCCGCGGCTGTGAGCCATTGCACGGACTGTCGCCTGCGTGTCAGTCAACCGGGTGATGCCCCCAAAACGCACATCAACTGGGTGGACGCCAACGGAAAACCGATAGTAAGATAGCCAGCGGAGTGCTGCCCTTCGGGCTGTTTTCGCGGGCCGTTGCCGCCGATCGGGCTCGAATGGGCCTTGGATTGATCTGCCATGCGGATTGTCAGCAGTGTCATGATCGTCGCCATCGTGCTCGGCCAGTCGCTGCTGTGCCTGTGCACGGCCGTGCGCGCCGCGCCGGCGAAAGTTGACGCGTCTGGCCCCGCCGCGAGCGCCTTGCGGGTCGATCGCGCCCACGCCTGCTGCCGGAGCGACGAGGTGGCAGACAGGGCGACAAACAGCGTGACCAGCAGCGTGACACCGGCCCCGTCGCCGAGCGGACATCCCGCCGACGCCGACGGAAATCTGCCCAACTGCCCCCACTGTCAACTGCTCGCGGGCCTCGACCAGCCGATCGCATTCGATGCGACGCCGGCGCTGGATCTCAAACCCCGCCTTCAGCCGCTGCTGCTCGCCGACCTCGCCTGGCTCCGTGAAACCTCCCACGCCACGCCGCGAGCCGGCGACCGTTTCGTCGGCGACAGCGGCCCGCCGACCGGGCTCGCGCCCGCTGTCATCGGTGGGCTTTTCGACCGCTCCTGCATGCTCACCACGTGAATCGCCGGATCATGCGCCCCTGCATATGGGGTCGTGCGCACTCCGGTCATCGCCACTGGGCCATTCCAGGTGGGCCATCGCCGCTGTGCTATCGACCGGGCGCACGCGTCGGTTGATCCGCCGCCGCTGAGCAGCGTCTCAGCCGCGGCACTGTGGCCAATCTTGTTACCTGATCAATCGCACCCTCTCCGGACGGAGATCGGTGCCATCACTTGGAGTCAATCATGTTGCTTTCGCTTTTCACTTCGGCTCTTGTCGCCCTGGGTCTGTTCTCGGCTCCCGCCGCTCCGGCGGCGAGTGGCTGCTGCGGGTCGGGCGGTTGCGGTGCCTGCTGCACCACCGACTGCGCCTCATGCTGCGGCGACGACTGTGCCGCCTGCTGCGGCAGCGGCTGCTGCAAGTAAGCCGATCGTCGGCCGACCTGAGCTTTAGCTAAAGCGGCTCAGTGCGTCGGCCGAGCAATCCACGCGGCCCGTCTGGATCTGTTCCAGGCGGGCCGCTTTCGTTTGTTTGAGAAGCGCGTCGCGACGCGTGGCCGGGTCGGTTGTCGAGGCGCGTCGGGATCGAAGGCCGGCGGGCCGAGTTGGAGAAATCGCCCGATTCGCATGTGTCCAGCACTCCCTTTGCACTATCGCGGTCACGTCTGACACAGGTTTTTTAACATTGGAGGAAGTCATGACCGCATACAGCAATTCGGGATCGAACTATGGAAACAGCGGCACGCCCGCCCGGCAGGGCGATGTGACCGTCAATGCGGCGGCCGTAACGCCGGCCGACCAGGTCCGCTGGGGATCGATCATCGCCGGTCTGTTCACCACGCTGGCGACACTGACGGTGCTCGCGGTGCTGGGCGTCGCGATCGGGCTCAGCAGCTACGACGCGGGCGAGTCGTTTGGGGGCTGGGGCGCCGCCGCCGGTTGGTGGGGAGCGATCTCGGCGCTGATCGCGTTCTTCATCGGCGGCTGGCTCGCGGCCCGCTCGGCCGCATTCCAGAGCCATCGCTCGGGCCTGCTCAATGGCGCAATGGTGTGGGTAACAACCATTCCCCTGACGCTGCTGATCCTGGCAGGCGGGCTCAATACGATCATGCGGTCGGCCGCGTCGGCATCGAGCGCGATGGACAACCAGACCACCACCGCCGCCGGTGACCAGGGCACCCTCTACAACGAAGCCCAGCAGGCCGCGGCGACCGTGTCGGGCAACGTCAACACGGGCGATGTGCAGCGGGCTGCCGACAACAGCGCCGGCGAGGCCTGGGGCACGCTCCTGTCGCTCCTGCTGGGTCTTGCCGCTGCCGCCGCGGGTGGCTGGATCGGCGCGAAAGGCCGCGACGATGACCGGCACGGCGCGTCGGATCGCCGCGACGAAACTCGCGCCGCCGCCGCAGTCTGACCGTACGCCGCTGGGTCTCATGCGTCGGAAGTCGCGGGTTGTCGTGATGTGCCGTGCCGCGACACGCCGAGCACGACACGCCGAGCACGACATTGGCCGCGTGAAGTCGCCTGTCTGGCGTGGCAACGCGTCGTCGCCCGGGCAGACTGGCTCAGACAATGACCTTTTACGGCGCGGTGTGATCCGCAGGCAGATATCTGGCAGGCCGGTGTTCAGTCACCGGCCTGCTTTCTTTTCATCCGCGTCGAATCGCGCGCTGCCGCGTCAAGCGGGTCGGGGTTATAGCTCAGCCTGTGGATGCAGCCCTGTCGATGACCCTCCTGCCGCGGTCGGCGGCCGCGCTCGCCCTCGTGACCGCCGCGGCGCTCGCGCTGCTCGCGAGTGTGATAACCGCCCGCCGATCAAGGTCGGCACCGCGGGCCGACCGCCCCGGCCATGGCGAGCTTGGTTGCCATGGCGCGAGCCCGGCCGCGTCCGCGCCAGACGCGGCCGAGCGTTCCGAGTGGGGTGACGCCGGGCCGGGTGAGTTCAGGTCTGGCAGGCTTGAGTCGGGAAGGCTCGAGCCGGCTGAGTGCGAGCCGGGTAATCCCGAGTCGGGTGGGTCCGAATCCAGCGAGTTCGAGCTGGGCGAGTCCGAATCCCGCGAGTTCGCGTCGGGCGAGTCCGATTGGGACGAGTCCATGGGGCGCTGCGTCGAGGCGGGCCGGCACGACTCGGTTCATGATGAATTGCGGGCGCGCGGGCGGGCGTCACCGCCCCGACCGGTGTTGTCGGATTGGCGGTCGCTGACGCCGTGGGTGGCGCTGTCGGCGGTGCTCCTGCTGGCGGCCGCCGAGCGACAGTGGGGCGTGTTGTCGTGGCTCGCGCACGTCGGCCGCGAAATCGCGCGGACAACCAGCCTCTATGACCTTCGGCGGGGGCCTCAAAAAGTGCTGGTCTATCTCGTGATGGCGTGCGTCGTCGGCTTCGCCGCCCTGTCGGCCTGGCACATCCGCCGCCGCGGCATGGCCACACTGCTCGCCTTGGCCGCGACGACATATTGGCTGTCATTCGTGCTGACCCGCGCCGTATCGCATCACCGCGTCGATTACCTCCTGCGGCAATTCCACGGCCCGCTCACCGCCAACGCATGGATCGAACTGACCGGCCTCTCCCTCGCGGCCATCGCCCTCCTCGCCGCCCTCGCCGAGAACTACCAGCGCAAGTCGCTCCCGCCGCCAACCATGGGCAAGGTTGCCCATGCCACCCAATCAGGGCCTTGCGGCAATGCAGGGTGACCTGACCCCGCCGCCGCCCACGCCTCCCCCGTGGCACGGCCAACCCTGGCCGTGAACCCGCGGCGCAAGCCGCTTACGCGGCCAATCATGGGCAGGGTTGCCCATGCCACCAAAGCAGGGCGGCGCGAGCCGCTCGCGCCGCGCGTTCTGCTGTGCTTTCCAAGGGTGTTTTTACGCGAGTTGGGGAAGGCCCAGTGAGCGCTGGGTGGCGCTCTTGGTGTTGCTGATCACGACTGTTTCCCACAGGTCGATGTTCTCGAGCTTGTAGCGGTAATCGATCTCGACGCCGGTCTTGCGGACCAGATCACCCAGGGCCAGGTCGCTGCGCCAGCCCAGGCGGGTGCACAGGGGGCAGAGCCATTTCTCGACCAGCGCGATGGCCGGGTTGGTGGATTGGAAGTGATTGACGATCACGATCCGCGCCCCGGGCTTGGCGACGCGCTGGGCCTCGCGCACGAGCTTATACGGGTCGCTCACCACGCTGATGACGTGCGAGATAAACACGTGATCGAAGCTGGAATCATCGAACGGAAGCTGCAGCGCGTTGCCGCGAAAGACGGTGGCGTGGGTGAGCTGGTTTTCGCGGATCTTCTTGCGGCATTCGCGGAGCATGCCGGCCGACAGATCGACGCCGATCACCTTGCCGCGTCGCGGGTAATAGTTGAGGGAGACGCCGGTGCCGATGCCCAGATCCAGGACGACGTCGTCCTCTTCGATGTGCATGTGCTTGATCGCCTGCGCGATGCGCCGTCGGACGAGTCGGCCGAACGTGATGTCGTAGAACGTAGAGTGAAAATCGTAAATCTTTCGCGTGCTGGATTCCTGCATGACTGATGCACCTTCACAAAAGCCGCCGACGGCCGGGCCCGCCGCACGGGCAAGCGCTCTCAGGCGGATCGCGTAATTTAGTAGACACTAGAATGTCTGCCAAGGCAGGAATCAGGCATTCCAAATTGCGTGCCGTATTGGAAACAGCGGCGGCGCATTTGCCGCCCAGCGCCCACGGGCCCTGTGTTTCCAAGGCGATCGCGCGGCCCGAAAGCACGGGGCGAAGCGGGGTCAACAACGCCCCGGCTGCGTCAGCGCGTCTTAACAACGTGACACCATCCCCCAAGCCGACAACCGGGCGGACAACCGGGGTGGCAACCGGCCGCGCAACCGGGCTGGAAAACGGCCGTGCACCCGGCCGCGTCTTTCGGCAAGCCCCCCGGCGTGTGACGAGTTCCGCCGCCTCTTCGACCGGTTCGACGCTGCCGCCACCAGCACGCGGCGTCGCCGCTCAGGGCAGCTTTTCCGCGGCGGCCTTGTCGAGCAGGAGCTGCAACTCGCCCCCCGCGGGGTTAATCAACTGGCTCGGCAGACGGTGCGGATCGCGCGGGCCGTGGATCACCTCGACCAGCCGCGCCGCCTTCGACGCCCCTGCGATCAGAAACATCACCACCCGCGCCTTGTTGATGAACGGCGCGGTGAAGGTGATGCGCCAGCTCTTGCCGGTGGTCGAAAACTCGGCGTAGTTGGCCACCACGCGGTGCTCGGTCTCCTTGAGCGCTTCGGTGTGGGGGAACAGCGAGGCGGTGTGCCCGTCGTCGCCCATGCCCAGCAGCACCACGTCGATGCCGCCGGCGCCGAGCTTTTCCTTGAGCAGCAGGCCGTACGCTTTGGCCGCCTCGTTCGGATCGATCTCGCCGCGCATGCGGTGCACATTGCCAGGCGGAATCGGGGCCTTGCTCAGCAGCGCCTCGGTCGCCATGCGGAAGTTGCTGTCTTTGTGGTCGGGCGGAACACAGCGCTCGTCGCCGAAATAGAGGTCGGTCTTGTCCCAGGGCATCTGCGACACCAGCGGCTCGGCCGCGAGCAGGCCATAGAGCGTCTTGGGCGTCGACCCGCCCGAGAGGGCGATGGAAAACCGGCCTCGCTGTGCGACCGCGTGGCGCGCCGCGCCGATGATTCGGCCGGCCGCCTCGGCGGCGATGGCGTTGCTGTCGGGAAGGACGGTGATCCGAGGATGGGTCATGGGTGCACCGAGTTGAAAATGACGTGGCGAAAACCGCCGGCCCGGCCGATCACGCGGTGTTGCCGGCCGACGACGCCAACCGAGACGGCGCCAACCGCAACATCGCCCTCGCTACGTTGCCCGGGTCAGGCCCGCGCCGCGCTTGTCGTCGGTGTCAGACTACCCGCGCCGACGGGCGTGGAGAAATAGGTCTGCCCCAGTTGCGCGAGCATGCCGCGCATGGCGACCGCGAGCGGCCGGCAGGCCTGGGTCTGCAGCGCCGCGTCGTCGGCGGCACACGCCGCCTGGTGAAGGAAGTCGGCCACCAGTTCGAGCGTCTTGCGATCGGCGCCGGCATCGATCATCTGGCGGCGCAGGTGCTCGACGTCGGCAAGCCGATAAGCCGACGGCTGCTGCGCCGACGCGAGCCGGTGGTCAAACAAGCGACGGTCGTCGCTGCCCAGCGCCGCCCGGTGACGGATCAGCGTGATCGTCCGCTTGCCCTGGGCGATGTCCGACCCCTCGCTGGCGGGCGTGTGCAGGTCGATCACGTCGTTGTGCATCTGATATGCCTGCCCCAGTGCCAGCGCGAACCGCGAGATGGCCGCCTGTGCGTCGGCGCCGACACCCGCGACGATCGCCCCCGACAGCATCGGGCCTTCAAACGTGTAGGCCGCGGTCTTCCAGTGATACTCGCGGAGCAGCGTCTCCTCGGCCACCGCGTCGAGCGGAACATGCGACTGGCAGATGTCGATCGCCTGTCCGAATCCGGTCGTGCAGGCGACGCGCGAGAACAGCCTGAGCACATCGCGATAGGGCTGAGGCGGCAGGTCGACTTCGTGAAAAAGCCGCATCGCGGCGCCGAACAGCAGGTCACCCGCGACGATGGCGAGGTTGGTTCCAAAGACGCTGCTGCCGCTGTCGAGCAGCGCCAGCTGGCGGTGCAGCGAGGGCTTGGCGCGACGGGTGTCGCCGTTGTCGATGATGTCGTCGTGAGCCAGCAGAAACGCGTGGAAGATCTCCCACGCTGACGCGATATCCATCAGCGCCGCCGGCGGCTCACCCGGGCCCTCTCGGGCAGCGGGCTCAGCCGCGACGAGATGTCGCCAGGTCCACAGGGTCAGTTGCGGTCGAAGGCGTTTCCCGCCGGCCGTGACGTAATCGATGATCGCAGACGAGAGCGACGAGAAGCCGTCGGCGCAAAGCGTCCGCTTGAGCACCGAGCTCAGGTGCACTTCTATTCGTGCGAGATCATCGGCCGAGGTGAGCAGCTGAACCCATCCTTCCTGTCCTACCATTCTTGGACGGATTGGCGGCAGATTCAAGACAGGCCGCAAGTTGTGAAAAGGTAAGGCTATGGGCTCGGGGCGTCCGGTGCAGGCGAATCGCCCGGCATTTTCGACGCTTTGACGAAAGCGTCGGCGTGGTTGAGCAGGTCGCGGGCTGTCGGAAACGTCAGGCGGGCGAGGGCCGCGGAGGCCGACAGATAGTCATAGCCAACATGCTCATCGCTCAATATGACATGCGCGCTACGCGTCGCGCCGACGAAGAAGACCACCGTTTTTCGCACCAGTCGCCCGCGCCGGTCACGGAAGTGATAGGTGATCTGCCGGACGAACCCCGGCAGCGGCGCGACATCGACGATGCCCGTCTCCTCGGCCAGCTCGCGCAGCGCCGCCTCGAGATCCGACTCGCCCGCCTCGACATGGCCCTTGGGGAAATCCCAGTGCCGTCCGTAATCGAGCAGGAGATAGCGGCGGTCATCCGGATCGTCGCGAAACACGATGACGCCCGCCGAGCGTTCCTGGCGAGCCGGCGCAACAGAGCCGGCCTTGCGCCGACGCCGCGGCTTGCTGTTGTCCGGCCCCTGAGACATAGGCGGCTTGTAGCGGCGGGCGACATGGCGGGCAAGTCCGTCGCCGACAGCGACGCCGCGGCATCAGAGCCGCAGGGTGGCGGGTCAGACGCCGCGCGGGCGATCCGGCGACGGGGCGATCGGGCGATGAGGCGACGGGGCGATCGGCCGGGGTCGATCGGTCATGGTCGCGGTCATGATCGACGAAATGAAGCACGGTGAAGCATCGGGCCAGAAGCACGCCGATGCCTCACCGTGGTTGATGGGGGAGCCCGCACGTCACCGCATATCGCGATGCCGCCGGTTTTGGGTCAGGCCGTTGGGCGTCAGGCGCCTTGCACAAGCCCGATGATGACAAACAGGACAGCCAGGACCAGGAAGACAAACAGCAACGTCCGGCCGATGCCCGCACTCATGCCGGCAACGCCGCGGGCGCCCAGCACGTAAGCGACCAGCGCGATGACGAAGAAGACGATCGCGAGGGTCAGCAGGCCGCTGGGAATCTGGGCCAGCAGGCCCGTGGTCAGGGCAAGTGTCGTCAACATGATGATTCTCCTTTCGACGAGCGACTCAGGATCAAGGTCGCCTGCCGTCAGGCGTCCACGCGATCCGGTTGCCGGCCGCTGTTCGGCAGCGATGCCGACAACCGCTGAGCCACTTCGCAAAGGTCGTACCGCGGCCACACCGGCGCGCCGCAGAGCCCCGACGGGGATAGCTTCGGGATGACCTGTGGACAGTGGCGAACTGGGCAGTTTTCATCCGCCAGACGAGGGATCGCCGCGACCGGCTTGGTCAGATGCGGATCGAGCGTGATTCGGCTCGACAGGGCGTCGGAGGGGCACTCCGTTTCCAGCCAATCCGATTCTAACTGCTTGTTTCAGCAAGGTTAGCAGCTGTGCCACGGATCGACTCGATGGCGTGGAAGGCCGCCGCATTTTCACAGTGGAGGCGACACGGCAGCTACGCCGATGGTGGAGGGGTTATCGCCCCGGCGCGTCAGGCGTCGCAGGGGCGCAGCAAAACAGCAAGGAGTGCGACTCGTGGAGGCCGGAGCATTGAATTCGGATGATTATCTGCAATGGCTCGCGCAGCGGAGCTTTGAGAGCGATGTGCGTGAGATCATGGCGATGTTGCAGCCGCATGTGCGTGAGCGGCTGATTGGTTGGAACCAGTACCACGTCGGCGGCGCCGACATGCGGCTGACGGTGAGCTGGAGTGAACAGTGGGCGCGTCACGACGCGTACAACGCGGCCGACAGCGCGCCGGCGGAGATGGCCGTACCGTGCATGGCCGATGTGCTGACAGCGTTGCTGGTGGGGTCGATCAAAGATCAGGATCGTCACACCGTCGAGCAGGAGTTCGCGGCATACGACCGGGTGCTCGCGGCGGTGCGACGCCGACTGATGGAAATGCGCGCCAGCTATGACTGATCGAGCGTCGGAGACAAACCGTCGGTGATCGCGGGTGTCGAAGACGAGGTGCCGCGACGGGCCGGGCGAAGACATCCCGCCCAACAGGCAACGGCCCTTGATGCGTAACGCCACAGATGGGTAACGCGTGCGATGGGCAAGGCCCGTAACGGGCAACCCCCGTGGTGAGTGTTAGCCGTGGTGAGTGTTAGCCGTGGTGGGTGTTGCGCTGGGTGGGTGTTGCTGTGAGTGTCGCCCGCGACGGATATCGCCCGCGAGAGATTCGCGCTGTGTCGCGGCGTCGTGCGGGCGACGGTGTGCCGGTGGGCTGTCTTGAGGTGGGGCCTGCGGAAGCGCGGGTCTGTCGGCCGAGCTTGCGGAGAACCCGGAAGGTCTGCGTCATTGGAGCAGTTGGGAGCACGGATGCCCCTGTGGCGACGTTGCGACGGGATCGTCGTCGGCGTCGCGCGGTGTGGTGCGGGCAGGAAGCCCCACGCACGCCGGAAAGGCCTTGGCGGCATGGGCGAACGCGCTACAACACGTGGACGACGGACGGGCTGTGTCATTCGCGGGCGACGCGACAGGAACACGGCGACGAAAATGCTGGCCCTGCTCAAGACCGGCGTCGACGTGCGCGAGAACAAGGTGTCGCGCGTCCGCGCGGCGGTCGAGCGGTGCAGCTACGAAAACGAGCTGAAGATTCTCGTCGCGGTCGAGCGACTGCTGGCCGACATCGGCGGCGGCGTCGATGACGTCAACGGGCACGACGACCCGATCGGATCAGACCGGCGCCGCATCCGGTGACGGCAACCGCAACCGCCAACCCGTGCGCCGGCCTAAGGTGCGGTGCGCTCGGCGCAGGCTGCGCCCGGGAGCATGAAACGCCGGGCATCAGGCCGCGCCCAGGATCAGGCGAATGACGCGCCGGGGGATGACCGGCGGAGGGAACGCACCAGACCTTGAGAGCTACCAGACTGAGAGCTACTCCAGCCTGAGATACACCGCGCTGAGCGATGCTCCCGGTTCAGGACTCGCCGGGCTGACAAACTCACCGGGCTAGGCGATTCACCGAACCGGGCGACTCACCTGGCTCAGGAAGTGAGCGGGGCCGCGGGCGGGCTCACGGCATGACCGGTTCGAGGTTCTCGATGCTGCCGGTCGGGCACTGGATGCTCTGCACCTGCATGAACTTTTCCATCTGGCGCTGATTCACCCAATCTTTGTCGCCCGGCTTCTTGACCTCGATGCCGGTGATCTGGGCTTCTTCAAGCTTGCCGATGGCGGCCGGGTCGTTGGCGTTGGCGCCGCGCACCGACTCGACGATCTTCTTCGCCTCGGGGGTGTAGCGCTGGAGATAGGCCACAAACTTGGTCTTGCCGCCGTCACAGGTATAGACGAACGCCTGCACCGCCTGCTTGCCGTCCTTTTCGAAGGGCGGAACGAGCTTGATGTCGTCGGCGAAATAGGTCGCGCCGTCGTCGGTGGTGAAGAAAGACTTGGTGGGAATGCTCGGCCCGCTCGATCCGAATGACTGGTAGAGGATAAAGCCCAGGGCAAGAACAATGATGCCTGCGGTGGCGCCGGTGGTGATGGCGGGGTTCTGGTTGAGCGTCTCACGGATGCCCACGGGAGTCTCCTTTGATCGAGCCGCGTCGGCCGACGGGACATGACAACGGCCGCTAGATAGTGCGTGGCGTGCGGAAGACGACATCCTTCGCCGTCTCGACGACACGAGCAGACAGAATTGCCCGCCGCTTTGCACTCTAATGAGCTTCTAATGTGCTGACAAGGCGACACCGATCAGTGCGGCGGGATGCCCCCCGCAGGTCAAATGGTCGGGCCCGGCTCGTAATGTGCAAGATTCTTGAAGCCCGCTCGGGCCGGCGGCTAGCGCAGGCTTTTAGAGCGGCGGGAAATGAACGGTGCGTAAAGCCCGGTCCGTTTGTAAGCCACATTTCGCTGACGACCCGCTGCCGTGGGTTTAGGATTTGCTAGGCAGAGCTTGGAACCCCGGCATCGGCGATCGACGCGGTCCGGGGTGTCGCCAGCCAATGTGAAAAAGGAGATGACATGACCGAGAGCAATACCCCGACAGGAAGCGGACAGCCAGGTGCCGAGCAAACCAACCCCGGGCAGATGAATCAGGGCGAGGCCGGCCAGGGCGGTTCGCAGCAGGAGGGCAGCACCCAGCAGCTCCGCGACGCCGCCGGCCAGATCGGCGAGAACATTCGCCACTTCGGCGAGCAGGCCCGCGGCGCGGCCCAGGAAACCTACGACCGCTACCGCCAGCAGGCGGGTGACTATTACGAGCAGGCCCGCGGCCGGGCGACCGAGCTTCAGGGCGACCTCGAACAGTATGTGCGCGAGCAGCCGGTCAAGAGCATCATGATCGCGGCCGGCGTGGGCCTGGTGCTGGGCATGCTGCTCAAGCGGCGCTGATCATCCCCGATGACGGCGCGCCCGCCCGTCGCCCCGTTTGGCAGGCCGGCCGCGCTGGTGCACGCGTTTCACCCGCCCGTTTCGCGTAAGCGGCGGCGCGTTGCGAAGCGGCGATGCTGTAACGCGGCGCTGCTGCTGCGAAGTGGCGCTGAACGTCGGGCGAGGCCGGATCGCATGCCGGGTCTCGCGCCCGATCGCACGGGCCGAACTGACGGGCCGACCTCACGGGCCGATCTGCGGGGCCGATCTGAATGTCGTCGGTCTGAGGCCAAGCCGTCGCACGTGCGGCGGTCGATCCGGCAACGGCGAAACGAGCGGTAGAGCGGCGAAGTGCCAGATCAGAGGAACGCCCGATCAGAGGAACGCCAGACCAGAGGAAAGCCCGATCGGTGGGACGCCAAGCCGGTGTAACGCCAGGCCGGTGTGATACCAGGCCGGTGGGACGCAGCAACGCTTGAACGCCCCAAAGCACCGGCGGCCGTCGCGACAGGCATCCGCCGAGACGCGCGGCCGCTCAGGCGAAAGTCTCATCGGCAGGCGTTTTCATCGGCAGACGTTCTTTTCGTCAGGCGTTCATTTCGGCAGACGCGTTTGGCAGACCGCTTCACCCTTTTGGCTTGGCTTGCCCGCGGGAAGGTATGTGGCAATGAGCAGAGCACCGACAGATGGCGGTCGTTTCGGGGCGGGTCCTCCGGCAGGCGCGGCAGAGAGCGGCGGCCATTCCGCCCAGGGGTCGGTCGCGACCGGGCCGCAGGCGGGCACGCAATACGCCCGCTCGGGCGGCGAGGCCGGCCCGGGCGCGAGGGGT
>CAZBOE010000117.1:0-14081 GCA_964493365.1 uncultured Tepidisphaeraceae bacterium | reverse complement strand
CGATCGCTCAATGCGCATCGGCTTCGCCTGTGCTGCGCCAACTGCCTGTGCTGCCCCAACTGCCTCTGCCGCCCCAACTGCCTCTGGCACCCCGGCTGCCTGCGCCGTCTCACCTGCCCCAGCCCGCCCGGCCGCCCCGGCCGCCCCGGCGCCAGCATGCCCCGCCCCATCCAACGGCTGGCCCAGCGCCGTCGACACGAGAACGATGCCCGGCAAGATCACTAGCTGCAATTTCATGTCCGCGAGTGTATCCGCATGACCGCCCGCCGCTCCACGGCTCTGCTCGCTCGCGTTTGCAGGCCGCTCGTGTGTGGTCGATCACGCACGGCAGCCCGACAACGCACCGTCTTCACAATCCGCCAACCCCGCGGCGGCGCAGCGGATGCGCGTCGCCACCGGGCTGCTCGGGCTCATTGCGGTGATCCTCGTCGCCTGGGCGCTGCGCGCCAGTTACGCCGTGTCGATGCCCCTGGCGCTGAGCTTTTTCGTCACGCTGATCGTGCTGCCGGTCAAGCAGGCGGTGGCGACCCGGGTGCACCGTCGTCTTCGCTGGCTGGGGGTCGTGGCGGCCATGGGTTGTGTGATCGCGGGGATCGGGCTCATTGCGCTGGCCATCTACTTCGCAATCAGCATGGCCACCGCGCGGCTGCCGGAATACACCGACGACATCTCGCGGCGCTGGCAAAATCTTCTCGAGACCGCCGCCGAAGCGGGCATCCCGGTCGATACGCTGGTCCCGTCCCGCCTGGGCATGGGCGACACTGCCGGCCCGGGCACGCTCGGGCCAGGCAACACCAACCCGGGCGAGATCGCCTCTGGCAATACCAACCCGGGCAACACCAACCCGGGCAACGCCCAAGCTGGCAACAGCACGCCGGGTGCTGACGCATCGCGCGCCACCACACCGGGCACCGATCCGCCCGCCACACCGCCGGGGGGCTCTCCCACAGCCGCGCCCGGCGTATCAGCCCCCGGCTCTCCGCCCGAGGGCGTCGCAGTCAATCGCGGCCCGGCCGCCTCCGGGCCGGCCGAGTCGGCACCCGCCAATTCCGCGTCCGCCGATTCAGCCCTCGCCGGTTCAACTTCCGCCGGTTCCACGTCCGCCGATTCAACGTCCGCCAAGTCGTCGCCCGCCGCCTCATCGTCCGCCGCCACGCGGCGCAGCACCGACTTGCTGATGTCCATCGCCGCCGACATCGTGACCCGGGCTTATCAATTCATCGCCTTCCTGGTGCTCACGTTTTTCTTCGTGCTGCTGATGTTGATCGAGGCGCCCCAGTGGCGTCGCAAGACCACCGAGGTCGCGGGTGATCCCGGCTCGCGTCACCGCGCCCGCGATGTGCTTCTCACGATCGGCTCAAAGGTCCGACGATTTCTCGTGGTGCGCACGCTCATCGGGCTGACCACCGCGGTGCTCGAGGGCATCTGGCTCTGGTCGATCGGCGTGCCGCTCGCGCTGGTCTGGGCGGTGATCTTCTTGTTTCTCAACTACATCCCCACCCTCGGCTCGATCATCGCCGCCATCCCGCCCGTGCTGTTCGCCCTGGCCACCATGGGCTTCGGCTGGGCGCTCGTCGCCGCCGCGGGCATCCTGATCATCGAGCAGATCATGGGCAATTATGTCGACCCTGCCGTGCAGGGGCGTCAGCTGTCGATCTCCCCGCTGGTGGTGCTGGTCGCGGTCGTCTTCTGGGGGTGGATCTGGGGCGTCGGCGGCGCGCTGCTCGCTGTGCCGATCACCATGTCGCTCATCGTCGCGGCGGCCCATATCGAGCCGCTCGTGCCCATCGCGCTGATGCTCAGCGGCGCCAGCGACAAAGACGAGCTCATCGACGCGACCACCAAAGACCCTGCCGCCGCCGCGTGACCCGGCCCGGGCTCGCCCCGGATCGTGCCCGGCGATCGGCGCTGCCGCCCGTGGCGCGCAGGCTCAGGCGCGAAAGGCTACTTCCCCCGCATCCGGGTGCCGCAGACACACGTCGGCGTCGCACCGGCCGCGGTGTCCATCAGCGGCTCACGCTCCACCTTGAGCACGCACGAGCACCGCGGGCATTCAAACGTCGCGGGCATCGCCCGTTCCACGCGGCTCGGCGCCGGCGTCGCGGATGACCCACCGCCCTGCAGGTCTTCTTCGGTCACGTCGCGGCGCAGGTCGAGCGCTTTGTTCACCAGTTCGTCGGCCAGCTCATTGTGGTGGCGCAGGTTGTGGCTGATTGATGCGCTGTCAAAACTTTCGAACAGCTCGATCGCCTGGTCATACATCCGCCGCATGTCGGGGTTTTTGACCTTGTACTCTCCCCGCATCTGCTTGATGACCAGTTCGCTGTCGCCGCGGATGTCGATCTTCCGAGCACCCAGCTTCTTCGCCTCGGTCATGGCGGTGATCAGCGCGGTGTATTCCGCCACGTTGTTGGTCGCCCGGCCGATGTGCCTTCCCAGCGCCGACAGCACCGTGCCGTCGGCCGCCCGGATCACAACGCCCACGCCCGCAGGCCCCGGGTTGCCCCGGCTGCCGCCGTCAAACTCGAGTTGAAATGTTTCGTCTGCCATCGACATGCCCGGGTGATACCCCGGGCGGCGCGCCACGGCAATCCACGCCAAACCGTCCTCGTGAAATATCGCCCGCGGGCGCACGCCCGCCGACCCGCCCGCGGTCAGCCCATTCCGCCGTCGGGGTGGACGTGGCTATACTCCGACCACCAAGGAGAACGCCACTTATGCTTCGCTCGCTCGCCGCCGCATCACCCGTTGTTGTCGCTTCGCTGGTCGCCCTAGGCTCGTCCGCCGCCTTCGCACAGGCCCGTGACGACGCGCCGCTGTTCCCCCGGGGCAGCACCAACCTTCAGCTCTACGGCAGCTTCGCCGACGGGTGGCAGGGCGATGAAGAAACCTATCACTCGTTCACCGGCGCGCTGGGCTATCACCTTTTCGACAACTTCTCCATCAACTTCGGCCTCACCGCCCACCGCGTGCTGCAGCCGACCGAGGTCGAGTTCGGCTCCGATGACACCTTCGCCGGCGAGTTTGCCGCGCTGCTCCGCTGGCATTTCTTCACCCGCGGCGATTTCAGCCTCTTCGTCGACGGCGGCTCGGGCGTCTTCTACGCCGACGACAACGTCCCGGGCGAGGGCACACGCTTCAACTTCACCCCCCAGGGCGGCCTGGGTGTCACCTACCGCTTCGCCGACCGCTGGCACCTCATCGCCGGCGGCCGCTGGTTCCACGTCTCCAACGCCGGCATCCAGGGCCCCGACCGCCACCCCGGCTCCAACGCCGCCATGGGCTACGTGGGCGTCATGTGGGAATTCTGATTCGAGGGGAATGGTAAGTGAGAAGTGGTAAGTGAGAAGTGACGAGTGACGAATTGACGGCCTGTGCCCGTCGAACACGCCCGGCGATGTCGCCAGCCGCAGTCAATGCGTCTCTCGTCAATGCGTCACTTCCCAATGCGTCAATACGGACAATTCACTCCTCACTCCTCACTCCCCATTTCTCTCGTCACCGCTTCACGGAATAACCTTGTTGAGCGGATACGTGATCAGTCCGGTCGCGCCGGCGCGCTTCAGTCTGGGGATCAGTTCACGCTCCTGCTTCTCTTCGAGGATCACCTCGACCGCCACCCAGTCGCGGTCGGCCAGCTGCGAAACCGTCGGGCTCTTCTCGGCCGGCAGAAAGCTCACGATCTCGCCCAGCTTCGCGGCCGGGCAGTTCATCTTCAGGCCCACCTTGGCCCGCGCGTCGATCGCGCCCTTGAGCAGCATCGCGATGTTTTCCATCTTCTCGCGCTTGACCGGGTCAGCCCAGGCGCTCTTCGACGCGATAAACCGTGTCGTCGATTTGAGCAGCGTGTCGATGATCCGCAGGTTGTTCGCCCGCAGCGACGACCCCGTCTCCGTGCAATCGACGATCGCATCGAGCAGCCTCGCCTTGATCTCGGTCGTGCCCCACGAAAACTCGACCGTCACCTTGATGCCCTTGGCCGCGAAGTAGCGCTGCGTCGTCTTTACCAGCTCGGTCGCGACGATCTTGCCCGCAAGATCTTCCGGCGTCCGCACCGGCGACTCCTCCGGCACCGCCAGCACCCAGCGGATCGGGTTGCTGCTCGCCCGGGAATACTCCAGTTCGCAGATCTCGACCACGTCATCGACGTTGTCGTTTTCTACCACCCAGTCGTGCCCCGTGAAGCCGCAGTCGACAATGCCGTCGACCACATATCGCGAGATCTCCTGCGCCCGGAACAGCACGGCCGAGATCTTCGGGTCGTCAAACCGCGGAAACACCGACCGCGAATCGATCGTCACCTTGTATCCCGCCCGGCCAAACAGATCGACCGTCGCATTCTGCAGCGAGCCCGACGGCATCCCCATCCGCAGCGTATCCAGTGGCAGCTTGTCCATAGGCCTGCGAACTTAGGGCGGCCCCGCCGGTCAGACAAGCCGCCTCGCCCGACCGGCTCGAATAACATTGTCGCACACAGGATCGTCGCACCGGGCGGCATGCAGCCGCATCAACGTCGCACCCGTGTCCTCGCGGATCGGGCGCACACGGCGCCAACCGAATTACCGCCACCTTGCGGGAATCGCTATGCGTTATCGCAGGTTCGGGTCGGCCCGTCCGTTCCACCAGCCGTTGTCGACGGTGCCGTCGCCGTTGAAGTCGTCGATCTGGCGCAGCGTCATCGGCTCGGCGTGTCCGTCGCAGAACAGCACGTTGACCCTGCCCCCGTTCCGCTCGGCCGGCGTCGATCGGTGTGACGGGTCGCCGTCGTTGCCCCCGGTGTAGGCATACTGCCCGTTCCCCGGGGTCGCCGAGCTGCGCCGGCTGCCTTGGCTGCCCAGGTCGATCGACATCAGGGGCGGATCGATCACATACACGCCTTCGCTGGTCCAGACCGTGCCGCCGTTCTTCGATCCATGCGTGTCGGCCACCGCGATCGTCTGGCTCGCCACGCGAATATTGCGGCCGTCTTTCGCGTAAAAGGCCTTCACGCCGCCGGGCGTTCGGGCGTTGCCGAGATACTGATAGTTGTACCCATAGCCCCCGAACTTGACCGTCTTGCCCGCGATCTCAGCGCCCGTGGCCGGGTCGACCGTGTGGGCAAACGGCTTATTCATTCGCTGTCGCTCGTCGTCGCTGAGCAGGGGGCTCATGTAGACCTCGGTCGCTTTCATGTAGCCATACATGTCGTCCGCCCAGCGCGTCCGGGGCACCTGCGACGAGGGCGACGAGTGCCGCGGGTAGCAGCCCTTGTTCTCGTTCTTGTACATCACCAGCCCCAGCCCGATCTGCCGGAGGTTCGACAGGCTCACCGTCGACTGACCCGCCGACCGTGCACGGCTCAGCGCCGGCATCAGGATCGAGATCAGCAGGGCGATGATCCCGATCACCACCAGCAGCTCGACCAGCGTAAACCCCTCTGACGAATGGTGTTGCCTGTTTCCCAGCCGATCTGACATCGATGCTCCCTTCAATAAAACGTTGAGACTGCGTCTCAGTCTAGTAAGGCGAGCCGGGCTGTCAATGCGACAGCGTCTCAACTATTTCGCTTTCGATTCCTCGCCTACAATGGCCGCCCATGGCAGCCAGAAAGCCCAAGGTCGTCGTCGCCATGAGCGGGGGGGTTGACTCGTCCGTCGCGGCGGCGCTGCTGAAGCAGGACGGCTATGACGTCCTGGGGTGCTTCATGCGCCTGGGTACGCCCAAGGGCGTCGATGCCGATGCCGCGCAGGGCGGCGTCCACTGTTCCACTGACGACGCTCCGTCAGCGACCGCCGCGGGCCCGAGATCGACCAAGCAGGGCTGCTGCTCGGTACTCGATGCCGCCGACGCCCGGCGCGTCGCCGGCATGCTCGACATCCCGTTCTACGTGCTCAATTTCGAAGACGACTTCGGCCGCGTCATCGACTACTTCGTCAGTGAATACAACCGCGGCCGGACGCCCAACCCCTGCGTCCGGTGCAACGACTGGCTCAAGTTCGGCCGGCTCACGCAATACGCCCAGGCCGTCGGCGCCGATTACGTCGCCTCGGGTCACTATGCCCGCGTCGGTGTCGATCCCGGCACCGGCGAGCCGGCGCTGCTCCGCGGCATCGACCACCGCAAAGACCAGAGCTATGTGCTCTTCGGCATGCCGCGCGACAAGCTCGCTCACACCCTGCTGCCGATCGGCGGCATGGAAAAGCCCGAGGTCCGCCGGATCGCGGAGGAACTGAAGCTGCCGGTTTTCAACAAGCCCGACAGCCAGGAGATCTGCTTCGTGCCCGACCAGGACTATGCCGGCCTCGTGAAGCGCCGCGCGCCCGAGTCATTTCGTGGCGGCGAACTGGTCACCCCTGACGGCGAGGTGGTCGGCCGGCACGACGGACATCAGCATTTCACCATCGGCCAGCGAAAGGGCGTGCGGCTGGCGCTGGGATACCCGATCTACGTCGTCGACATCGACCCGGCCGCCAACCGCGTCACCGTGGGCGACAAGGAAGCGCTGCTCCGTCAGGCGCTGGTCGCACGGCAGATCAACGTGTTGTCGTCGCGCGTGACGCCCGGCGCGGCGCTGCGCGTCAGCGCCAAGATGCGCTACAACCACACCCCCCAGCCCGCGACGCTCACCCAGACTGGGCCCGACGAGATCGTGGTCCGTTTCGATGAGCCCCAGTCCGCCATCACGCCCGGCCAGGCGGTGGTCTGCTTCGACCATGACGTCGTGCTGGCCGGCGGATGGATCGAGTCGGCGGTCTGACCATGGCGACCCGACGTAACTCCAATCGCTCAGGCGGCTCCACCGGCCAGGCCTCGCCCGGTCGGCGCGACCCACGCAATGCCGCGGGCTCGCCCAGCGGCGGGCCGGAATCGCCCAGCGGCAAGCCGGGATCGCGCGTCAGCCCGGCGCAGCGATGGATCCGCCGAAAGCTTCCCCTGCTCGCGGCGATTCTGCTGGTCATGCTCGGGTGGTCGGTCTTCGGGCCGCTGTTCACCCGGCAGAACCCGGAGCTGACGTGGTCGCCGGGGGCCGATACGCGGGCGGCGCTCATTGCGTTTCCGCGGTCGGATGAGGTCGAACTGCTTGACGACGCGTTTTCTCCGACGGCGCACCGCCTCGACCGCGCCGTGTTGCTGGGGCTCGACGAGATCCGCGACTCGCAGACCACCGTCATTGTCGAGCAGCCCGATGGTCGCTATCGCGTCCGCAAGTCGGATCTGGTGCTGCGCCCGGCCGGCGACGCAACGCCGCTGGTCGGGCGGCTGAACCAGGCGATCGCGTCATGGGGAGAGGCCACCGACTATCGCAGCGTCGATTTTGCGGTCGATGACGATTTCCTGGTGTTGACGCTGGTGACCCGCGACGGCCGCATCACCCGATATCGCTACAAGGCGGCCAGCGGACTTTCGGTAAGCGACATCCGGCTCCAGACGCGCAGCCCCTTCTCCTCGCCTTGATAGCCTTGCCAACTCTCGCGGGTGTCGTTCAGCCGCGCGGCGAGGTGCTGCGTGACGCGGCATCGTCAGGCCCTTCGGGGGCGGCTGGACTGTTGAGCTGGCCGGGTGTTTTGTCCCGCCGCGACAGCCTCATGACGCCGGCGCCACGCCGGGCGTCTCCTGCGGAGACGCGCGCAAAGAAACGGCGGACGCCCACGTTAGCGTCCGCCGTCGCACTATCTCCCGAAGGCCGTCCTGGCGAGCGGCCCGCGGGAATAGCAGGCGTGGGTGTGTCGTTTACTCCTCGGCAGCCTCTTCGAGCATGCGACGGAGATAACCGTTCTCGCGGCGGGTCGCCTCGAGATCGAACACGAGATACTTGATGCTCAGCCGCAGGTAGTCGAGCGACTCCTGCAGGCTGCTCACGGTCTGCTTGAGCCGCTCGTGGCGCTCGCGGGTCTCGTCGGCCAGCTTCTCGAGCTTGGCTCGCTCGCTCGCGGGGAGCGTACTGATCTCTCGCATCAACTCGGCCAGCTTGGTCTGGAACTCCCGCTCGTTCATGGTGCACTTCTCCTCGATCTCTCTCGTGCCGGTCTCCTTGCGTCCCGCAACGGGCGGGGATGTCTTACGGTGTTGACGCCTTGGCAAACCCCGCGCCAGCAGGCTGGGCAGTGGATCAGAAAATCGCGCATCGCAATTGAGCGATCGTTTTCCGGGTTCCCGCGTGTGGCGGGGGTGTCGATTGTGACGGATGTTGCCCGGCCGCATCACACGCGGTCTGTGTGTGTTGCCGCGGGCCAACAAGCGGTGCGTCGATGCTCCCCGGAGCCAACACCACCCCCAGACCAGCCGGCGCGACGGCGCACCCGAGGGCCGCCGTGTTTCCTCCATGCCCGGCTGCATCGACTCGGGCGGCTTAACCGGGCAGCCCTCGGCTACCTTCGCGGGGCGCATGACCGCGCCATCTCCGGCTCGTTTCGTCGGCCGAGCTCGTTCGCGGTCGATCCGGACATGTGATATGACCGAGGGCATGACGACACCCCGATCCGGTTCGCCCGAGACGTCCCCGGCCCGTCCTGTGCCGCTGTCGATGTCGCAGGCCTCGCGCCTCGCGGCGGTGGGGCCGCTGAGGACGGTCATCCCCATCCTGCTGACGCTCGGACTGATTTGCCTGATCTTGCCGGTCCTGCGATGGGTTCTGCCGGCCGACAGCGTGATCGGTTCGACGCCCGCCTGGACGATGTGGGCCCTGCCGGTGCTGGGGGCGGTGCTGTGGGGGCTGGCGGGTGTGAATATGTGGTTGGTGGAAAAGGCTTTACGGTAGTGGCAGGGCGGTCGGGCGAGGGCGGTGTGTCATCTCGATGACCCTGCGGGGGGTTTGACGGGCCGCCGTGCCCGCCTACGATCAAGGTGAATCGATTCGTGCCGGGCCTCCCGCCATCGGGCTGCCGTGAGCACGTTCGTCATTACATAGCGGCCGACGTGCGGCGATCGTCGCACCGGCCGACCGAAAAGGAGCTTCCCATGGCCAGCGAACACGTCAAGGAATTCACCGACGCCAACTTTGAAGACGAAGTGCTCAAGAGCAGCACGCCCGTGCTCGTGGATTTCTGGGCAGAGTGGTGCATGCCCTGCCGCATGCTGTCGCCGACGATCGACAAGATCGCTGGTGAGTACGCCGGCAAGGTCAAGGTTGGCAAGATCGACACCGACTCCAACCGCGATGTGTCGGCCAAGTACAAGATCGACGCGATCCCGACCGTCCTGCTCTTCAAGGACGGGCAGGTCGCCCAGAAGTTCGTTGGGCTGCGCCAGGAGCGCGATTTCCGCGAAGCCCTCGACGCGGTCAAGTAACACCGCATCGCCTTGGCGACCTGGTTGCCGTGCGCCAAGGCGCGATATTCGTCAGGACAAACGCAACCGAATCCCCGCAGCCCGTGTCTTTGCCGACGCGGGCTGTGTTTGTTCTGAGCGATCGAGCGGCACGTCGGCGGGTCAGGCTTTCTTCTTGCCGGTTTCGAAGAGCGGGTTGGTGATCTGCATCTTCACCGGCTTGCCGGCGCCAGCTTGCTGAGCGGCGGGAGCGGGCGAACCCGCCGCGGGGGCGGGCGGGGTCCTGGCGGGCTGAGCACTGGCGGTGGGCGCGGAGCCGGCCGGCTCGTCATTCACCGGTGCTTCGCTGGGCGCGACGTCGGGACGGAAGAGGCGTCCGCCGAACGCTTTCATGAATTCCGTCCAGTTGCCCTCGGTGTTGCTCGCGTCGGGGGTTCGGCAACTCGACAGCGCCATCATCAGCTTGGCGTCGAGGTTCTCGATCGTGTGAACGAAGATCGCCTCGGGCGTGCTGGGAACCCGGGCGGCGCCGAACTCGGGCTGACCGTGGTGCGAGAGGATGATGTGCTGCACCACATCGAGCAGATCTCGGGGGATGGGCTCGCCCAGCGTCTTTTCGGCATGGCGCGCCTTGTCTTCGACCCACATGGCGGCCTTGACGATATGCCCGACGAGCTGGCCGCCGTCGGTGTAGCCGAAGACGGTCTGATAGCTGAGCTCCCAGGTCTTGGCGATGTCGTGGAGGAAGATGCCCGCGAGGCACAGGTCGCGGTTGAGCCCGGGGTAGAAGCGGACGATCGCGTCGGCCACTTCCATCGCGTTGAGCGTGTGTTCGAGCAGCCCGCCGATGAAGGCGTGGTGAAAGCTGGCCGCCGCCGGGGCGTGGCAGAAGTTGTTCATCAGCTCTTCGTCTTCGAGGAAGGCGTGGACGAGTGCCGAGAGGTGACGATTCTGAATCGACTGACCGATCTCGAAGACCCGCTGACACATCGCGTCGATGTCGCGCGTGGTGTGCGGGAGCAGGTCGGCCATCTCGAACGAGCCTTCCTTGGCCGGCCAGACCTGTTCGATGATGAACTGGAGGTTGTTCTGATAGTTTTCGACGCGTCCGCGGACGCGGACGAACCCGCCGTCGGGGAACTGCGAGAACAGCTCGCGCGAGGCATTCCACATCCGCGCGGTGAGTTGAGACGACCGGTCGGAGATGAACGCCTTGATGAAGTATTTGCCGGTGGTGGTGGCTGAGAGCTGCTTGTTCGAGACGACGAAAACGTCTTCGACCACATCCCCCGGCTGGCAATCGCACAAGAACAGTCGTCGCATGGACATTGAGCGTAGCAGTCGGCACGGACAGTGGCTAGGGGAGAGTTGGGAGTGAACAGGCACGGTTGCGAGCGCAGGCGTGCGGACGGTGAGGCCGGCCGGCCGCCCGGGAAAGGGCCCGTCCTCACCCGCGAACTCTCTCTGCATGCCGCCTGCTGGCCACTGCCAGCAACACCCCTCTGCTTGCTCCCTTTGCCAGTCGGGTTACGCTCAGCCGGTCATACAGCAACCGGAGACACGTCAGATGGCCAAGGCAAAAGCGGATCGGGGACAATCGGCTTCACGCAAAACGGGTCGCGATCGGGCGGGGGCGGTCGTCCATGGCGTGCTCGAGCTTTGTCGGCAGCAGGGCGTGCGGTTCATCGACCTGCGGTTCATGGATTTCCCCGGGCTGTGGCAGCACACGACCATTCCCGTCGAAGAGCTCAAGCCCGACAGCTTCACCCACGGCTTCGGGTTCGACGGCTCATCGATCCGCGGCTGGCAGGCCATCAACGAGAGCGACATGCTCCTCGTGCCCGTGCCCGAGACCGCCAAGATCGACCCGTTCATGGAACACCGCACGCTCTCGATCATCTGCGACGTGCGCGACCCGATCACCAAGAAGAACTACAGCCGCGACCCACGCTCGATCGCCCGCAAGACGATCGATTATCTCACCAAGTCGGGCATCGCCGATCACGCTTACTTCGGCCCCGAGCTCGAGTTTTTCGTCTTTGACCGCGCGTTTTACGACCAGGGGATCAACTTCGGAAAGTATTACGTCGGGTCGGCCGAGGGGATCTGGGGCCGGGGCGACGAGAGCCCGGAAAACCTGGGCTACAAGGTGAGGCAGAAGGAGGGATATTTCCCCTGCCCGCCGATGGACACGATGCAGAACATCCGCAGCGAGATCGTGGCGACGCTGATGGAGCTGGGCATTCCCGTCGAGGCCCATCACCACGAGGTGGCCACGGGCGGGCAGTGTGAAATCGACATGCGCTATCAGGACCTGCTGACCATGTCGGACAGCGTGATGATGTACAAGTATGTCTGCAAGAACGTGGCCGCCCGATATGGCAAGGTGGTGACGTTCATGCCCAAGCCGCTTTTCGGCGACAACGGCAGCGGCATGCATGTCCACTTTTCGCTCTGGAAGGGCGAGAAGCCGCTCTTCGCGGGCAACCGCTATGCGGGCCTGTCGGAGATGGGGCTCTTCGCCATCGGCGGCATTCTTCGACACGCCCGGGCGCTGTGCGCGCTGTGCAACCCGACGACCAACTCCTACAAGCGGCTGGTGCCGGGGTATGAGGCGCCGGTGAACCTTGTGTATTCCAGCCGCAACCGGTCGGCCGCGGTGCGCATCCCGATGTACAGCGACAATCCCGCGACCAAGCGGCTGGAATTCCGCTGCCCCGATTCGTCATGCAACCCGTATCTCGCCTTCAGCGCGATGACGATGGCGGCGATCGACGGCATCGAGAACCGCATCGACCCGGGCGACCCGGTCGACAAAGACCTCTACAAGCTCACCCCCGACGAATACGCCCGCATCGGCGCCGCCCCGGCCGACCTCGAAGAGGCCCTCGACGCGCTGGAACAGGACCACGAGTTCCTGCTCAAGGGTGATGTCTTCACCGCCGACGTCATCCACTATTGGATCAAATACAAGCGAGAGAACGAAGTCGATGCGATCCGCGTCCGCCCGCATCCGTTCGAGTTCTGCATGTATTTCGATATTTGATGAGTGATGAGTGATGAGTGATACGTGACAAATCGAGGCCGCCGCGTTCCCTTCGTGCCTCCGTGCCTTCTTCTGCCTCTCCTGTCTTCTTCCTCTGCTGCCTTCCTCCTATCCCTTGATCGATCGGCCGCCGTCGAGCTTGATGATTTGCCCGGTGATGTAGGGGGCGCGGGTGAGGAGGAACTCGACGAGGTCTGCCACGTCCTGCGGCGTGCCGGCGCGGGCGAGGGGGACATTTTTGAGATAAGCCGTTTTCGACGCGTCGTCCATTTCGGGCGGCCAATCGACCACGCCCGGCGCGACGGCGTTGACCGTGACTTTGGGGGAAAGTTCGCGTGCCAGCGAGAGGGTCAGGTTGGCCAGCGCCGCCTTGGAGGCGCAGTAAGCCATGTATGCCGGCCAAGGGCGCTCGGCCAGCAGATCGGTCATGTTGACGACGTGACCGAGCGGACCCTCGCCCGGCTCTCCGCCGCGGTCGGCCGACAGCAGCGGCGTCAGCCTTCGGACCAGCAGCAGGGGGGCCTCGACATTGACCGCCATCTGTCGGCGCAGCAGCGCGGCGTCGGTATCTGCAAGCCGGCCCGGCAGATAGAGCGAAGCGTTGTTGACCAGGGCGTCGAGCCGGCCCTGCCAGTTTGCGACGGCCGACCCGATCGTCTGGGCCGCGGTTTCGGGGTGCGATAGATCTGCCCGAACCCGATACGCCTTCCGCCCCATCGACTCGATCTCGGCCTGCAGCGACTGCGCCGCATCATCGCTCTGGTGATAGGTGATCATCACATCCCACCCGGCCCGGGCGAGGTGCAGCGCCACCGCCCGGCCGACCCGCCTGGCGGCGCCGGTGATCAGCACGACACGGGCGGCCGAAGATTGTCGCGAATTTGGTTCGGACTGGGGCATGGGTGATCGCGGCCGACCTCAGGGAGATTGCGGCCGTATGGCAAAGCCTAGTCAACAATTCACATCCATCCAAGCAGGACATCGGCTACAATGCCGCCTCGCAATGGATCTGTTAGCCTTTCCGCGCGCCCGCCGGTCTGGGTGTGACCGGGAGGATGGAGGCTGCACTTCGTGTCGATCGCCGAGCCACCCGAACCCAACCGTACAACGTCCGTTCCCGCCGCTGCCGATAGTCAAGGCAGCCCGGCCGATGGCGGCGCGCCGCCCCAGGACGGGCTTCCCGCAAGCCTGCGGTCGCGCCTCAATGGCGACCTCGGCAGTGAGACGCCCCTCGCCTGGGCTCACTATGACCTCGACGCCGAACACCGCTATGCCGACCAGTGGGCCGTACTGACCGAGAAGAGACTGGTTCTGCTCGAGCAGGGCGGCGCGCGGACGATCGCGCTGACCGACCTCAAGGAAGCCCGGGTCGATGAGGGCCTGGGCGTCGATCGGCTGCTGTTGCTTTCGGGCGATGACGTGGTGGCGACGCCGGCTGTAGCGCAGCGTCGCCACCACACTCTTTCGCGACATGACCCGCCTCCAGCGGCGGATCTCGCGCCGCGTGGGCGACAAGAAAGATGCGCAGGAATCCGAGACGTCGTGGCTCGAGGCGCTCGAACAAAAGGCACAGCAGAGCGACCTGTGCCGCAAGTGCGGCGGGGTGATTCCCGCTTATGCCGACGGCGTGTGCCCGCAGTGTCTGGCGCAAAAGAAAGTGCTCTGGCGGCTGCTCGATGTCGCCAAGCCTTACCGCAAGCTGGTGTAGATCTCGGTGGTCGCCGCACCCTTAAAAACGGGCATCAACGTCGCGCCGCCCGTGCTCAACAAGCTGCTGATCGACCGCGCC
>CAZBOE010000116.1:9834-14408 GCA_964493365.1 uncultured Tepidisphaeraceae bacterium | reverse complement strand
GGCCGCACCAGTCGGCGCCGGAGCGGGCGCTGGCGCCGGAGGGCGGTTGTTCAACTCAATCTGGCTGTTGACCAGGCGATAGAACTGCTCTGCCTCGGTGTTGTTCGAGTCGATCGCCAGCGCCTCGCTGATGATCTGAAGCGACAACTGATACTCCCGGGCTTCGAATGCCTGACGCGCCAGCTTGATGCGCCCCGCGACGTCGGTCGGCTCCAGCGCGAGCCGCTGCTGCGTGATCTGCGCCGTCACCGAATCGCGATAGGTGATCGATTCGATGTTGGCACGCTCGATCTGCGTGACGATGCCGCGGCGGTTGACCGACACGCTCTGAGGCGTCTCGACCACGTCGCCCTCATAGCTCAAGCCGTCGGTCGTCTTGACGACGCCCTCGCGTGCCCAGAGCGTCGATGCGGCCAGCGCCGCCCCCACCGCCGCCACCAACCAGAATCGACCGCTTTTGCGCATTGGACACTCCAACTCAAATATGTTTCGTTCCGCCTTGCGACGCTCACGGGTAAGCAGGCCCGGATCACCAGCGCCACCCGACACCCTCACCCGTGCTGGCTTCTGTCTTCAAATGGTAATTCCAGCCCCCGCACGATGCCAACCGGTCACCCGCAGCGCGCCTCGTCAGCGCTACTTTACAGCAGCCCGGCGGGGCCTTTGGATGGCCGCCCCGCACACGCATCAAGCGCGGCGACGACGGGCCGCTGCGGCTTCGAAGATCGCGAGGTTTTTGAGATGGGCGCGGTAGAAGACGTCGAGGAAATCGCCCAGCACCGGGATCAGCCCGACCAGCCAGTCGATCAGCAGGTTGCCCGCCATCCGGCCGAGCACGACCGGGCCCATGCGATGCTTTTTCGCGAGGTAGAGCAGGTAAAGCCCGATCGATGTACTCGCGATATCGCCGACCACCGGGAGCAGGCCGATCAGCGCATCAAATCCGAACTTCACGCCGGCGATTTCGAAGCGCGCATCGAGAAAGCCCGCCAGCCGACGGGCACGCCGGAGATCCTGCTCCAGCTCATCCACCGCATCACGCGCCGTCGACTCGGCCCGGCGAACGTCAACAGGAATGCTCTGCATGCCCCGATCTTATGCCGGATGGGTGTGGACCGGGATACAAAAACCGCCCCGTCCGCCAGTGCCCGGCCCCCCTGGAGCCATGCCGAAACGCAAACGGACGCCCAAACCCGCGGCGCTGCTTCTGCGTGTTGACACGCGGGTGACACCGTCGGCCGGTATGGAGGGGTCTAATCCTGCACCGATGCCGATGCGGTCGAGCCGGCTTTGCGCTGGTAGACCCGCTCGCTGTAGTTATGCAGCACCGCGGCCACCTGGGGCGGCGGCAGCGGCATGTCGGGCGAGGGCTGCGCCTGCAGGTATGCCAGCGACCGCTCGAGCACCGCGACCGCACCGGGCGCCGAGATCGTGCCGCCGAAGTAGCCCAGCGATCGGTCAGGCTCGTGGATGATGAACGCGATCACCAGCCGGGGGTTTTCCAGCGGCGCGCCGCCCACAAAGCTGCTGGTGTAGCGGGTGTTGTCGTAGCCGCCGCGCGCGTCGGAGATGTGCGCGGTGCCGGTTTTGCCAAAGACGTTCCACGTCTGCGACCGCGCCCGCGAGCCCGTCCCGCGAACCATCACATCGGCCAGGATGCGCCGCACGTCCGCCGCCGTCATCGGGTCGATCACCTGCGGGGTCATCTGCGGCATCAGCGGTGAGGCGGCGCGTTCGACCGTGCCGTCGGCGTTGAGTGTCCCCTTGATCAGCGTCGGCTTGATCAGCCGCCCGCCATTGGCATAGGTCGACATCGCCCGCGCGAGCTGGATCGGGGTGACCATCAGCTCATAACCCTGCGCCACCGAATGGGTCGTGTACTTGCCCCAGCGCGGCAGCGGGTTGACCCGCCCGTCGTCTTCGAACGGCAGCTCGAGCCCGGTTGTGCTGCCGAAGCCGAATCCGGTGATGGCTTCGTGGATTCTCGGGTTGCCCATGCGCGTGGCGAGCATCGCCATGCCGACGTTGCTCGACTTGACCAGCACATCCCACATCGCCAGTTGGTCATACCCGTGCACGTCGGTGATCCGCCGGCCGTAGGCGGTGCGCCAGACCTTGCCGCCGATGGGGAAGACCTCGCCCGGGCGGGTCAGCCCGGCCGCCAGCGCCGGCCCGACGATGAACGGCTTGATCGTCGATCCCGGTTCGTAAGGCGAGACCAGCGCGTGGTTGGTGCGGGTAAACGCATCGACCTCGCTGATCACGCCCGGGTTATAGGTCGGCCAGTTCGCCAGCGCCAGCACTTCGCCCGTGTTCGGATCGATGACCACCCCTTCGCCCCGCCGCGCCTTCTGGCGCTTGCAGGTGGCGTTGAGCTCCTGTTCGAGGATCATCTGGATGTTGGCGTCGATCGTCAGGATCAAGTGTCGTCCGTGTCGCGGCTCGACGTAGTCGCTCGCGGCCACCGAGATCGGCCGGCGTCGCGCGTCTTTCCGCTGGCGCAGCATGCCGTCCTGCCCGCTGAGCAGGCCGTTGTACTTGAGTTCGACGCCCTCGAGCCCGACCCCGCCTTTGCCCACGCCCCCCAGCACGTGGGCCGCAAGCGAGCCCATCGGATAGTTCCTCACCGGCACCGGGTGAGTGCCGGCCCAATCGATCTCCAGTCGGGAGACCGCCCCGGCCGCCGCGTCGTCCATCCGCTCGACCAGCTTGATGTAGCGCCGGGAACCCTCCTGATTCAGCAGATCCATCAGCGGCTCGGCGGGCAGATCAACCGCCTGTGCCAGCGCCGCCGCCTGGGCGTCGGCCTCCTGCCGCGTGATCCGCCCTTCCTCGATAAGCTGCTCGCGAAACACCGGATCGACAAACAGCGTGTGGGCCTCCATCGTCCCGGCCATCAGCATGCCGTTGCGATCGAACACACACCCGCGCCGCGCCGCCAGCGCCACCGTCTGGTGCTGCTGCTCCTCGGCCTTGCGAATCGTCACCTCGCGGCCGTAGGTCTGCAGATAAGCCACCCGCCCCCCGAGCAGGCCCATCGCCACCCCCACCGCCACCACCACGCCCGCAGCCCGTGCCGTCGAAAAGCCCATAAGCCATCCATCCCATCCACATACGCCCGACTCACGCGCAAACAACCTTGCACCCAACCCAGCGGCACGATCAGCCGGCCGACACTCCTGTGGCACGGGCAACCTGCCCGTGTAGACATCGCTGCCAGTCCAACGCCGCGGCAACCACCCGGTGGCATGGGCTGCCAGCCCATGACCGCCTCGTCAATTACCCGGTCGCCATTCGCACGGCCCGGGCATCCGGCCCACAAACGTCGCCACCGGTCGGCCAACACACCACCAGCGCACGCCACGTTATCGGCATATCCCTCCCGCCCCCCGCAATATCACCTTCGCACCCTCTCGACTCAGCCGCCCGTCGGCAGCGGCTTGATGACGCGCCCGTGCGGCTTGCCCGAAAAGGCCGATGCTGATCCTGGTCACTCGACGACCACCTTCTCCGTGGCTTGCGGATTCAGGTAAACGGGCAAGGGCGGTCCTTCCCGAACCGCCCTTGCCTCTGCCGGCCTCTGTGTTGTCTGTCGTCGACCGGTCGACGTGAGATCGAGCCGCTCTCAAGCTGCCGACGCAACGCCGCTAGCGTCCAGCCGCCGGCACATCGTCAAGCCGTGCGTCGATCCAGCTTGCCTTCTCGGCCGGCAGCGGCGCGACAAACTCCATATCGAGTTGTCGATCGCCGACGGTCTGCTGGATGGCGTTGGGCGACGTCGCGGCCGCGATGCGCAGTTGCTGGTTCCACAGCGTCGACTGGCGCGCCTCGATCTGGTTGTGCATCCGGGTGTTTTGATATGACAGGTTCAGCCGCTGCTGCCGAAGCTGCAGCAGACCGACGCCGATCGCAAACACCGACAGCACGCAAATCAGCACCTTGCTCATGGTCGTCTCCGGAAGGCGATCCATTTTGAGTGACGCTTCGCCGGCGCCTACTCGGCCGCCGCCACCGACCGGCTCACCGGGGTCGGCAGCTTGAGCTGCATGCTGATGCGGACGGTATCCGACCCGCGGAGCACATCGTTATTGAGTCGCTTGAGCTCGCCCACCATCTCGGGCGAGCCGAGTTGCTCGCGGGCGATCTTCCAGAGCGAGTCGCCGGCCTTGACGGTGTAGACCGCGTAGCCGTTGACACGCCGGCCCTCCGTCCGCGCCGAAGCGGGCTGGGCGTCAGCGACGGCCGACGACGGCGCGGGCGTGGTCGCGTTGACCGGCGCGGCGTTGACGGGGGCGGCCGCATTGACCGGGGACGGCGCGAGGTCGGGAATCACATACGTCCGGCCGGCGGTGATGAGGTTGGGGTTGCCGCGCAGGTTGGGGTTGGCGCGCACGATCCGGTCGATGTTCTCCGGCGAAGCGCTGCCGTAAAACTGCTTGGCGATGCGGTAGAGCGAATCGCCCGCCCGCGCGGTGTATTGACGCTGGGCGGTCTGCCCCGCCTGCCCTGCGGCAAGTGCACCGGCGATCTCCGGCTGCTGCGCCCGCAGGGGCGAGGGCAGCCGCGTGATGACC
>CAZBOE010000116.1:0-9824 GCA_964493365.1 uncultured Tepidisphaeraceae bacterium | reverse complement strand
GGCGTCGGCTGGCTCAGCCCGTTGGGCAACGCGATCAGCGGCTCGCCCGCGGCACTTGCCTCACGACGGATCGCATCAAACTCAGACGCCCTGGCCAGTTCGCCCTGCTCGACCCGGATCACCTCGCCCGACAAACCGCGGGACCCACCCGGGCCGGGGCTCGGCGCCGGCGGGTCGGTCGGGCGAATCGTCAGCACCGGATCGACCGGCGGCGCCACCTGCTCACGCACCACCACCGGCGTCGTGGGCGTCACCGTCTGCGCGGGCGTCACTTCGACCCTGGCCGTCACCGTGCCGGGCGTGGTCGTCGCCTCGCGGGCGCCTCCACCGGCTGAGGTCAGCGGCGCGGTCTGCGGCTGGTTGTTCGATTGAATGTGATCCGACAACAAAATGCCGATCACGATGATGAACGCCAGCCCCACCAGGAGCCCGATCTTCGTCTCACGCGTCATGTCCTGCTTCTCCGAGGCCGTCCGCTTTTACATCTACGTGCAGACACACCGGGCATGCCGCTGCTCCCGCGGCTACACCACCGGCGACGTTCGCCTGATCACGCGCAGCTTGGCCGACCGCGACCTCGGGTTGCTGATGACCTCGGCTTCCCCCGGAACCACCGGCTTGCGGGTGACCACCTCAAACGCGCCGCTCGTTTGCAGCTCGCGAAACGCGTTTTTCACAAGGCGATCTTCACCGCTGTGGAAGCTGATCACCGCCAGCACACCGCCCTCCGCCAGTCGCACGGGCGCCTCTCGAAGGAGCCGCCCGAGGTTGCCCATCTCATGGTTCACTTCCATCCGAAGCGCCATGAACGTGCGCGTGGCAGGGTCGATGGCGTCGGGGCTCCTGCCCCGACCCGGGACCGCGGAGCGGACGATCTCGGCCAGCCGCTCCGTCGTCTTTATCGGGCCCCGCGCACGCTCGGCCACAATCTTTCTCGCGATCCGACGGCTGAACCGCTCGTCGGCGAGCTGGTAGATCAAATCCGCAAGATCCCCCTCGTCATAACGGTTCACCACGTCGGCCGCCGTCAGCTCGCTGCGCGGGTCGATCCGCATGTCCAGCGGCATCTCCCGCGCAAAGCTCATCCCATAGTCCGCTTCGAAGAGCTGGTTGGTCGAGATGCCCAGGTCGGCAAGAATGCCGTCGACCCGCTCGCGTCCCACCTCGGCCAGCACATCCCCAAGCTCGGTGAAATTGGCGTGAAAAAGCCTGACCGGGCAAGCCACCCCCTCGAGACGCTGCTGTGCGAATGCGAGGTTTCGCGGATCGGCATCGAGCCCGATCAGCACGCCGTTCGACCCCAGCCGCTCGGCCAGCGCCCGCGAATGCCCGCCGCGGCCGACGGTGCAATCGACCAAGACCGCCCCGTCCTCAGGCTTGAGGTGGTCGAGGACCTCGTCGATCAAGACCGGATCATGCCCGGTGGCCGGCAACTCCATTGGTCGGATCATCCACAATTCGCCCGGCACTGCCTAGCCGGGCGACGCAACATGCATCGGCAGCCCGCCATGCACCGGGGAACCCGACTTGCACCGGGCAACGCTGTACCGGCCCGGTCGGCCCGACCGGCTTGCCGGTCAAATGGGCTTGCGGTGTCCGTGATCGCGTGGGACGATGGCCCTGCTCGAGGCAGGATCGCCCGGGGCTGGATCGACGGGGTTCCTTTTCGGCAAGTCTGCGAGATCGGTAAGTCCACGAGATCGGCAAGTCTGCGAGATCAAGGGTTGATCGGGCAGATGCCGATACCACCCTGCCGGCACCGCCGGTTGGGTTCGATCGCGGCGAGCCCTTGCCGCCGCAGCGTGACCTGCCGGAAAGGCGATACAGCAGAGCCGGGCGTCCGTGCCCCCCGGTTGCAGCCGGGGCCCCATCCATAGGACGACCCTACGGTATCGCGCTTCGCACGATCGGCGGTGAGTCGGTCGCCGCATCCTTGCGGCGACCGGCACACTGCCCGACGACCCCGCGAAGGGCCGTTGCTTTGAATCACCTTCAACCCGATCCGTCCCGGCGGACTTCCGTGTCCACGGGACATCCAGACGTGAGCGATCCACCCGTCCCTGAGTCGAATGCTCGCGTTCACCAACTGCCCTCAGGCCACATCGCTCCGCGATGCTCACGCCCGAAGGCCGACGTTCGAATGCCGCCCGCTTCCCTGGGGCGGCAGATGCTGATCCGATCAGCGCGATTCGGGGTTCGAGCCACCGGCGTTGCCCGGTCGCGCAAGCCTCGCGGCCATCGCGACCTGTTCACGCCGACGAACCAGTTCTTCCCGCTGCGTGTCCCACTCGTCGCGGTTCCACAGTTCCAGGTGGTTGCGCACGCCGATGAGGTACACGTCTTTGCCCGTCGCGCTGCGCTTGAGCAGCTTGTCGGGCACAAGGAGCCGGCCCTGCTTGTCGGTCTCGACCTTGCTCGCGAGTGCGAAATTGAGCAGGTCGAATTCGAGCCGGTCGGTGCCGGGGATCATCTCGCCGGGCTCCTGGAGCACCAGGGCTTCGTAATAGGCGCTGGTGTAGAGCCAGAGCCGGCGATTGGTTCCGATTGTGAGAAAGAACCCTTCGCCGTCCCGGGCGGGGTCGATCTGCTTGCGGATTTCGGAGGGTATGAGCAGACGATTCTTGTCATCGATCGTCAGGTCATACTCCCCAAACAGGATTGGGTGTCGCAAGGTTTTCGTCCCACTTCGGCTCGGCGATGTGGGAATAATCACCACTTCCACCCACCATTGCAAGCGAATACTTCTCGGACGTCGTTTATCCACATGGAGTTAGGATAAAGTTCGCACGTCCGGCGGGATGGCGGTGGATAGCTATGTGGATAACTTGTCGACTACGCGCCGATTCCGCGCCCGCAGCCACCCCGCCAGCGCCAGCAGCCCCCCGACCGCCAGCCAGTCCGACCAACCCATCTCCCCCGATACGGCAGCCCCGCCCAGCGGCCCCGACGCCGCGATCCAACCGGCCGCGACCTTCCCCGCGGCAGCCCAACCGGCCGGCGACTCGGCCGCAGGTCCTTGTTCCTGCAGCACATAACCCAGCGCCGGCGGCAACAACATCAGCGCCAGCACGGCCGATTTCAGCACCGGCTCAACCCGCGCCGGCAGCCCGATGGCTGCCCACAGCACCAGCACCGCCGACCACGCCCAGATTGCCAGCACCGATAGCGTGACGTTTCCCGACGCCCCGGCCGACCAAACGGGCTCAGTGGAGAAAAGTGGGAGGTCACCAGCCACCGCGGCCGCGAGCATGAACACTGTCGCGCCGCCCGACACCGCCAGCCACCCGCCCAGCCCCCTCACCAGGGGAAACGCCAGCCCCAGCGCCAGCAGCATTGCGACACCCACCGCGCGATAGTCGATCGCGGCCGCTCCGCCCGCCCCGCGAAAGAGCTCGACCCCCGCGAGGTCGAGCCCCAGCACGCCCAGCCCCAGCCCGAGGATCACCAGCGGAACCACATCATCCGGCGGTCCGCGCCGGGGCGAAGGTCGGTCGGCAGGCGGCTGGGGCGTCATGGCTCAACCGGTGTCAGGGCTCAACCTTTGTCGAGGCTCAACCCAGGTAAACCGACTCGCCCGACCCGATCGACTTGGGCAGCGGTTTGCCCTTCAGGTCATCCTGACTGACGGCAAGCGCGGGCGCGATCTCGATCACCGCATCGGGCTCGCCGCCCTTGGTGGCGACGGTCGTGCCCGAGGCGGTCAGCCACCGCGCGGCCCGGCGGATCTGATCGCGACGGCACGTCGCGGGCGAGTCATTGCCCTCGGCGTTCTTGACCGGCGAAAACTCCTCCTCGCGGAACGTCTCGTAGACGATCGGGTTGTTGGCCAGCGGGATCGCGTCGAAAACGAACTGCTCCAGTTTCACCGCATTGGGCGACTCCGGTTTGACCAGCGTGCCCGATGCATCGACGAACGGCACTTTCTTCTCGGCGCGGTGCCAGGGAAGGCTCAGTCGCCCGCCAGCGGTCAGCCGCTCGATGAAGCTGACGCGCAGCGCGTGAATGGCGATCGAGCCGGCGTTGAACTTGAGCGAGCCGTCGGGGTTGGTCTGCTTCGCCAGGCTTTCGGGGAGGTCGGAATACTCGATGACCTGGAGCTTTCCGTCGGCCACGCAGAAGTTGCCGACCTTTTCGAGCGGGCCGGCCTTGCCGATGGTCTTGCTGCTCATCTCCGAGCCGCTGAGGTCGTGGAGCCCGATGAACAGGGGGTCGATGGTGTGCACCAGCGGGTTGTCGACCTGGAAGTAGCTCAGGTGTTCGACCCCGCGTGACTTCATGTCATCGAGCGCACCGCTGCGGCGCAGCGCCCGGAGCGATCCGCCGTGACCATCGGGCGAGAGCGCGAGGCTGTCTTTCTCGCCCAGGAGCATCGTGCCGTCATAGGCGAAGGCGGGCATCATGCCCTGCTGAAAGAAGCGGACGTTGCCCGGGTCGTAGCCAAAATAGTGGTGCTTCTGGAAAAAGGCCTTGGTCGGCGCGTCGTTGATGTCGCTGGTCATGATGTACCACGGGATGGGTTTTCCCGCGGCCTTGCCATGCGCGAGCAACTGCTCGGCAAACACCTGGAACAGCGGCTTGTTCCTGATGGGCGTGACGGGGTATTCGCCCTTGGGCCCGTCGTAGCCGAGCCGCGTGCCCTGCCCGCCGGCGACGAGAAACGCACCGACCTTGCCCGCGGCCAGCAGCTCGCGGCCGCGGCGCTCGGCGCGGGCATAGAGTTCCTTGAGCTCAGGCGTGTTCGGAACACGCGGATAGGGTTTCACAGGCTGAATATCGCTCGGGATGGCGACGGGCGCCTTGAGCTTGACCTGCGTATCGACGAGCTCGCGCAGGCCGTCGAGGTCGAGCGCCAGGAGCTGGTCGGCCAGCTTGGTGGACTGGGCATCGGACAACTGCGGCTCAAACCTCAGCACCGCATCCTGACCGATCGACTTGAGTTTTGACTTCAGTTCGCCTGAGATTGCCATGTTGATGTTGCCTCGCTTTCCCGCAGCATGAGTATCGCATCCTGCCCCGCGGGGCAATGTTCGGACCGCGCGGCAGGTCGATCTGTCGCCGGGCGACGCCATGCCCCGGCCCGCGAAGTGGTAGCCCTTATGACAAGAACCAACCGACTTGCCGTTGCCGTGCTCGCGCTGTCGATCTGTGCCGCGGCCTCCGGGCAGGCGATGGCGTGGAGCTATCACGGCCACGTGCTGATCACCCGCGCCGCGGCGCTGCGCCTGATCGACGACCCGTCGACGCCCGCGGGCTTGCGCACGTTTTTGTCGGCCACGACCACGGTCGGGCCGAACACGCTCCGGGCGATGGCTGTCGAAGAGGTGTCGGATTTCAGCCGGGATGACCCGCCGCCGGTGGAGAAGACGCTGGAGTTCTGGAGTGTCGAACCCGACCGCGCCCGCAACCGACCCGACGGGCGTGCGCCGATCGCGCCCTATGGGGTGGATGAATCGAAGATGCACTACCTCGACCTGGAATACCTGGGCCCGGTCGGGGTCTATAAGGACGACGGCTCGGGCTTGCCGCCCAGGTCGAGCATTCCGCGCGATGTGACCGACCCGCGATACACCCGCGCGGGTTTTCTGCCGTTTCGCGTTGCGGAAGCTTACGGCCGGCTGGTGAGCGAGCTGGCCAAGGATGACCCCGAGGCGAACATGGAGGCGGTGAAGTGGGCGGGATACATGGCTCACTACATCCAGGACGCCCACCAGCCCCACCACGGCACCGAGGACTTCAAGTCACTGTCGTATCTCGCGGGGCAGGTTCCCGGTGTTCCTGCGGCGGCGGCCGCTCCGGGGACGGGGCCGCTGGTGGCGCCGAGGGTCGACCGGTCGATCAACCCGCACAACGACATGGAAGGCCGGATTTTCTCTTCGCGAGACGGTGAGTACGCGGGCGTGCGCGGGCGATTCTGGCAGCGGCTGAGCGAAGGCCTCAACGCGCCTGCGACGCGGCCCGCGACAACCGAGGCGGCAGCACCTGCGGGGGAAGCCGGACATCGGGTCGAAGCGAGGATCGACCCGTATGAGTTCACACTCGACGCACTGTATAGCGGCTATGCGCATCTGCCCCACATCGGCCGAGCGGCGAGGGCGGCGTATGCGACCGGCGCGTTTGATGCCGCGGTGTGGTTCGGCTTTGCCGACCCGCAGCGCCCCGATTTCACCATCACCGACCTGATCGCCCAGCGCAAGGCGATGGCGGCCGGCGCGACCGAGCGGCTCCTGCGGCAGGCGTGGGAAGACGCGCAGATCCGACGCAGCAGCCAGCGGCCGACGCCGTGAGCCGGCGTGTCATTGTGAAATCCAGGATCGCAGCGTCCGGGCGTCGGCCTTGAACCGCTCGGGGTCGTCGTTGGGCACGAACTCGAGCAGCAGATCGGCCGGCTTTTCGCGCGAGCGCAGGACGTCGATGTAGCGCTGCCATCGGTCGGCGCCTTCGATGAGGGGCAGCCGCGTGTCGGGGCCGGGCCACCAGTGGAACACATGGACATGAGCGAGACGCCCGATGAGCTCGTCGAGCGACTCGGCGTTGTATTGCGGCGTGCGCCCGTGAGGCGGTTGCCAGAGCGACTTGACGTTAAGCAGGGGAACGCGGGCGAGCAGATCGAGTGTTGATTCGCGCGAGTCGGTCAGTGTCGAGGCGTGGTACTCGAGCCCGACCTCGAGCCCCGCCGAATCGGCCATAGCGCCGATCCGCGCGAGGTCGTCAACGACTCGCGAGCGGTGGGCGTCGTCGGCGTCGGCCGAGCCGCGCGAGCCGGCCCACACGCGCACGCGGGGCGCCCCGAGCTCGGTCGCGGTTTCGATCACCGTCGAAAATGACAACCTTCCCGTTCCGTCGGCCGACTCGCTCTCGCCCAGGCGGTAGTAGGAGCCGTAGGAGGTGACCGCCAGCCCATGGTCGGACGAGAGGGCCCGCACTTCTTTGGCGCGGGCGAGGTTTCCGTGGGGCACATGCACATCCCCGCCCCACTCGATGCACGCGAGCCCAGCCTCGCTGGCCAGCCGCGCCACCTCGGCCGGCGGGAGCTTGCGAAACGTCACTGACACCAGACCCGATCGCAGCAGCGGTTTCATGGCGACACTTTACGACTCGAGATCGTCTCATGCGACACGCCCGGGCAAGGCGGGCGACGCTATGCCGCGGCCCATTGCAGCCCGCCCGGCAGCACGGGCGGACCATACTCAATATGAAGCACCCGACGATGCGAGGGTGAGCCGGCACCACGGTCCGCGGGCGAAGAGGCATGCAGCACCAGCGGCCGCATGACCACGACACCGCCGGCCGATGTCGTGCAGGTGTGCTGTGCGCCATCGGCCACGGCACGATCGACCGCGGCCGCATCGAGCATCTCGTGGTGTGTGCGGGGAATAACCCGGAGCGGACCATTGTCCAAGCCGCAAGGGTCGAGGCTGAAGCGGAGGGTCACCATCGCTCGCAGCAGGTCGGCGGGCGGCTGAACATGGACGACGCCGGCCTTGACCGACCACGGCCCGAACCCGGGCAGGTCGAGCCGCCGCGCGACGGCGATCGAGCGGTCCTGGTGCCACGGGACAGTCCAGTTGGCGTCACCGGTCTTGTCGAAGAGGATGGCCCGGACCGCCACTGCGCCCGGTGAGGCCGAATCGACAAGCCGCCTTGCGGGCTCAGAAGCGGCGAACGCCGACACGACCGGGTTGGCGAGCATGTTGCGCTGCGCGTAAACGACGCCGCGCCGGGCCAGCGCGGCCTCGCCGATATCGGCACAGCCCTGGCTGAGGCTGGATGTGGTGCGGTCGTCGAGGTAACGATCCAGAACGACAAACCCGTCGCGATGCAGCGCCGAGATTAAATCATGGCTCATGCGACGAGATTCTACTTTGCAGACGGGTCGCGGCCGAATCGGACGACCAGGTCGACACCGTCGTCGGCGTGAATTCGGACATCGGTGACGCTGGTGACGCCGTCGGCGAAGAGGATCATGGGCGAGACGCGGTCGCGCAGGCGGTCGAGCATCGAGTTGATGAACACGGCGGCAAGGTCGCCGCCGGGATCGTGGCCGACGGCGCGGAGATCTCGATAGTGGACGAGATGCCAGCGGTCGATGTCGACGGCGCCCGACACGCGGAAGGTCATCGGCAGCATGAGCCAGCGGGCCTTGACCCACATCGCGGCCTCAAGCGAGCGGGGCGAACTGCTGGCGATCTCGATGCGAACATCGTCGACCCGCATGGGCCCGCGAGAGCCCCCGGCGCGGACCATCGCCTCCATGTCGGAGATGGTCATCGCAAAACGCATCTCGCCCGACGCGGCGCCCAGCAGAACCAGACCGCGCCCGCCGCGGCGGTCACGCATGAGACCCAGCAGGGCTTCGTCGGCCTCGAGGGTGATATCCATGCTCGCGCCGCCGAACCGCAGCGGGCTGGCGACGTAATCGAGCCGGCGGACGTAGACCACTCCCTCATCCGAAGCGGCCGACTCAAATCCGCGGGGCTCGAAGTCGGGGTGAACGGTCGATTCGCTCAGGTCAACGCGGAGCCGATCGAGCAGCGGGAACTCGCCTTCGGCCTGGATCCACTGCGAGACCGGCTGATAGGCGATGGCGCGAGGGTGATCAGCGGTCTGGGCCTGGGGAGCGGCGTCTTCCGCGGGCGAGGCCGCTTCGCCCGGCATGCCCGCACACGCCAGCGGCACGGCGTCGGCCTGCCCTGGGTCGAGGAGATCGGGTTGCGTCGCCACGCTGGGACGCCAGACACGCTGGAGGTAGGCGGCCGACAACGAGGCGACCAGATCGCCGCTCGAGGCGATGTCGCGCCCGTCGAGCGGGAAGCTGCCGGTGCCGCGGCGCACGTCGATCACCGGCGGGCCCAGCACGATCGGCCGCGAGCGAACCGCTGGCCTCTCAGACGACTTGCACCCGCCGGCGAATGCAAGGCCCGCCAGCAGTGCACACGGCAGAATGTACATCGCGCGCCACATGACCCGCCCAGCAGACCATGATCGGCCTGCCCACGCCACTGCAAAATCGCGAGGTTGTGTGAAATATCCCACCGCCATCTTGTGCTTTCGACGGCGTGGCCTGTCGGCTAAGCTATAGGGCCGGCTGGCCCAGGCGAGCGGATTGGAGCACGGGATGGAATTCTACTACCACGAAATCTACAAAGACATCCTGATCCTCGCGGCGGACGGGGGCATCTCGCGTGAGAACGCCGGCGAGTTTGTTGATCAGCTCGAGACGCTGATCGACGCCGGGCTGACGCGGATCATCGTCGATTGCTCCAAGCTCGAATTCATCTCCACGGTCGGCCTTTCGACGCTGCTGCGGCTGCACAATCGCCTGAAAGAACATGGCGGTCAGATCAAGCTGGCGGGCGTGCACTCGCCGATCGTGAGCATTCTGACCGTGGCCCGGCTCGATCACCTCTTCAACATCTATGCGGATGTGCCGGCGGCGCTGCTGGCGTTTCGTCCGTCGACCGCAGACGACCGTGCGGGCGGCACCAGCGCCGCCCGCGCCTGAGTCGGGTCGTTTTTCCGCCGGTGGCCTGGCGGCCTGCCTTATGTCTTCATTGTGACAGTGGGTCAGCGGTTGCGCTTGCGGGCGCGCTGCCTGGGGCTGGGCTGACGCTCGTCGTCGGCATACTTCGCGGTGTCTTTGTTCGCGGGGTAGTTGGGGTCGGCGGTCTCGCGGATGCCGCTGGCGCCGGGGCCGGGCGGGGCATCGCCCCCGGGCGGGACGCCCAGCGAGGCGTCGGCATCGGCGCCGCTGGTTTCGATTTCGCCGCCGATGCCACGGCCGCCGGGGGCGTCGCTGCGTCCACTGCCGCCCCGGGCGACGTCGG
>CAZBOE010000115.1:14263-14475 GCA_964493365.1 uncultured Tepidisphaeraceae bacterium | reverse complement strand
CACGTTCATCGCGGGCGCATCGGGAATGGAAGGCGGCGGCGACGCCGTCGACCCGGCCGCGAACGTCAAGCCCGGCTTCGTACTGATGGTCAAGGGGATCACCCCCAACGCGCAGGGCACGCGGCTGGTTCAGGAAACCTTCATCAGCAACCTCAAGGCGCTCGCCAAGGCATCGGAAACCTCACCCCGGCCGTTCCACGTGATCGACGCCC
>CAZBOE010000115.1:5510-14196 GCA_964493365.1 uncultured Tepidisphaeraceae bacterium | reverse complement strand
CCAGGCCCGGGCGAACTTCGTACCCGATGACGAATTCGCCCCACCGCCCGGCCGCTTCAACCCGCCCACACGCATCGTCGGCGGACGCCGTCCGGGCGGGTTTAATCCCGGCGGTATTCAGCCCGGCGGGGTCAACCCGGCCGGCGGAACCCAGGCGGACCTCATCGTCGACCCCGTCACCGATGAAGACATGAACAAAGACTGGGTCGTCACGGTGCGGGTGGTGCTGGGCCTGGGCCCGGCGCCCGAGCCCACAACGCCCGAAGGCGAAGAAGGCGCCACCACCGACGAAGCGGCGGCAGCGAACTAAGGGCGGCAGCGAACAAGCAGCGTCAGCGACGATCGGGCGGCGGCGTCGGCCGAACTTGCGTGACAGACAAACGTCAGGAGCCTCTATGGCAGTCGATTTCAAGCAGGTCATGTCCACGGCGATGAAGCACAAAGTGCCGATCATCTGCGGCGTGGTGGCGCTGGCGGCGGTGATCGCCGTCTTCGTCTATCCCCTGCCCAGCATGGCGGAAGACGTGCAGACCCAGGCCAACGAACGGGTCGCGGCCCACAACGAGGTCAACGGCCTGCTCACCAAGACGCGCGTGCTGCCGACAGTCGACCCGCGCAACAGCGAGCCCGAGCCGCTCGAGGTCTTCCCCAACCAGGCGATCATCGAACAGGGCACGGCGCTCAAAGACGCGGTGGCGAGCCAGGCGGCCACGCTCTACGACGCGGCCGTCCAGCTCAACGCCCGCGAGCAGCTTGTCAGGGGCGCGCTGCCCAACCCCTCCGGCACCGCGGGCTTTGAATTCCGCGACCGCTACGGACGCTTCATGCAGCAGACGCTGCCGTTCGAGATCCTCGGCGCCGGCATCCCGCCCACGCAGGATCAGGTCACCCAGGCCGTGCAGGCCCGCAGCGAAGAGGCGCGGCGCATGGCCGCGGTCTTCGGCAACGCCAATGACTCGCAGTTGCAGTTGTCGATCGACAAGTTTCAGCGGGAGATTCCCAACCAGATGCGCGGCGAAGTGGCCGCGACCCACGCGGTGTACATCAGCCCCGAAGCGCTGTCGATCAACACCGAGATGATCAGCAGCGAGGCTCGCCCTGCCCCCGAGACCATCTGGTATGCCCAGCTGGGGCTGTGGATCCAGCAGGACATCGCCGAGGCGATCAAGGCCATCAACGGCTCGAGCACCTCGGTCGCCGACTCGACAATCAAGCATCTGATGAGCGTGACGATCGAGCCCGCGCCGTATTTGCTGCCGCCGGTCGCGGGCGGGGGCGATGTGGCCGCGGGCCCCTCGCTGGCGACCAACCCGACCCAGCCGATCACGCCCAATTTCGCCGTATCCGAGACCGGCCGTGTTTCGAACGGCATGTACGACGTCGTCAACTTCGACACCACCCTCGTGGTCGATGCGGCCAGGGTGCCCGAAGTGCTCGCGAGGTTCGTCGAAGGGCGGCTGTTCTACATCCGCGCGATCAACCTGACCGCCGTCGACCCGCGGATCGCGTCGGCCGAAGGCTATCTCTACGGGCCCAACCCGGTCGTTCAGCTTGAGCTGTCCTGCCAGGCGCTGTTCCTGAGGCGGTGGACCGAACCGCTCATGCCCGAAGTGGTCAAGCGCCAACTGGGCATCCTGCCTCCGCTGGAGCCGACAGGCGGACCGCCGTTTTGACCTGCCGCGGTTCGCTCCGGCGGCAACGCCCCTCCGCCGACCCCGCAGACGCGGGCGTCGGCCCTGATGTACGGCACGTGATTCAACAACAGGTGCACCATGCAGAAAGTGCTCGAACTGCTCGAAAAACATGTTCAGTGGGTCGCCATCGCGCTCGGCGGCCTGTTCGTGCTGTTCATGGTCTGGTCGTATGTGCTCACGCCGGTGGCGTCGGTCGAGCTTGGCGGCCGGACGCTTACGGTCGGTGAGATCGATCAGGCGACGGTCGACGGGCCGGTCGCGCGGCTGCGCAGCCAGATGAATTCGCCCGCCCGCATC
Source organism: uncultured Tepidisphaeraceae bacterium (assembly GCA_964493365.1). Classification (GTDB taxonomy): domain Bacteria; phylum Planctomycetota; class Phycisphaerae; order Tepidisphaerales; family Tepidisphaeraceae; genus CAZBOE01. Next base: position 12,205 of record CAZBOE010000115.1, on the reverse strand, counting down.
GCGCTGCCGTCGGTCGACTTCGTCGGCCCCTGGCAGGCATCGATCACCACCAGCCCGCAGCTGCCGCGGCCTGCCACGGTCGTGACCACCCTGCCCGGCGACCGCACCGGCATCGCCACCGGCGGCTCCACCTCGACCACGACCACCGTCGCCCAGCTCCCGACCGACCCGATGCCGGCGCCCAAGCTGCTCGGCGTCAACTCGGGTCTCAGCACGATCACCCGCCAGATGCCCGTCGCCCAGCCCAACCTGGCCGGGCTGCCGAACCAGGAAGCCCAGTTTGTCATGACCCCCACCCAGACCGATACCGACTGGGTGACGGTGGCATACTCGGTGCCGACCTCCGAAATCGCCGCCGCATTCACCCAGGCCAATCTCCCCGCGGGCCTGGCGACCAAGGTGGTGTATGTCGAGCTGGTCCGCGAAGAACTCATGCCCGACGGCAAGACCTGGGGCAACAAGAGCATCGTGGGCTCGCTGAGCACGACCGAGCGGCCGCCCTTCCCCAGCGTCAAGGAAGAAGTGCCGCAGGAAGTGCGGCTGACCCAGCAGATCGACTACCAGGAATGGCTGCAGCGCAACCCCATCGAGCCGGTCCAGCCAAGGTTTTATGAGGTGTCCGGTGGACAGCCGTGGCTGCCCCCGCTCCCCGGGCTCGAAATGGCTGCGCCGGGCCAGGAGTTCCGCCCCGAAGACTACATCGACCCCTCGGCCAACCTGAGCGACCTCACCGAAGACCAGCGTCGGCAGGTGATGGACGCGCGTCGCGCCGCGGCCGCCGAGCGTCGTCGCCAGAACACGGGCGCTCCCGGGACGGGCACCGGCATCACTCGCCCGCCCGTCGAGGAAGGTCCGCCGGCCGGCCGTCGTACGCGACGCAACGAGAGCTTCTCGGTCCCGAGCTATCAGGTACCCCGCCCCCCGATGGGCCAGGGCGGGCCTTTCGGCGGCCCGGGCGGCTGGGTGCCCCCGGAGCAATACGAGGGCGGGCAGTTCAACCCGCAGTTCAACCAGCCCAACCTGGGCAACATTCCCCCGGCGCCCACGGACGCGTTTATCCCCTCGGTTCAGCCTGACTTTGTCGGCTGGGCGGTCGATGTCGACGTGACCCCGGGCACCTACCGCTATCGCGTTCGCTATCACCTGATCAACCCGGTCTACGGCAGGCCGTTCATCGTCGACCCGAACAAGCCGGAACTGGCAGCACAGTTCACGCTGGTGAGCGCCGAGAGCGAGCCGAGCGAGCCCGTGACCATCCCCTCGCGCACGCAGTTCTTTGTCGCCAACCAGATCGGCGCCACCGCATCCGTGGCGCGGTTTGACATCTTCCGCTGGGCGGCCGGCCAGATGCGGCAACTCAGCGTCAGCGTCGCGCCGGGCGATGAAGTGGCCGGCCGCGACGGCGAAACGCGGTTTGAAACTGGATACACCGTGGTCGACATCCGCCCCGGCAGCACCTCCGAGCGGGGCTATGTCATCCTCGTCGATGACGACGGACGGGTCATCCGCAAGACGTTTGACCGAAGCGACAAGACCTGGCTGGACCTCCAGGAGCAGATGAAACAGCAGCTCCCGGCCACACCCGCGGCCGCTGCACAGTGAGGCCGCCACAGCGGCGCTCCGATGGCCCGATCGGCCGCGTGGCCCGAGCGGGTGTCCCGATTCGTTGAGCGGCTTGCGCTGGTGAACCCCTGACTTGATGACCTGCCCGGCCGGTTAGCTGGTTTATGCCGGTTGACGTGCCGGGCAGCTGTATTTCCGGTCTATTGCCGGGCCGGCTGCTCGGGCCATTGTGGGCCTGCCCGGCTTGTGTGGGGCAGTTGGTCGCATGTCCTTTCAAAAACAGCGCACTGACCGGGGTCGCCTTGTGACGGGCAGGGGCGCCCCCTACCATTTTGGCGTTACACGAGACATGCCATGAACCCTGCAACCACCAACGCGACCGGGCTTAATTCAGAACGCCGCACCATCACCATCCGCATCCGCCGGCAGGACGGTCCCAACCAGCCGCAGCGGTGGGAAGAGTTTAAGGTGCCGCACCGGCCCAACATGAACATCATCTCGTGCCTGCAGTGGATCGCGGCCCATCCGACCACGGCCGACGGGCGCGACACGACCTCGCCCGTGTGGGACAGCGGCTGCCTTGAGGAAGTCTGCGGCGCCTGCACGATGGTGATCAACGGCAAGGTGCGCCAGTCGTGCTCGGCGCTGGTCGACAAGCTCAGCCCGAGCGGCGAAACCATCACGCTCGAGCCGATGAGTAAGTTCCCGCTCGTTCGAGACCTCTGGGTCGACCGGTCGCGCCTGTTCGAAGATCTCAAGCGGGTCAAGGCGTGGGTGCCGATCGATGGCACGTATGACCTTGGCGCGGGCCCGCCAGTGTCGCAGGAATTGCAGGAACAGCGGTATCCGCTGTCGCGGTGCATCTCCTGCGGCTGCTGCCTCGAAGCGTGCCCGCAATACACCCCGACCAACAAGTTCGTCGGCGCCGCGGTCATCAGTCAGGCCCGGCTGTTCAACGAGCACCCGACCGGCGCCGCGCTCAAGAGCGAGCGGCTCGAAGTGCTCATGAGCGAAGGCGGCGTGACCGACTGCTCGAAGGCGGGCAATTGCGTCGAGGTCTGCCCCAAGGAGATCCCGCTGCTCGAGTCGATCGCCGCCGTCCAGCGGCAGGCCACCGTGCATGCCGTGAAGCGATTCTTCACCAAGTAGGCGGATCGTAAATCGCCCGCTGAGCTGCTTGCAGGCTTGCAACCGCTGGGCCGACGCCCTACTGCTGCGGCATGGCTATGGCGCGGCGGGCATACCGCTCATTCTCAGGATTGGCGTTTCTGACAGTGCTGGTGGTGGGGCTTGCGCTAGCACTTGTCGCGTGGCTGGCCACCGCCCCGCGGGGGACGGATCACCCGCGTGTTGTCGCACCGGCCGACGGCCTCGTCGCACCGCCGCTCGATCATCAGGTCTATGTCTGGCAACGCCGCTGGGATGACGCGGTGATCTCCGCCGCGCGCGACGCCGTTAGCGGTCCCGCCGACCCCGGCGGGCAAACGCCACGCCTGCCCGCCGGATCGACCTCGCCCGTTGCGTCGGAGCAGTCGTCGCCTGCCGCCGGCTCGACAGCGCCGGTCAACGCCCCGGCGGAGAGGCCGGGGGTTGGCTTCACCCGGCTTGTTGTTCTGGCGGCCGAACTGCGCTTCAGCGGCGGCCGGATCGAACGGGTGGATGTCGATGTTCCCTTCGGCCGGTTGATCGACCGCGAGGTCGGGCTGGCAGTCCGCGTCGGGGCGTTTGGGGGCCCGTTTGAGACGACCGGCCGGGTCTACCAGTCGATCGCACAGGCGGTTGACCATGCGATCGCCCGAGCCCGCGCTCAGGGCGTCGAGCCGGTCGAGTTACAGATCGACTTCGATGCGGCCGAGTCGAAGCTTGAGGGCTATGCGGTCTGGCTGCGGGCCCTGCGCGAGCGGGTCTCGCCCGTGCCGCTGACGGTGACGGCGCTGCCGTCATGGATGGGGTCCGGCGGCGGCCTGTCGCCCGGGTTTCGCGAGGTGGTGGCCGCGGTCGACGGGTTTGTCATGCAGGTTCATTCGCTCGACCGGCCGGCGACAATCGATCAACCCGTGACGCTCTGCGACCCCCAAGCCGCGGCCCGCGCGATCGACCGCGCCGCGACCGCGGGAAAACCGTTTCGGGCGGCGCTGCCGACCTATGGCTACACCCTGGCGTTTCGGCCCGACGGGCGATTCTTCGCGCTCGCGGCCGAGAACGCCCCCGACTGGCCGGGCGATGTCCGGCTCAAGCGCGTGACCGCCGACGCCGGCGCGATGGCGCAGCTGATTCGTCGCTGGTCGGGCGATCGCCCGGCCGCACTCAGAGGGGTCATCTGGTATCGCCTTCCGGTGGAGTCAGACCGCCTGAACTGGTCGATGCCTACGCTGCGCAGCGTCGCGAAGGGTGTCGTGCCGACTGCTGATGATCGGTTCGAACTGGTCGAGACGCGGCCGGGGCTGGTCGAGGTTCGCTGGATCAACGCCGGCACTGACGACGCATCACCGCAGAAGCTGCGCGTCACCTGGGGCCCCGCCGCTTCGCCCCTCGCGTTTGACGGATTGGCCGGCTGGCTGGCATCGGAATCGGGTAACTCGCTGACGCTGACGCCCGCCGGCAACGCATCGCCGCTCGCCCCGGGCGAGAGCCGCACTCTCGCGTGGCTGCGGTTCGAGATGCCCACGACAACCCGCATCGATGTGGTAGACTCACCCGGGCGGGCTCAGCGAGAGGACCGACCCGATCAACCATGACGAAAGGATGCGTCATGCGCCACAGCAAGGGCACCACCACCGTCAACGCACCCGCTCGTGTACAGCGCCGGCAGCGCCAGCGGGCGTCCGCGCGCGGTGCGGCCACCCTCGCCCTGGCGGCATGGATGGCGGGCGTCGCCGCATTGCCGCGCGCCGGTATCGCCTGCGGGCCGAACTTCCCCAACTCGATACTCAACGGCGAAGACAGTGCGCTGCTCTACGCCCCGTCGATCAACTGGCTGACTGCGCTCGCGCCCATGTTGCCCGAGCCCGATCCTCGACTGAAGGCCGTGCTGCCCGACGGTGTGAGCGTGTACAAGCAGTCGGAGGATGTTGAATCGGCCGAGTTGGGCGCCCTGCTCCCGGCGGCGGGCGTCACGCGGGCGGAGATGCTGCGGGTGATCGACACGTTTGCCGCCGCACGGCGGGCGCTTCGAGCGGTCGTCGAGCTGGAAGAGAAGGGCTTGTCGCCCGAACAAGCCGCGGCGATGCCGCGTCGGCCGCTGGTCGCCATGCCCGAACTGGGGCCGCGCGTGCCGGAGGAGATCAGGCTCTATCTGCAGGGCCGCGTGCACTATGCCAACGGCGATCTTCCCGCCGCTCGCAAGGCCTGGGCGACGCTGATCGAGCTTCCGGCGGCGCAGCGCCGCGCCCGGACAGTATGGGCCCACTACATGCTGGGCCGATCGCATGTCGACGACGACGCGCCGGCCGCGTCGCGACACTTTGGTGCCTGCCGCGACGCCGCTTTCTCGGGCCTGCCCGACCCGCTCGGTCTGGCCACCGCGTCGCTGGGCTGGGAGGCGCTCGCCCAACACCGCGCCGGCAACGACCGCGCCGCCGTCGAGCTTTACCTCCGCCAGCTTGCCGCGGGCGATCGATCGGCGGCATGGTCGCTCCAGCGGATCGCCCGCGCGATCGCGGAGCAGGATCAGCCCGAGGCGGCACGCGACCCCGTCGTGGCGCGGCTGATCACCACGTGGTTCGTCGCACGCGGCGGGCCCTTCGACGGATCGGCGACCATCGAGCGAGCGACCCGCTGGCTCAGCGCCGTTGACCTGGCGCAGGCAAAAATCGACGACGCCGACCGCATGGCGCTGGCCGCCTACCAGGCCAACCAGATCGACGTGGCGCGTCGCTGGGCCGCGATCGCGCCCGAGAACTCGCCGCTGGCACTGTGGGTCCGGGCGCGGATCGAGCTCAACAGCGGCGAATATGCCCGCGCCGTCGACCTGCTCGCCCGCGCGTCGGAGGCATTTCCGCCCGAAGAGGCATGGGAAAACGACCCGGGCGCCCCCTTTCCCGGGACGGCGGGCAACGCGACTGTCCCCGCCGAGCGCACGTCGGCCGAACGCGGCGTGCTGCTGCTGGCGCGGGGGCAGTACATCGACGCGCTCACCCACCTGCTGCGCAGCGATTACTGGGTCGACGCGGCTTACGTGGCCGACCGCGTGCTCACCCTTGCCGAGCTCACCGCACTGGTCGATCGCCTCACCGCCACGCCCGATGCCCGCATCAAGGCCGAAACGGTCGCCCGGCTCCGCGACCTGCTGGCGAGGCGGCTGGCGCGATCCGGGCAGTGGGAAGCGGCGCTGCCCTATTACCGGATCGACCAGACCCGTGACGCGGCGCGGCAATACATGCGCGCCATGGCCGCCGCGAAAGAGAAAGGCGCGACAAAGTCGACCCGAGCGGCATCGCTGTGGGCCGCGGCGCGGATCATGCGACACAGCGGCATGGAGTTGACCGGCACCGAGCTCGCGCCCGACTGGCATTATTATCACGGCGCGTTCAGCCCGCCCGACCCGTCTCGCGCGGGCGAGATCGCACCGGCGTCGGAGGACGAACGGCGTCGCAGACAAACCACGCAGCCCAGCCCCTACGAGCGATTTCACTACCGCTTCGTCGCCGCCGACCTCGCGTGGGATGCCGCGGCCCTCATGCCCGATGGCGATGCCGCCACGGCGGCCGTGCTCTGCGAGGCCGGCCGTTGGCTCGCGGCGCAATCCCCCGAAAAAGCCGACCGGTTCTACAAGGCACTGGTTCGCCGCTGCGGAAGAACTCCGCTCGGGCAGGAGGCGGCCAGGCTCAAGTGGTTTCCCAAGTGATCTGTCGGTGTGGCCCGAGGTGTCGCTGCCGGCAGTTGCCCGGCCCGCCGATTGCACCTAGCCTTGAAGTCTGATGTTCGGATTCACTCGACATGGTTTCCGCGAGATGCTCATCGGCTCGGTCGCGCTGGCGCTGACCGCAGCCCTGTTGGGGTGGGTGTTCTGGCCGCTGGCGCTGATCGTCTTGCCCGTGCTGGTGTGGCTGTTCGCCTTCTTCCGCGACCCCGAGCGGATTGTGCCCTCCGAGCAGCATGTCATGGTCTCGCCTGCCGACGGCACGGTGACC
>CAZBOE010000115.1:623-5472 GCA_964493365.1 uncultured Tepidisphaeraceae bacterium | reverse complement strand
CTCGACGGCGCACCGGCGCTGCGGATCGGCATTTTTCTGTCGGTGTTCAACGTACACGTCAACCGGTCGCCCTGTGACGGCCGGGTGGTCGATGTCCGATATCGCAAGGGCAAGTTCATCAACGCGCTCAGCCATGAAGCGGCATCGAGCGACAATGAGAGCAACACGATCGTGCTGGCCGAGCCGCACAGCGAGCGGCGCATCGCGGTGGTCAGGCAGATCGTGGGCCTGATCGCCCGGCGGATCATCTGCACCGCCGATGTCGGTCAGACCCTCACCCGCGGCGAGCGCTACGGCATGATCAAGTTCGGCTCCCGAACCGAGCTGACCATCCCCAAGTCGATCGGTCCGGTGGTGGCAACCGAGGTTGGACGCAAGGTCAAAGGCGGCGCCGACATCCTCGTGCGCCTGACGGGCCATGTCGAAGCCGTGCCCCGCGCCGAAGACCTCGCCGACGAGCTCGAGCCCACGGTCGGCCGAACAACCCCGGCCTGACGACCCGCTTTTCACGGTAAAGCCCGCATGCCCGTGCGACGGTCTTGCAGCGCGGTCCATCCGCCGCCGAAGTCGCCCCCTGCCGGGGTCGACCCGCCGTCAGCCCGGGGGAATGTCGGCGGTGGTGGGAGCCAGTGTTCCGGATTTCACGCGGTCGTATTCCTGCTTGACCCAGTCGATCCGGTCTTTGTTCTGCTCCATCCAAAGCGGGATCGGCGTGCGGAGATTCTGCTTGTCGAGCTCGGCAAACTCGACCACCGCGCCGTCGCGGCTGTAGCAGCTCAGGTCGTGGAGCTTGCCCATGTGAATGCACTGCGTCGGGCACGGCTCGGTGCACAGCGCACAAAAAAGGCATTTGGAGTAATCAATGGCAAACCGCACGAGCTGCCCGCCGGCAGGATCGACACGGCCGGTGTTCTTGTCGATGCGGCGGGGGCCGGTCTTGTCGATGTAAATGCAATCGACCGGGCACGCCTTGGCGCACAGATCACACGCGATGCACTTATCCGCCTCGAACTCGTGGATGCCGCGATACCGCGGCGCCAGCTTCAGCCGGTGCTCGGGGTATTGTACGGTCACCGTCTTCTGAAACGCATACTTCAGCGTGATGCGCAGCCCGGTGATGACCGTCGCCACGGTGTCGGCGATGCCGCGGAAGTACTCTCCGATCGGAGAGTGAGGATGGCGGTGTGACTGCGTCATGGCTTACAACGATCCGCTCGCGGCCGGCCCGGTCGACACCCGCCGCCGCGCGGCATCAACTCCCCCGCCGAAGACACCACCGCCCCGACACCCCCCGCCCAGACACCCCCGGCCCAGCCCATCCCACACGACGGTCATCGCCCCCCAAGGCAGCCTCAGACCCCCACCGTCGACTTCGCCAGCTCGAACGACACGCCCGGGTGCACGATCACGTTGACCATCGCCCCCACCGTGATCGGCCCGTTGTTCTGATCGATGGCGTGGTCTTCCGCGGGCAGCTCGACGATCACCGGGCAGCCTGCGTGAACCACGAGCGTGCTGCCCTGCGCGTACTTCACCCGCCCCTGGATCGTGCGCGGCGTGCCGAGGATGGGCGAGATGAAGTTGCCGCCCGACGGCACCGTCATCAGCTTGCGCGCCTTGGCGCGAATGTGGCCGCGCACCACCGTGCCCGCCTCCAGCGCCGGCATCGCGGCGGCCGACAAGTGCAGCTCGTAGTTCGTGCCCGTCGGGTTGACCCGCACCACGCCGTCGGCCGGGCTCAGCGTCAGCGTCGCCTTGGCCACAAAATCGAGTTCGCTTGCCATAGGCCGACGATGATAGCAGCCACCCACACCCCCACCAACCGGCCTCGACCCGCCGCCTGTCTGCCGTGCGTCTGACAGTGCAGCGCTCGCGAGGGCGGCGGTCGGCGATGAGGCTATCGCCCGAATCGCCTCCGATAGGCCCCGGGCGTCAGGCCCGTCAGCCTGTGAAACACCGGCGTAAACCGGGAGGTGCGCCTGAATCCGCAGCGCTTCGCCACGTCTTCGATGCTCGCGTCGCCGCCCGCGAGCAGCGCCTTGGCCGACTCGACGCGAACACGGTGAATCTCCTGCAGGGGCGATCGACCGAGGTGTCTGCGGAACAGCTGCTCGAGCCTGCGGCGCGACATCGCCACCCGCGACAGAAGGCCGCTCACGTCGAGCCCGCGCGGGGCATGCTGGCGAATCACCCTCACGGCCTCACGCAGGTCGGCGTCTTCGACGTTGACCACGTCGGTCGACTGCCGCGGCACCACGCCCATCGGCGGCAGCAGCACCGGCCGCTTCGGCTCGGGCTCGCCTGACATGAGCGACTCGAGAAGATCGGCCGCCGCCCACCCCGCGGCCTCGGCGGGCGTGGCGATGCTCGACAAAGGCGGGCGGCTCAGTCGCGTGAAATAGCTCAGGTCATCGACGCCCAACACCGCGACATCGTCGGGTACATCGATATGCCCGAGCCGACACGCCTCCAGCACGGGCAGGGCCAGGCGGTCGTTGGAGGCCAGCACGCCCAGCGGCTTGGCAATGCGCTGAATCGATTCGAAGAGCTCGACATCGATCCGGCCGCGTCCGGTCTCGCGAAACGTCCGCCCGGGCCAGATCTTGGCCGGCTCGGCAAATCCGTGCTCGGCAAGCCGCCCGGCAAACCCGATCCACCGGTCGTAGGAAAACCCCTGTCCCCAGTGTCCGCAGAAAGCGAAATGACGCAGGCCGCAGTCGACCAGGTGGTCCGCCGCCATCCGCCCCACCGCCACATCATCGACGCCCACACGCGGGGTCAACGCCGGCGTGATGAAGTTGCCCATGTCGATCACTTTGCACCCGAGCCCGGCCAGCTGCTCATGCACCTTGGGCGTGTCGATGAAGGCCAGAATGCCATCGGGCTGCCACGTGCGCATTTCGTCAATCGCACGCTCCGGAATGCGCTCGGGCGCCCGCGCATCCATCATCGGCAGCACCGTCCAGCCCCCGTGCCGCTCGGCAAAATCACACACCCCCATCAGCGCCCGCAGCGGATACCCCGCCTCGGGCGGCACCTGCACAATCACACGTCGGGCGACAGGATCGGCCGATACCCGCGGCCCGAGGGCGGTCTGGGCGTCCGGGCGCTTCGCCCCGGCCGGCGTCGGCGATCGTCTCTTTCGCTTCATCGCCACACTCTACCTCCTGACGACTGCGAATGTGCGCAATTTGGGATTCGATTTGGCGCATTTCCGCAAAATCGATGGAGTAGGTTATCGCCATGCCCGAGGCGATGGTGACCTCTCAGGGGTGATCTCCCCGGCCGCGCATCTGGCGTCATATCTGACCGCAGGAGGAACACGAAATGTCGATCGATCTATTGGCCTTGAAGGGTTTGTCATCTGCCCGCCGGGCGGTTGCCGCCGCATGCGCGGGGGCGCTGAGCATGGCTGCCGGGTCTGCACAGGCCGACACACTGGCCTATTGGAACTTCGAAGACGGCGCCGAAGGCGTCGAGTTGCAGGCCACATTCGGCAACGCCAGCACGTTCACCGCCGACGTGAGCGGCAGCGGCAATCCGCTGCAGGTGTTCAACACCGTTGGCGCGCCCGAGACATCGCCGTTCTACAGCGAGAACGTCGCGCTGCCGGTCGTGCCGCAGACCGGATCGCCCAACACGCTGGCCATGTTCTTCGACGGCAATGACGACCTTTACACCCAGGACAACGCCCCGATCAACCAGCTCACCTCGATCAGCGCCATCACCATCGAGGCGACGGTGCAGTTCGGCTTCACCGGGGCGTTCGCGGGGTATCAGACCTTTGTCGGCAAAGACGGCGGCGACTTTGCCGGCACATCCGATCCGGCGCTGGCGCCGGCTTACTTCCAGCTCGTCCAGGACCCGGGCCTGACCAACCATGTCGCGATCAAGCTCCGACAGGGCAACGGCGAGATGGTCAGCGTCTATACCCAGCAGCCGGTAACGCAGAACCAGTATTACAGCTTCGCGGCGGTGATGGGCGGGGGCACGCTCTCGCTCTATCAGATCATCGACGGCGTCGCGACGCTCGAAAATTCGGCGGCGTTCGACGGGCCCTTTATCAGCCAGAATCGCGTCTGGACGATCGGCCGCGGGATGTACAACAACCAGGTGGGCGACTTCCTCACCGAAGGGTCGTTTGTCGACGAAGTGCGCATCAGCGACGTGGCGCTGTCGCCGTCGGAGTTTCTCCAGGTGGGCAACACCAGCGTCTTTGTCGAAGGCGACGCCGACAGCGACGGCGATGTCGACTTCGACGACCTGGGCATTCTGCTGGGCAACTATGACCAGTCGGGCTTCCCGACCTTCACCCAAGGCGACTCGGACGGCGACGGCGACGTCGATTTCGACGACCTCGGCCTGCTCCTGGGCAACTACGGCTTCGGCACCGAGGCCCCCACCGGTCAGCTCGACGCACAGGCGATCAGCGCCGTCCGTGCCGCCGGCCTGACCGCGGTCGTGCCCGAGCCCTCGATGATTTCTGTCCTCGCTCTGGCCGGCGTCGGCTTGACGCGCCGGCGCCGCGCCTGAGCCTATCGGCTTGCAGTCGCTGCGTCTGACATCGAGAGGAGAAGAACCCCGGCCCCGGATGCCACCGCATTCGGGGCCGGGTCGTTTTGTGCGACATCGGCATGACGCTATCGGCCGGCCGTCCTGGCCCGCAGGTCTTCGCGCAGCTCGGCGAGCCGGGTTTCGATGGCCTTGACGATCTGATCGGGCTTAAGGTCATGGAGCAGCATCGGCTCTCCATACATCACGCGGATGGACGCCGGCCTGGGAAACTGGCGCTGCTTGGGCCACGCGTCGAATGCGCCGTCGATGATGCACGGCACGACCGGCACCTTTG
>CAZBOE010000115.1:0-609 GCA_964493365.1 uncultured Tepidisphaeraceae bacterium | reverse complement strand
CAGCGCGATGCCCGCCTGGACAGGCTGCAACTGGCCGTTGGGCGTGCGGTAACCTTCGGGATAGATGTTGAGCAGGTTGCCTTCGCCAAGCCGGTCGATGGCCGCGGTGATGGCCGAGCGATCGCCCTTGCCCTGCTGGATCGGAAAGGCATGGAGGTTGGTGATCAGCCAGCGGAACACCGGGTTCTTGAAGAGGTAGGCGCTGGCGAGGAAGCAGACCGGTCGGCGCAGCTGCACCGCCACCAGCACCGGGTCGAGGAAGCTCTGGTGATTGGCGGCCAGAATCGCCCCGCCGGTCTGCGGGACGAGGTGGCGGTTGTAGACCTTGAGGTCAAACACCGTCGTGGTCACGACGCGGCAGATCACCTGAAGATGCTTCCACAGCCATGATCGCTCGCCCGGCGTCGGCGGCTTGATCAGCCGAACCCGCTTGAGGTGGTCGTTGTTGCGCGGCATCGATTCAGAGCCGGCCGAAGACAACTGGCTCATTATCGCTGCGCCTCCGAAGTCATGCCTTGCGTCGCGGCCGGCGCGAGCGCACCGCGCTGCCGCGCCAGATCGACGATCTGCGCGACGACCTGCGCCTCGCCCAGGGTGGTGGTGTCGATT
>CAZBOE010000114.1:13001-14591 GCA_964493365.1 uncultured Tepidisphaeraceae bacterium | reverse complement strand
GACAGCCATGCTGGTCTGGACAAAAGCCAAAGTCCTCGCGGCGGCGGTGGTCGTCGCGCTGGTCGTGTGCGGGCTGGGAACCGGAATCATCGCAGAGTTGATGGCGGGGTCATCGTCCGCCCGCAGCGCTGCCAACGGGGATATGGCCAACGGGGATAGGTCGCGCACCGACGCATCGACGGGCGACGCTCCCGCCGGCGACCGCCCGGCCGATAGCGCGACGCTCGCCGCGCGGTTCCCCGACGGCGTGTCCGTCGAATTGGTGGGCCTGGCGCCGAGCCCGATCGACAACCAGCTCTGGTGGCGCGGCGACGGCTCGGCCATGGTCAACCCGCCCGACCAGATCGAGGGCGCACGGGTTTATTCGCAGGCGAACGAGCGTGGCTTCTCGATCAGTGCACGCCTCACAGGCTTGCCCGAAGACGCCGCGACCACCTGGGAGATCTCAGGATCAAACGGCTACGCCGAGGTCTCTTCACGCAAAGACGGTGTCAGGCATGTTCTCGCCGCTTTCAGTATCCCGGCCGACCGCGAGACAGCCACGTTGCGACTTCGCATCGCCGCCGGCGAGTGGACCACCCGCGCCGACAGCACCACCACCACCGCGCAGGTCGTCAGTTTCTCCGAACCAAGAGCAGAGGCCGACGGTCTGAAGGTCACGCTGACGCACGCTCCGCTCTTCTCGCCTTCACGGGTTGAAGATCACCGAGTCGTTGCCGCGCTGATGCGCGGCGGCGTCGTCGCTTCGACCGAGCGCACCAGCCAGTCTCAGGGTGTGCTCACCCAAATCACCTACACCTTCCCCGACATCGCCCCGCAGGATGTCGCCCGCATCGAGTTCCAGACCCGCCCGTATGACCGGTGGGCCGAGTTTCGCGATGTCTCGCTCAGGCGCGGTCAGCGAACCCGACCGTCGGCCGCCACGAGCCCGTGATTCTCCCATCGATCTGTGCAGTCGACCTCGCGCATTGAATCAGCGAGCTGACCTGCACATTGCCCCCGCCCGTCGCCCGCCGACTCACGCCGATCTGCGCAGCGCCTGAATCAGCGCGTTGACCTCTTCGGTGCATTCGGGGCAGATGGCCAGGTGTTCGACGACGTGCCGCAGTCGGTCCGGCACCGCCCGCCCGGCGGCGACACACTCCACATAGGCCCCGACACAGTCGATCATGTGTTCGCAGCTGATCTCGTCATCGGTTGTCCGTGCAACGGCCCGGGCGAGGTTCTGCAGTTGCTGTTTGCTCAGGTTCGCCATCGCACACCTCGATTCACGTGCCCAGCACAGACAAGACCGTAGCGCCGTCAAATCCCGCCGACTCGAGCGATAGTCTCAGTTTTCGACGGGCGTCGTGGGTCATCTTGTGGAACGCGGCCCCGCTCATGCCGATCCGCTCGGCCAGCACAACCTGCGGAACCCCGCTCAGAAAAAGCTCGATCGTTTCACGCTGCCGCGGCGTCAGGTCGCGCTCGATCGCGGCACGAAGCGTGTCGAGCAGCTCGTTGCGGTCACCGGCCGACGACGGGTCGCGTTCGCCTTCACGTTCGGACGGCGTCTGCGATTGCTCGATGTCGTCGGTCGGGCTTTCGCGT
>CAZBOE010000114.1:10617-12924 GCA_964493365.1 uncultured Tepidisphaeraceae bacterium | reverse complement strand
CACCGCGGTCGCCCAGGTGACAAACCGGCTGTCGCCTCTGAACTGGCCGAGCCGGTCGATCACGCGAACCACCGCTTCCTGGGCGAAGTCGTCGAGGTCGGCGTCGCTCACCGCCTTGCCCGACAGAGCCGACGCCAGACTCCCGCGGACCACTCGCAGGAGATGGGCCAGCGCCTCGGGATCACGATTCCCGAGGCGCTGCACCCATTCGGCGTTGGTCAGGTCGGCTGCACCAGTCACGCCGACCATCTTAGCGACAAGCGGGCTGTGCCGCCTCTTACTCGCCTTCGATCACCACCGCGCCGGCGGGGATGTTCGAATAGATTTCCACTGCCGGGCGGTTGCGATCGACCGACGCCTCGGTCACGCGGGCGCTCTTGCCCGGTTCGACCGACTGCGGGTTCCAGCCCGGCGAGAAGCTCATCACCGCCGGGATCTTCAGCCCGCCCACGTCCTGCCACTGGTCAAACGTCCAGGTCACACGCTCGATACCGGCTTCGTTGACGCTGTGGTTGATGGCCGCCAGCAGACCGGTCTGCTGATCGAACAGCAGCACATAGTCGTCCTTCACATCGCCGACCTTATCGCCGTAGTTGACCACGACCTGGTTGTAAGTCCGGCCGCGGAACTCGATCGGGGCGGCGTCGACCGCGGTGATGCCCGGGTCGGCGAAGACGAAGGGCATCAGCACGAAGTAGTTCGAGCCCTTGGTGTAAAACCGCGGGGGCAGCCCCAGCGCCTCGGCATTGGGCGTCACCCAGGTCTTTTCACCGTGTACAGCCACCGTAAAACCCGTGCCGTCGACGCGGTTGTCGCGACTGACCAGGTCGGTCGTGTGGCGGTTGGGCTTCGAGACGGCTTCCGAAAGCGGGAAGTCGAGCAGGGTGAAGCTCAGCGTGCCATACGACTGCCAGCGACTGAGGCCGCCATGGGCGGCAATACCGCGGGCGAGCACCGCAGAGCCGTTAACCGGCGCCAGACGCGGCTCGGTCGCAGCGGTGGTGGCGACGGAGCGGGTCACCGGGGCGGTCTGTGCCAGTTGCTGAAGACCCGTGTGCGGGCCCGCATGGGTCAAACCGGTCACGGTCACGGCGGTCAGGGCGGCGGCGGCAAGAATGCGATTCATGGCGATCTCCTTCCGAGATCAAGGGTTATGTTCGTCTGCGGGACGCTTTGTCCCGCTCGTTTCCCCTTTGACGCGCCTCAACCGACCGTCATTACCTCGGGCCTCGGTTTTTTTCCTGCGTCTCTCCCGAAACGCTTTGGTTGATTGCACTTGCGTTGGCTTTGCCGGGGCGTCTAGACTCCCGGTCGACCGCAATGCCCGCCCGCCGACCTGGAACCTCGGCCGCGGCTCACCAATCGACCCCACATGGCCATCCGAGTCGCGCTGAACCACAAGACGGTCTATCACTATGACCGCCTGGTGACGCTGTCGCCGCAGATCATCCGTCTGCGTCCGGCGCCGCACAGCCGTACGCCCGTGCTCTCCTACAGCCTCCGCGTCGAGCCTGCGAAGCATTTCATCAACTGGCAGCAGGACCCCCAGAGCAACTACCTCGCCCGCGTCGTCTTCCCCGACAAGACGCGGCTGCTGAGTGTCGAAGTCGATCTGGTGGCCGACATGACGGTCATTAATCCGTTCGACTTCTTCCTCGAACCGTCGGCCGAGAAGTTCCCCTTCACCTACGAGCCGTGGCTTGCCAAAGAGCTCGCGCCGTTCCTCGAAACGCTGCCGTGCGGGCCGCTGTTTCACCAGCGGCTCGCCAAGATCGATCGGCGCAAGCGTGGGACGGCCGATTTCCTGGTCGACCTCAACCAGTCGCTCCAGCGGGAGATCAAATACCTGATCCGCATGGAGCCGGGTGTGCAGACGCCCGAGCGCACGCTCGAGGTGTGCAGCGGGTCGTGTCGCGACAGCGCGTGGCTGCTGTGCCAGTTGCTGCGCCACCTGGGCATCGCGTCGCGGTTTTGCAGCGGATACCTCATCCAGCTCAAGCCCGATGAGAAGCCGCTCGAAGGCCCGGCCGGCGCGGCCGAAGACTTCACCGACCTCCACGCCTGGACCGAAGCCTACCTGCCCGGCGCCGGCTGGGTCGGCATGGACCCGACCAGCGGCCTGCTCACGGGCGAAGGGCACATCCCCCTTGCCGCCACGCCCGACCCGTCGTCGGCCGCACCGATCACGGGCGCGGTCGATGAGTGTCGCGTCGAGTTCGATTTCGCGATGAGCGTGCGCCGCATCCACGAAGACCCGCGCGTCACCAAGCCCTATACAGACGACCAGTGGCGGCGCATCGAATCGCT
>CAZBOE010000114.1:8074-10576 GCA_964493365.1 uncultured Tepidisphaeraceae bacterium | reverse complement strand
GCCTCACCATGGGCGGCGAGCCGACCCTCGTCTGCATCGACGACATGGACGGCGAAGAGTGGAATACCGCCGCCGTCGGCCCGACCAAGCGGCGACTGTCAGAGCAACTGATTCGCCGGCTCCACAAGACCTTCGCGCCCGGCGGGCTGCTCCACTTCGGGCAGGGCAAGTGGTATCCGGGCGAGTCGCTGCCCCGCTGGGCGCTGGGCTGCTACTGGCGCAAGGACGGCGCGCCGATCTGGAACGACGTCTCGCTCATCGCCGACGAAACGCGCGACTACGGCTTCGGACACGAGCACGCGCAGCGCTTTGCCCGGGCGGTGGCGCAGCGACTCAGGGTCAGGGGTGACTACGTCGTTCCGGCCTTCGAAGACGCGGGATACTACCTTCACAAGGAAGGGCGGCTCCCGGTCAACCTCCAACCCGACGACAGCAAGCTTGCCGACAAGGAGGAGCGCGAGCGGCTCCGCCGCATCTTCACCCGCGGGCTCAACGTGCCGACGGGATACATCCTGCCGATCCAGCGCGCCTACGACTACGACGGCCCGACCTGGCAGAGCGGCATGTGGCTTGTGCGCGGGCGGCATGTCGTGCTGATTCCGGGCGATTCGCCGATCGGCCTGCGCCTCCCGCTGCCGGCGCTGCCGTGGGTGCACCCGTCGCAATACCCCTACGTCTATTCCACCGACCCGATGTCGCCCCGCGGGCCGCTGCCGGTGTATGAGCGGCAGCGCATCCGTGTCACCTCCGACGGCCGCGAACTGGCGCAGGAGGTCAACCCCCAGACGCTCGACGACCCCAACCCTGCCGACCGGGTCCCCGAGCCGGGCGAGTCGGCCGACTGGGTGGTCCGCACCGCCATGACCTTCGAGCCGCGCAAGGGCGTGCTCTATGTCTTCATGCCGCCCACGCGCAGCGTCGAAGACTACCTCGAGCTGATCGCCGCCATCGAAGACGTCAGCGCAACGCTGCGCATGCCGATCATCATCGAAGGCGAGCCGCCGCCCTTCGACTATCGCCTCAACGTGATGAAAGTGACCCCCGATCCCGGCGTGATCGAGGTCAACACCCAGCCCGCCCACTCGTGGGATGAACTGGTCGATATCACCACGCGGCTCTACGACGACGCCAGACAGTCGCGCCTGGGCACGGAAAAGTTCATGCTCGACGGCCGTCACACCGGCACCGGCGGCGGAAACCACATCATCGTGGGCGGGGCGACTCCCGCCGATTCGCCCTTTCTCCGCCGGCCCGACCTGCTGCGCAGCCTGCTGGCCTACTGGATCAACCACCCCTCGCTCTCTTATCTCTTCAGCGGGCTGTTCATCGGCCCGACCAGCCAGGCGCCGCGCGTCGACGAGGCCCGCACCGACAGCCTCTACGAGCTCGAGATCGCCTTCGCGGAGCTCGATCGCCAGCAGCGGATTTCGTCGTGGGTGCCGCCCTGGATGGTCGATCGCCTCTTCCGCAACCTGCTGATCGATGTCACGGGCAACACCCACCGCAGCGAGTTCTGCATCGACAAGCTCTTTGCCCCCGAAACCGCGTCGGGCCGGCTCGGGCTGGTTGAGTTTCGCGCGTTTGAGATGCCGCCCCACGCGCGGATGAGTCTCACCCAGCAGTTGCTCATGCGGGCGCTGGTCGCCCGATTCTGGAAGACACCCTACACCGCGCCGCTGACTCACTGGGGCACGCAGCTTCACGACCAGTGGCTGTTGCCCATGTTCATCGAGAAGGATTTCGACCACGTCTGCGCCGAGATGGCGGTGGCCGGATACCCCCTCGAGCGCGCGTGGTTTGCGCCCCATGTCGAGTTTCGTTTCCCGGTGGCGGGGCGGGTCAACCATGACGGCGTGCAGATCGAACTGCGCAACGCCATCGAGCCGTGGCTCACCCTGGGCGAGATCCCCGGCATCGGCGGCACCGTCCGCCAGGTCGATTCGTCGCTCGAACGGCTTCAGGTCAAGGTCGATGGGCTCAACGGAGACCGCTATGTCGTGGCGGTGAACGGCCGGCGTATTCCGCTCCGGCCCACCGGAACGCACGGGCAGTACGTCGCCGGCGTCCGCTTCCGCGCCTGGCAACCGCCGCACTGCATGCACCCGACCATCGGGGTCGATACGCCGCTGATCTTCGATGTCATCGACACGTGGAACTACCGCAGCATCGGCGGTTGCACCTACCACGTCGCCCACCCCGGCGGGCGCAACTACGCCACTTTCCCGGTCAATGCGATGGAAGCCGAGGCCCGCCGCGGCGCGCGTTTCTTCGCCTATGGCCATACGCCCGGGCCCTGTGCCGTGCCGCTCGCGGAGAACAACGGTCACTATCCTTACACGCTCGACATGCGCCGACGCATCTAGCGGCCGGCGCACGCCGATAAGAGAAACAGCCGATAAACTAGGCAGCCGATGTCGCAGCAGCAGATGAGCCTCGCCGTCGAAGCCCCGCCCGCGCCAGGAGCCGATCCGGGCGCCAAGTCGCGTCTTGCGCCCGGCACCG
>CAZBOE010000114.1:0-7961 GCA_964493365.1 uncultured Tepidisphaeraceae bacterium | reverse complement strand
GCATGGGCCCCGACGAGTTCGCACGCCGATGGGCCCGCGGCCAGCAGCTCATCCACGAAAACGGCGTCACCTACAACGTCTACGGCGACCCCCGCGGCATGGAGCGCCCCTGGCAGCTCAACCCCGTGCCGCTGGTCATCTCCAGCAGCGAGTGGGCGGCCATCGAACAAGGCGTCAGGCAGCGGGCGGCGCTGCTCAACGCGATCGTCGCCGACGTCTATGGCGCCATGCGGATCATCAACGAAGGCCACATGCCGCCTTCGCTGCTGATCGCACAGCCCTATTTCCTGCGTCCGCTCGCGGGCGTCAGCGTGCCGAGAGACACGTGGATTCACCTCGTGGCCTTCGACATCGCCCGGTCGCCCGACGGGCGGTGGTGGGTCGTTTCCGACCGCACGCAGGCCCCGAGCGGGATGGGCTATGCCCTCGAAAACCGCCTGGTCTCGACCCGCACGCTCCCCGAAGCCTTTCGCGACTGCCAGGTGCAGCGGCTTGCCGAGTTCTTCGGACACCTCAGTCAGGCCATCGCCTCGCTCGCCCCGGCGCGCCGCGAAAACCCGCGCGTCGTCCTGCTTACGCCCGGGCCTTACAACGAGACCTACTTCGAGCACGCCTATCTGGCCCGCTACCTCGGATACACGCTCGTCGAGGCGGGCGACCTCACCGTCCGCGACGGGCGCGTCATGCTCAAATCGCTCAGCGGGCTGCTGCCGGTCGATGTCATTCTCCGCCGCACCGACGACAGCTACTGCGACCCGCTCGAACTCCGCGAGGATTCGATGCTCGGCATCGCCGGACTGGTCGGCGCCGTGAGGCAGGGACACGTCGCGGTCGCAAACGCGCTGGGCAGCGGCATCGCCCAGATGCCCGGGCTCGCGGCCTTTCTGCCCGGCATCTGCCGCGCCCTGCTGGGCGAAGAGCTGATGCTGCCGTCGGTCGCCACGTGGTGGTGCGGACAGCCCGGCCCGCTCGAGGCGGTGATCGCCAACCTCGACCGCCTGGTGATCAAACCCGCCGACCCCACATCGACCCAGCCCCCGGTCTTCACCGATCGCCTCTCGCCTTCGCAGCGCGAATCGCTGGTCAGGCAGATTCGGCGTCAGCCGCGCGACTACATCGCGCAGGAGCAGGTGCATCTTTCGACCGCGCCGTCGTGGGACGAGGGGCGCGTCGTTCCGCGGCATGTCATGGTCCGCGTCTTTGCCGTCGCGCGGCCGGACGGGTCGTGGTCGGTCATGCCGGGCGGCCTGACCCGTGTCAGCGGCGGCGCCGGCTCGACCCTGGTCAGCATGCAGAAGGGCGGCGGCAGCAAAGACACCTGGGTGCTCTCCGATTCGCCCGTCAGCGCGGCGAGCCCGCTCCGGCCGCCCGGCGCGCCCGTCGAGCTCACCCGCGCCGGCTTCGTGCTACCCAGCCGCGTCGCCGACAACCTCTTCTGGCTCGGCCGGTATGTCGAGCGCGTCGAGTTCTCCCTGCGCGTGGCGCGCACGGCGCTGCGCGCCCTGTCGGTCGATCTCGAGCTCGCATCGCTGCCCGAGCTGATCGACGTCATGACCCGCCAGCCCGCGTCATCCCCGGTCGGCCATTCGCGAAGCGATCCCCGTCCTCCCGAGCCGCCCGCGGTCGTCGCCCGCGCGACCGAGTCGCGCCTGCTCGACCTGCTCTTTGAAACCCGCCCGGCCCCCGGCGCGCCCCGCAGCGTCCGCAGCGATATCGAAGACATCCAGCGCATCGCATCGAGCGTCCGCGACCGGCTTTCGGCCGACGCCTGGCGCACGCTCACCCGCCTCGATGACGCGTTCGCGCGTCCGGCGGTCAGCCCGTCGCTCGTGGTCAGCCACACGCTCGACCTGCTCGATCAGAACATGATCACCCTCTCTGCCTTCACAGGGCAGACCTTCGACGGCATGACCCGCGACAAGAGCTGGCGGTTTCTCGAGGTCGGCCGCTGTCTCGAGCGCGCCATTCACCTGGCCGACCTGCTGCGCTGGTGCTTCGCCCGCGCCGACGCGGGTGAATCATCGCGCCTCGAGGCAACGCTCGATATCGCCAACAGCTCGATGACCTATCGCAGCCGCTATCTCACCACGCTCCAGGCGCCCCCGGTGCTCGATCTGCTGCTGCTCGACGAAACCAACCCGCGGTCGATGGCGTGGCTGTTGTCGGATCTGCTGTCGCACGCCGAGTTCTTTCCGATCGACCCCGCGACTGCCGTCCGGTCGGCCGACCAGAAACTGCTGCTGCAGTTGATCACCGACGTGAGGCTGGTCGATGTTCACGCGGTGCTCGCCGAGCCCACCCGGGCCGACCTTCACCGCCTGCTCCTGAGGCTGGGGCGGCAGTTGCCCGAGGTCTCCGATGCCGTCACCCGGATCTACCTCAGCCACGTCCGCCTGCCCCGGACGCTTTCGACATGAGGCGTCGTCACTCCGCCGGCCGCTAGCGAGAACGCCCGCCGGATGATGGATACACCATGCGATACCGCATCATCCACAAAACCAGCTACGACTACGCCGAGCCGTTCGCGAGCTGTCACAATCTCGTGCATCTCACCCCGCGCCGGCTCGACACCCAGGCCTGCGCCGCCCACCGCGTCGCGGTCTATCCCGAGCCCGAGTCCGTCGCGGTCCACACCGACTGGTTTGGCAACGCCGTGCAGTCGTTCGAAGTCCGCACGCCCAGCCGGGCGCTGGTGATCACCGCCCTGAGCGAAGTCGATCTCACGCCGCGCCAGCCGGGGCTGTTCGACCAGTCGGCTTCGTGGCGTCAGGTCGCCCAGTCGCTGGCGTCTGAGCCCCCGCCCGAACTGCTCGACCCGCTGCAATATCTCTTCGATTCCGCCTATGTGCGGGCAACGCCGGCGCTCGTCGACTATGCCCGTCCAAGCTTCTCGGCCCAGCGATCGGTCATCGATGTCGCGGCCGACCTGATGGCCCGCATCCACCGCGACTTCACCTACGACCCCCGCGCCACCACCCTGAGCACCAGCCTGCCCGAGGTGCTGGCGCGAAGGCGGGGCGTCTGCCAGGATTTCGCACATCTCATGATCGGCTGCCTCCGCTCGATGGGGCTGGCGGCCCGCTATGTCAGCGGATATCTCCGCACCGACCCGCCCCCGGGAAGGCCCCGACTCGTGGGCGCCGACGCCTCGCATGCGTGGGTCTCGGTCTGGTGCCCCAGCCTCGGCTGGACCGACCTCGACCCCACCAACGACATCATCCCCGACCAGCGCCACATCACCCTCGCCTGGGGCCGCGACTATGCCGACGTCAGCCCCATCCGCGGCATCGTCCACGGCGGCGGCGCACACCGCGTCAGCGTCTCGGTCGATGTGTCGCCGATGTAACCCCGAGCCCGGCCGCGCCGGACCGCTGCATCGACAACCACAGGTGACAGAAGCGGCGGCCAATCGCAAGGCCCGCCGATCGCCCGGCCAGTCGCGCCACGCATTGCTCGACGCACCGTTCGGCGGGTCTTTCGAGCGATGCATTGTGGCGTCGTGTTCTCGCGTCGCTGCCTGCCCGTTGCCTCCGGCCCCCGCTTCGACGCCCGCCTGCCGCGCGCCCTGCCGGCGCTCATTGCACGACCACTACCGGCTCCACCTCGGCCCGCTGCCTCACTTCCGCGGCGCGGCTCTCGCGCCCGGCTTTGCGCACCAGCTCGTGCACCAGCGCCATCTTCGCCCTCACCGCGGGCCCCAGCACCTTGGGCACATAGTCGTGCAGCCCCATCGCCCGGTTCATCTCGTTCATGAACACGCCCAGTCGCTGAAAGTGCGCCACCAATACTTCCAGATCAGCCTCGGTCGTCACCGTCGGCCCGGGCAGCCCTAGCTCAAATGCCGTGTCCAGCACGCTCGCCATGTCAAGATAGGTGGCGAACGTCTCCGCCCAGTCCTCCCACGGGTGCATCGATGCATAGGCCGTCACGTATCGGCCTTGCCAGTCGGCCGGCGGGCCGTCGCGATAATACTTCTCGAGCGCCTCGCCATACGGCACCGCCTGGTGATCGCCGAACTGCGCGACGAACCGCCCGAGCGAATCGGCGTCGTTCTCCACCAGCAGCGACCAGTAATAGTGCCCGATCTCGTGACGGAAATGTCCGATCAGCGTCCGGAGCCGCTCGCCCATTTCGACGCGGGTCTTCTCCCGCTCGACGTCATCCGCCTCGCGGATGTTGATCGTGATCCGCCCGCCGGCATGGCCGGTGTAGACCTGCTCGGTTTCGCCCATCGAGTGCCACCGGTTGGCCGCGGGAATCACATCGGCCTTGAAGTCGAACGCCAGCGGCGGCGACACCCCGTCGGCCGCGTTGCCGTAGGGCAGCCCCAGAAAATCGAGCTGGTAAAACAGCCGGCGCTTCGCCTGTTCGAGCTGATACCACCGCTGCAGGTGACCCGCGACCGACAGATCCGGGATCGTGTCGTTAAATCTGCAATAATCGCAAAACTCGTCGCGCGTGCCGTCGTCACGCACGATCACGCACCGGTTGCACACGTCATGCTCGCTGTAATTGCGGCATTTCCCCAGCCGGCCCGCGCAGCGCGGATTGCTACAGCGGTAGATGCCCTCCGCCAGATTGTCGGGTTCGATCGCCGTCAGGTCGTCGCAGTTCGGACACCATCCCACCTCGCGGCCGCAGGTGAGGCAGCGCGAATTCTCGAAAAACAACATCGCACCGCACACACACGAAAACGTCCGCATACCGCTCCTCAGGAAGAAATCATCCCACGCAACCCGACACCCGCAGCAGCACAAAGATCACCACCGCCGCGAGAAAGATGGCCGTCGGCAGGATGACATTGGTCAGCAGCACCGCTCCCATCTGGTTGTCTTCCTGCGGCTTATCGCCTGCCGCGGGAGAAGGCTCGGGCTGGTCGTGTCCGTCCTGCTGGGTGCTCATCGGCTCCTCGTCTGCCGCCCGTGACACCGGGCCTGGCAAGTCACGGTTGACTCGCTCGCGCCAGCAGACGACGGGCCTCGACGACGCGCTGCCGCGCCGCTTCCACCGTGTCGGCTACGCAAGTCAGATGCCCCATCTTCCGTCCCGGCCGAGCCTGGTGCTTCCCGTAAAGGTGCAACTTCACACCCGGCACGGCCAATGCCGCCTCCCAATCGGGCTCGCCGCCCGCGGCGTCCCACACATCCCCGAGAAGGTTCGCCATCGCCGCCGGTCTGGGCTGGAGCGTGTCGCCCAGCGGCAAACCGCACACCGCCCTGACCTGCTGCTCGAACTGGCTGGTCACGCACGCGTCGATCGTCACATGCCCCGAATTGTGCGGCCGAGGCGCCAGCTCGTTGATGATCAGCCTGCCGGCTTTGGTCAAAAACAGCTCCACGCACAGCACGCCCACCACCCCCAGCGACTCCAGCACCGCCCGCGCCAACTCAACGGCTTCGCCCGCCACACGCGGCTCGACCCGGCCCGGCGCCAGCGTCACATCGAGAATGTGGTTGGCGTGCAGGTTCTCCATCACCCCCCAGTGGGCAAACGACCCGTCACTGCCCCGCGCCGCCACCACGCTGAGCTCGCAGGCGAAATCGACAAACCCCTCGAGCACACACACCGTCTCGCCCGATCCGCCCGCACCACCTGCTGTGACCGCGCCCCATGCTCGATCGAGCGAGGCGTCTGATGCGTCGCCCAGCTTCGCCTGACCCTTGCCGTCATAGCCCCAGTCGGCCGTCTTGAGCACTGCGGGCGTCCCGATCGTCGCCGCGGCCTGACTTAACTCCGCCCGCGACGACACCCTGGCAAACGGCGCTACCGGAAAGCCCTGCCCGCTGAGAAACGTCTTTTCGCGCAGCCGGTTCTGCGTCGTGTGCAGCACCGTGCCGGCCGGCCTCACCCGCGTCACCCGCGCCGCCTCGGCCGCGGTCGGTGCCGGCACATTCTCAAACTCGAAGGTCATCACCGCCACGCCCGACGCAAACCGCCGGACCGCTTCGAGGTCGGTGTAGGCCGCGCGGATCTCCACGTCGGCCACCTGCCCCGTCGGCGTGTCGTCGTCGGGGCTGAGCGTGGCGACGCGATACCCCATCTGCCGCGCCGCGATGGCAAACATGCGTCCGAGTTGGCCCGAACCCAGCACGCCGATGGTGGCGCCAGGGCGAATGGGGGCGTCTGGTCTTCCGATGGTGCCGGGCAGCGCGTTCACCCGCGTGAGTGTATTGCGGGGGTCGACCAAGTCGAAATCCCGCTGTCAGCGCCGCGCCGGGCGTTCACCTGCCGTGCCGGCTCGCCCGGCGTCGCCCCAGCAGCGCCGCCGCCGGAATCGCCAGCGCGAGCGCCGACGGCTCGGGAATGGCATAGCCCTGGCCCGACACGAACACCTGCCCGTTGGCGTACCCCATGAAATAGCCGCTGGGCACGGGCGCCGACGCGGGCAACTGCCAGACCTTCGCCAGCGTGCCGTCGATGTTGTGGAACAGCGCACGCTTGCCCACCGAGTCGGTGGTCACCAGCAGATCGAGGTCCGCGTCGTATCCCACCATATAGTCCGTGGTGTCGACCGTGCCCAGGCCCGTGAGATCGAGCGTGATCATCCCCGTCGGCTGTCCGGTCGTGCGGGAACGGATGACCACGGTGTTATTGCCCACCAGGCTGTAATGCCGATTCCGCGCCGCATCGAGCACGCTGAAATCCCAGACGCCATTCCAGACCTGAAGTTGTGTCGGCCCGGCGTCGATGTTGCCCGTTGCAGTCAGCGGATAGGTGAACACGCCTCCGCCGCTGCCCGACCCGTAGGCCTGCAGTTCCAGGTCGCCGGTGATCGAGTTGTAGCTCCACGTGCGCGGATCGACACCCGTCGGCGTATGCGTATCGACCACCGCGCCCGAGGCGTCGTGAATGTAGACCGTTCCCTGCGGATAGCCGGTGGTGGACGAATAATACCGCTGATACACCGGATGCCACGCCACGTTCGACTGGCTGCCGGTCAGTTGAATCGTCGGCACCGCAACATAGACCGGCGTCGCCTGAGCCGATGCCGCCAGACCGCACACCCAGACTGCCGAAGCAAGCGCCGCAACCGTCGTCGCCCTGTTCTTCATCTCGCCTTCTCCTTGATGTTGGAATCTCCGCGCGTTGTATTAACTCTGCTAAAGGGTTGTTGGCGCAGTGTGAGCGCTGAGACAGCGGGGCGTGAGTGTTCTGGCAGGGAAATGCTAGTGGTCGGTCGGCAGGCGTGCGGCCAGCACGTCGTTGGTCTGTTGCGCCCGGTAGTCGATCCATTTCTCGCGCAGCGCCGGCCGCGACAATGCCAGGATCGAAACCGCCAGCAGGGCGGCGTTGATCGCCCCGGCCCGGCCGATCGCCAGTGTGCCCACCGGCACACCCCCGGGCATCTGCACGATCGACAGCATCGAATCCCACCCCGACAGCGCCGCCGATTGCACCGGCACCCCCAGCACGGGCAGATGCGTAAATGCCGCGGTCATCCCCGGCAGGTGGGCCGCGCCGCCCGCGCCGGCAATGATCACCTCGATCCCCCGCGCCGAAGCGCCGGCAGCGTAAACCCTCAGCTTTTCGGGCGTCCGGTGGGCCGACACCACTTCGCATTCATGGGCCACCCCGAAGCGATCCAGCGTCTCGTGCGCATGGCGCATCGTCTCCCAATCCGACACGCTGCCCATGATCACGCCCACGATCGCGCCGGTCGAAGTCAGGGTGGGTCCGGCGGACGACGCGCCGGAGGAGGTGTCGGTGCCCGCGGTCTGGCTCATGCCCGAAGTGTAACCGCAGCGCCATGCGGCTCACACACGGCGCGCCGCCTGAGCCGCCTTCCTGCTTTTGCGCCCCACAAATCCACCCGCGGCACTGCCGTTGCTCGAGTGAGCGGTTAGAGGAAACACCCATGGCACAAAAGAAACCGAGCAACAAAACCCCGCGTGGATCCAAGATGCCCGCCCGCACCCCGGCGATCGGCAAGGGCAAAGGCCGCCACGCCCGAACCACCAACG
>CAZBOE010000113.1:14847-15074 GCA_964493365.1 uncultured Tepidisphaeraceae bacterium | reverse complement strand
GGCAGGCCGGACGGGGCAGCGTACCACGCACGCCGCAGGCCGGGCGTGCGGCACGCCGGGCGAGGGCCGGGCGTCGGTGAACCAGGCGGACAGCAGCCCGGGCGATCAGTCCGATTATGCAGCCCGCATGGTCTCCCGCACCGGCTATACCCGCTCGGCGGCCACGAGGTCTTCCAGCGTCTCGCGGCGTCGGATGACGCGATAGTCGTCGCCGTCAACGAGCACTT
>CAZBOE010000113.1:0-14826 GCA_964493365.1 uncultured Tepidisphaeraceae bacterium | reverse complement strand
GATTGTTGTAGTTGCTGCTCATCGCGAAGCCGTAAGCCCCTGCGGTGAAGACCGCCAGCAGGTCACCCCGTTCGGTCTGGGGCAGCGGCCTGGCCTTGGCGAGGTAGTCGCCGCTCTCGCAGATGGGCCCGACGACATCGACGATCTCCCCGTTCTTGGGCTCGATCGCCTTCGAGCGGGCGGGCGGCACGTTGGCTTCATCAGGCTTGACCGGCCAGATGTGGTGGTATGACTCGTAGAGCGTCGGGCGGATCAGGTCGTTCATCCCGGCGTCAACGATGACAAACTTCTTCTCGCCGCCGACTTTCCGGTAGAGCACGCGGGTGAGCAGGATGCCCGCGTTGCCCGCGATGTATCGGCCGGGCTCGAAGGCGATGCGGTAGGGTTTGTCCTTGAGCAGCGGGATCAGGGCCTTGGCGTGTTCGGTGACCGGCATGGCCTGGTCGGGGCGCTCGTAGTTGACGCCGAAGCCGCCGCCGACATCAAACCAGTCGA
Organism: uncultured Tepidisphaeraceae bacterium; assembly: GCA_964493365.1. Taxonomy (GTDB): domain Bacteria; phylum Planctomycetota; class Phycisphaerae; order Tepidisphaerales; family Tepidisphaeraceae; genus CAZBOE01. Next base: position 14,331 of record CAZBOE010000113.1, on the reverse strand, counting down.
TCTTGTGGCCGCGGGCGGTGAGCCGGTCGATCAGGGCGGTGACCTTCTTGACCGCCTCGACATACGGCTCGATCTCATACACCGGCGAGCCGATGTGGATGTGAATTCCGCCGATGCGGAGGTTCTTGAGGTTCTTGTACTGCTCGAACACGCGCTCGGCGCGCTCGATGTCGACGCCAAACTTGGTCTCTTTCTTGCCGGTGGTGGTCTTGGCGTGGGTCTTGGGATCGACGTCGGGATTGACGCGGATGGCGCCGACCGCCTGGCGATCGAGCCAGCCGGCGACGGCATCGATGTTCTCGATCTCGGCTTCCGACTCGAGGTTGAACGCGGCGATGCCCGCTTCGATGGCGTCGGCGATTTCCTTGTCTGTCTTGCCCACGCCCGCGTAGATGATCTTCCTGGGGTCGCCGCCGGCCTCGAGGGCGCGGAACAGCTCGCCGCCGCTGGTGACATCAAAGCCAGCGCCCTCGTTGGCAAGGATGCGGCAGATGTGGATGTTGCCGCAGCTCTTGATCGAGTAACAGATCAGCGGGTTGAGCGGCGCGAAGGCCCGGGCGATCTGGTGATAGTGGTGGAGCAGCGTGGCATAGGAGTAGACGTAACACGGCGTGCCGACCTCGGCCGCGATACGCTCAGCGCGAACATCTTCGCAATACAGTTCACCGTTGCGGTACGTGAAAAAGTCCATGGCAGGGTCTGTCTGGGTCAGTGCGGCCAATGTCGCTCGACCGCGGGAAGCCGCGCATTGTAGGGCCGAACCGCGTCGAGGTTAAGACAGGCGGATCCACACCACGCCGCCTAGCCGGGGGCGACGCCCGGGCCGATGCCACCACCCCTGTCGAGCCGGGCCGGCGGTGTCACCTCGCGGATTCGACGATCGGCTTGAGGTGGGTCCACGCCGACTGGGCGACGCCCGCGGCGGAGGTCTCGTAGGGGTAAAGCTCAACCGTCACCCAACCCCCGAAGGCGATATCGCGCAGGGCGGCGAAGATTCCCCCAAAGTCGATCACGCCTCGACCGGGCGTGAGGTGCTGGTGAACTCGGTTGCTGCCGATGTCTTCGAGATGAACATGGGCGATCTGCTCCGGCATCGACCGGATCACGTCGGCGGGGTCATCCCCGACACAGAACAGGTGGCCGAGGTCGCAGTTCATGCGGACACGCGGCTCGCCGTCGAAGAACCGTCGCTTGAAGGCGAGGTATTCGGCCGCGGTCTGGATCAACAGCCCCGGCTCCGGCTCGACGGCGATGGTGACGCCCAGCCGCCGGGCGTGGGGCAGCACGGCTTCGATCCCGCGTGCGAACCGCTCGGCGGCGATGTCCGCCGACAGCCCCGTGCCGATCAGCGGGCCGCCCGGTTGGATCGACACGGTCTGCGCGCCAAGGTCGGCGGCGAGCTCCAGCGCCGCCCGGGTGTGCTCGATGCGGAGGGCCCGAAGCCTCTCGTCGTGTTCGATCCAGGTCGGGTGATAGGTGTCGCCGCAGGCGAAGAGCGTGAAGGCGTTGATGTTGGAGACCGCGCCGAACGAGCCCACCTGCGCCGCCAGTTCGCGGCGTCGCTGCGCGCTCATGCGGTCGGGCAGCGCATGGGGCAGGTCGGCCATGACTTCCACGCCGCCATAGCCGATGCCCCCGATCGCGCGCACGGCGGCTTCGAGGGTGGCGTTCTTAAAGGCGTTGGTCGAGAACGCAAGAGGACGCATGCAAGCCGCCGATCCTACTGCCGCAGCGACCGCCTGTCGCCTTCCGCACATGACGAGCAAAGCCGATGGCGTGTCTCCTGAGCGAGGCCCGGCAGCTCTGGCGCGGTCGAAGCACGGCGGGTTTGGCGCGGGCGAAGCACAACAGGTTTGGCGCGGGCCAGGCCCGACGGCCGGCCTCGTTGATCTGAAATGCCAGGCCCGTTGCCCGGGATCAAGCCCGCACCACCGCGCCGAGCACGGTCTTCGCCGACTCGATGACGGCGTTCACCGTCGAATCGACGGCGTCGCTGGTCAGCGTGGTGTCGGCACTGCGGAAGGCGAGGGTGATCGTTACGCTCTTGGTGCCCTGCTCGAGCGGCTTGCCCCGGTAGGTCGTGACGTGGTCGATCGCCTCGAGGTCTTTGGGCGAAGCGGCGCGGACGGCGGCGGCGATCTGGTCGTAGGACGTCGACTCGGGCACCACCAGCGAGAGGTCACGCCTCACCGCGGGATACCGCGGCAGCGGGGTCAGTTGCTGCACGAGCCTGGCCCCGTCGATCAGCGCGGTCAGGTCGAGCTCGGCCGCACACGGCGGCTCGCGCAATCCTGCCCTATCGGCGATCTTGCGGCTCACCATGCCGATCATGCCGATGTCTTTGCCCCCCCACCGGATCGTGACGGCCGGGGCGAGGCCCGCGTGCTTCGCGGGCGACACTTCGACAGCGGCGGTCTTGTCGAGCCGTCGGAGCAGCGACTCGACCGTGCCGCGAAGGGCGTGGTGGTCGCTCGTGCCCACGAGCGTCACTTTTCGGTTTTCGACCAGCGTGCCCGCCGAGTCCATGTGGAACACCGAGCCGAGCTCGAAGAGCTGGACGTCGGTGTTGCCCACCGAGGCGTTGTGAGCCTGCGCCTCCAGCAGCGGCGGGATGATACTCGGACGAAGCTGGCCGTCGGCTTTGCGCACCGCGTGATCGGCGCGGACCAGCCCGGCGGCCGACGCCGGGAGGAAGTCGGAGGCGAGACGGTCGGAGACGAAGCTGAACGTGACGGCTTCGAAATAGCCTGCGGCGACCAGCGTGTCTCGAACGAGCTGTCGCGCCGTCTGGTCGTGGCTCATGGGCGTAAGGCGGATGCGGATGGCCGGCTCCTCGCGGATGCGCGAATAGCCGATGACCCGCGCCACCTCTTCGACCAGGTCGATCTCGATGTTGAGGTCGAGGCGGTCGGGGGGAATGGTGCAGGTGACGACATCGCCATGGCGCATGGGCATGAGACGCAGGCGGTGCAGCGCGTCGATGATCTCAGACGGCTCGAACTCGACACCGACGACCGCCGGCACGCGGGCGAGCCGCAGCGACAGGCGCTTTGGCTGCTCCGAGGGAAGCTCGCCCGCCTGCACGATTCCAGACAGCATCTCGCCGCCGGCGGTTTCGAGAATCAGCTGGGCCGCACGCAGGCTGGCGCGGGCGGGCAGGGTCGGGTCGATGCCCCGCTCGAATCGATAGCTGCTGTCAGACCGCAGCGCCAGGGCCCGCGAGGTCTTGCGGACGCACAGCGGATCAAACCGCGCGGCCTCCAGCAGCACATCGACCGTGCCGTCGGACACCTCGCTCTCCTTGCCGCCCATCACGCCCGCCAGCGCCACAGGCCGCGATTCGTCGGCAATGACCAACATCGACGGGTTGAGCTTTCGCGTGTGGCCGTCGATGGAGATCAGCGTCTCTCCCTCCCGCGCCCGGCGCACGACAATCTTTCGCCCTTCGATCCTGGCGAAGTCGAACGCGTGGAGCGGCTGGCCCATCTCGAACATGACGTAGTTGGTCACGTCGACGATGTTGTTGATCGAGCGCAGCCCGACGGCCTCGAGCCGCCGCACCATCCATGCCGGCGACGGCCCCACTCGCACGCCCCGGATCAACCGCGCCGTGTAATGGGGGCAGACGTCGTGCGCGTCGATGTGAACGGACACCGCCGACGCGGCGTGTGTCGAGGATGCCGTGGCGGTCGGCTCGACCTCGTTGACTCCCAGCTTCAGCAGCGCCGCCAGTTCCCGCGCGATGCCCAGATGGCTCAGGCAGTCGGCACGGTTGGAGGTGACCTCGACATCCATCACCCAGTCGTCACCCACACGGGTGAAGTTCTCGGTGGGCAGGCCCGCCATCGTGAGGGCGTCGGCGCAGGCGAGGTGGCCTGGGGTGTCGCGGAGGTATTGGCTGAGCCATTCGAGGCTGATGTTCATGGGCCGCTCGCTGGGTGTCGTCGGGGCGTCGGCGGCGCGGGATGCGCCGCCGACGCGGGATGGGGCATCGTATGGGCCGCCGGATTTGGGTCAATGCGGGCTAAGCACGCCCGGAGGCAGGCCGGCTTGGGGCGCGAAAACCGCCCGCCGGGCAAACGATTGGTCCGCAATCCGTGGGGGCTCGGGCTTGACAGGAGCGCAAGATACTGGTTATCTTCTCAAGCCTTTTCCGAAGGGAGAGGGGAAGCCGAAAGCGGCGTCGGTGGCTCACCGCGGACGGTTGAAGGTCAACTCGAAAGGAGCGCGGCGAACCCGTGGCCAAGACTTCCGCGAAGAAAGCCGTGGCGCCATCCAAGTCGTCCAAGCGTTCAGCAGCAGGCAAGCCGGGCAAATCCGCTGCGCCCAGATCGACAGGTGTCAAGTCAACGACCGTCAAGCAGCCTGCTGCCAGGTCGACCGCCCTGAAGTCGACCGACTCGAAAACAGCCTCGAAATCAAACCTCGCGAAATCAACCGTCGCGAAGTCAACCGCGGGCAAGCCGGCCGCCGGGAAACCCTCGGTCGGCAAGTCGACCAGCGCCAAACCCACCGCCAGCAAACCCACCGCAGCCCCGGCGGCCAAGTCGGGCGGCGTCAAGTCCAAGACCCAGGCGCCCAAACCCGTCGACGTAAAAGCGGCGTCGGTTAAGTCGACGCCCGTCGGAACGTTGCCGGCCCCCCAACCCGCGGCGGCCATCGCCAGCGGCGCAAAACCCAAGGCCAGCCAGACCGGCGTCGACAAATCCGTCGGCGTGAAAGCATCGGGCTCGAAAGCGGCTGGCGACGCCCTTGCCGGAGCCAAACCCGCAGGCGCACAGAAGGCCGGCGCACAGAAGGCCGGCGCACAGAAGGCCGGTGTCCAGAAGGCCGGCGTCCAAAAGACGGGTGCCGACAAGACCGGTGCTGACAAGACGATCGCCGACAAGACCAGTCCGGCCGCCAAGTCGGGCACGGGCCCCGCGGCGGGCGATGCACCCAAACGTCCCTCGCTGGCCATCGCGGCCCCCGGCACCTACAAGCCCCCGCAGGACAAACTCGCGGCCGGCAAAGCCGCACAGGGCAGCGCCGCCGCGAAGGCGGCCGGCGGCAAATCGGCCGGCAAGGACGGCAGTCGTCGCAGTGACCGGAGCGATCACCGCAGCGAGCCAAGGCCCTTCGTGCCCGCCCCGCTTCCGCCGGCGCCAGTGCGGTCCGATGAAAAACCCCGGAAGAATCAGGCCGGCCTGACGGTCAAAGAGCTCGAACATTTCCGCGATCTGCTCTTGGCCAAGCGGCGCGAGCTGCTCGGCGACATGTCGAGCATGGAAGACGAGGCCCTGCGGACGGCCGGCTCCAATCTGTCAAACCTGCCGGTGCACATGGCCGACATGGGCACCGACAACTACGAGCAGGAATTCACGCTCAACCTCGTCCAGAAAGACCGCACGCTTCTCCGCGAGATCAACCACGCGCTGGCGAAGATTCAGAACGGCACGTACGGCCTGTGCGAGGGCACGCAAAAGCCGATCAGCAAAGCGCGCCTCGAAGCCCAGCCCTGGGCGCGGCACTCAATCGAGTATGCCCGCACGCTCGAACAAGGCCGGCGATTCCGCATGCCGATGATCGAGCACGACTGATCCGGGCCGCACCGCTATCTGGCGGATCGCACTACTCGGCGGGTCGCGCGACCCGGCAGCGTCGCACGACTTCGGCGCGGCCGCCGCGTCACGCGGGCATCGTGAGGGGATTGTCTATCGCGGCAGCGCGATCACCGCTTTCTGTCTTCACGCCGGCGCTCTTCTTCACGTTTGCGGTCTTCTTCGCGTTGGCGATCGACTTCCTGGCCGACGATGTCGAGCAATCCGCCCAGCCCGCCCGAGGGGCGGCGCGGCTGGGTGTTGTCTGCGGGGGCGGGGTTGTTTCCGCTGCGGTCGCCACCGGAGCCGCTGCCGGATTGATTGCCGCTTTGGTCCGCAGGGCGATCGCCGGCGGGCTGGCCGATCGGCTGATCGCCGCGGGGCGGGTTGTTGCCCGGTTGGTTGCGGTTGCCGCCGAGGATTTCGCCGACCGTGCCGAGGATACGCTCGGTGTCGGAGCCTCCGCCGCCGCCGGGGGCTCCGCCCGGCACTGCCGATCGCGTCAGCGAAGCCACGAGGCTCCTCGCGTCGAGGTTGAGTTTGGGCTGCGTGACGCTTCCCGAGAGCGGGATCGCAAAGCTCTGCCCCAGGGCGTTCTTCACGTTGCCCGGGAGCAGGCCGATGATGTGTTCGCGAAGCACGAGGTTGAAATCGCGGTAGGACAGGCTCTGCAGGTTGATGCCGCCGCGCATGGTGAAGGCGGGGGTGAGTTTGTCGCCGACGGCGATGGTCGTGTCTTGCGTCAGGACGCCATTCTCAAGGACGAACCGCGCGTCGCGAATCTCTCCTTGAAGCTGGGTGAAGAACGCGGGGTTGGTCAGCCCGCCGAGGTCAAAGTCCTTGACCAGCGCGCTCACCACGCCCAGCGAGTTCTGGACGTTGCCGAACGACTGCGTGAGCTGGTTGATGATCTGCCCGCCGGGCTGCACATCGGTGATCGAGACCAGCGCTTCGGCTCTTCCGGAGTTGGAGAAGTCGAGCGGCAACCGGTCGGCCGACACGAGGCTGACCGACACCTTGCCCGCCTTGGCGCCCGGCCCCATCAGCGGGATGTATTGCCCGGGCCCGCCGGCGATCATCGCGGGCGTGACCGTGAGATTCTGCACCAGCGGCGACGGGCCCGACGTGAAGGTGGGCGTCTCGGTGGTCAGGTCGATCCGGCCGGGCGCGAAGAGCTGGCCGTCGTTGATCTGCGCCAGCGCACCGTCACCGACGAAGCTCAAGACGCCCTGCTCGAGCCGGAAGGGTTTGCTCACCCGGGTGATGCTGATGTCGTAGGGGCGGTATCGCAGGCCCGCGAGTTGGAGGCCTCCGGTGACGGTGAGCTGCCTGATGGCTTGATTGAACGGCAGATCAGCGGGATACGCCCCGATGATCGTGTAGGTTTCCTCGTGTTGCCCCGAGACGTTGTCGATGTCGGCCAGCGCTTCGGCGGCGAATGGCCGGAGCAACGCGATAAGCTTGGGCGCGTCGTAAGCCACCTTGATCACCAGCGGTGACTCGGCCGGCATCACCCGCTGCCCGGTCGCGTCGCGGATGACGCCGGTCGCCGTGAGGTTGACGGCGCCCGACGACGCCGTGTTGACCGCCAGAGCGTTGATCGCGACATCGACAGTCGCATCAGGACGGGTCGTGACGGCCAGGTTGTTGGTCACGGCAAGGCGGTCCTCGGCCACCAGCGGCTGACCGCCCTGCGTGATGCGCAGGTTGGTCAGGGCGAGGTCGCCCGCGAGCGTGATGGTCGAGGAATCGCCGGCGGCCTGCGTCGAGAGCGCCTGGGTCAGCGCGTATTCGCCCGCATAGGCCAGCGGGGCCGGCGGCGCTGCCGAGGGATCGATCTCGGCCGGTCCGGACAAGAACTCGGCCAGCTCGAGCACCGCGGGCAGCGGGCCGCTCACGCGGACCTGCCCGGCCGCGGTCGGTGTCGAGCCGAGGTTGGCGATCACCAGCGGCTGGGGAAGCGAGAGTTCGCCGAGGCCGCCGAGGTTGCCCGAAAGCTCGTCGAGCGAGAGACGGTCGATGGTCGCCGCATCACCGGGGGCGGCGGCCAGCGCGCCCGCGGCAGCCAGGGTGATGGGCCGGTCAAAGGCATAGCGTTGATCGCCTTGTGCCAGCGCGAGATTTTCGACGGTTGTGTCGCTCAGTCGGAACGACGGGCCCGAGGGCGTCGCGGTCACGGCGATCGTGGCCCGCAGCGCGCCCTGCTCGACCTTCAGAGGCGGCGTGTCAGCCGATGCCGATGCGGCCCCGCCCGACGCGTCGGACGGCGTCGCGAACGCGTCTGCCAGCGCCTGAAGCTTGCCGAGTTGCGGCGCCGCAACCGTGACGGTGCCCCGCTGGAGCATCTGCAGGGGCGACACCGGCGCTTCGGCTGACGACCCGCCCAGTTGAAGGAGCGCGTCGTCCACCCTGGCCGAAACGATCGGGCTGTCGAGCCGCGCGGATTTGACGGTGATGGCGGCGGGCGACATGACGGCGTCGGCGCTCACCACAACATCCTCACCCCTGGCGATCTCGACGAAACGGCCGTCGGCGGTCTGAGCCGCAGCGGTCAGATTGCCGATACGCGCCTCGACGGGCCGGGTGAGCGCATAGGTGTCACCGGTCTGGCTCAGGGCGAGGCTAGCTTGCAGCGAGCCGGTGGTGATCCGTAGCGAGTCGAGCGCGCCGCCCAACACGGGCCGATACCGCTCGATTGCCGCCGGAAGGCTCGCGACCGCCAGCCGGCTCACATCGGCAGTCGTGAGCTGGCCGGCCGCGAGGTCATAGGAGGCGCTGGCGGCAAGGTCGATCAGCGGCTGATTCTCCGGCCCCGTTGCAAGCACAAGGCTTGACACATCGGCACGCGTGAGAACCCCCTGCTCGCTGCGGGCGAGTGTCGCCCGCGCGTCGAGCCGCGCGCGGGGTTCTTCGATCGGTGCGCCGTCGACCACGCCGACCAGCCGCAGATTCTCCGCCAGGGCTTCGAGCGCGACCGCGATATCGCCCTGACGCGGGTCGCCGCTGGTGGAGACGGTGAAACGCGTGACACCGCCATACTGCTGGCCTTCGGGCAATACGCCCAGCGGCGCAAGCTGTGCCGTCGCCCGGTCGAGATCGGCGTTGCCCGAAAACTGCAGCGCCGCCAGGTTGGCGCCGCCGCCTTCGATGCGGGCAAAGCTGCTGACCAGGTTGACATACACGTCGCGCAGGTCGGCGATCTCGCCGCCCGCGAAGACGGGGGTGACGTCATAGTCGAGCGTGATCGGCTGCAGGGCCACAGGCCTGCCGTTGCTGGTGCCGGCCAGCCCGCGCAGCGCCAGCCCCCCTTCGACGACGACCGTCTGCGGATCGAGCGTGACGGTCGTAGTGGCGTCGAGTTGCCCGCTGGTGATCTGGAGCGACGGATCCTGCGGGATCGTGTTCTTGAGCTGGTTGGTCAGCGCTCCGGCGTCGGGTACGGAGATCGCAACGCCGACCGAGCCGTTGCCCCCCGGCGCGGTCAGGGCTGAAGCATTGAGCAGCGCCGTCAGCGGCGCGCTCCCCGAGACTGAGACCGTGGCAAGCGGCGAGTCGAGCCGGAGCGTGTTGACGGCCAGTTGCTGCGCGTCGCCCGCGCCGGTGAGGCTGATGTCGACGGGAATCGTCAGACGCGTGAGCGCCAGCGTGTCGCCGTTGAGGGCGGCCCCGGTGACGACAGGATCGGTCACGACCAGTTCGCCCTTGATCGAGCCGGTTCCCGCGGCCGCACCGTCAATGGCAAGTTGACCATTGGCGATGCCGGTCGCCGTGAGATCAACGCCCGCCATGCGCAGTATCGGCGCAAGCGTCACGAGGCGGAGCTGCTCGATCGACAGCGTCTGCTGCGCGGCGATCGCGGTCGTGTCGAGCTGGTTGTTCCTGATCGCGTCGATCACGCCCGCGAGCGAAATCGTCCCGGGGGGCTCGTCGTTCACAGTCAGCACGAGGCTGATGTCATTGGTGATCGGCTGGTTCAACTGCGGGATGGCGATCGTGACGGCGCTGGCGTCGAGCAGCTTGATGACCTCGGGCACGCCCGCCACCGACACGGTTGCCATCGGGGCATTGATCCTGATGTTGCCGCGGAGCGAGGAGAACGCCGAGAGATCCGTAGGGCCCGCCTCGTCCGGTGCGGACGGCTCGGCACTCGGCTTGACCAGGTCTTCGAGATTGGTCGAGCCGTCGGCGGCGATGACCAGGCGGTGCAGGTCGGGGCGGTCGATGAGCGTCTCGCCGAGGTCGTAATTGCCGGTGATCGCGTCCCAGACGCCCAGGTCAGTCTTGATCTCGTTGGCCGAGAAGATCAGCACCTTCTGGTCGTCAAAAACCCGTACACCTTGCACGCGAATCGGCCCGCCCCACGCGAGCGACCATGCCTGGATCTCGACGCGCCCATTGAGCATGCCGTTGATCTGTGAGACGGCGATCCCCCGGCCTATCCCCGTCGAAAGCAGCGCCGGCAGCAAGGCGACGAGCAGCCCCAGCAGGACAAGGCCCACAGCCGCTCCGATCCCGATGATGCGCCCCCAGCGACGCCGGGGCCGCTGCTTCCCATCGGCTGCGGGCGAAGACGAGGCCGACGGATCGGCGGATTGACGGCTGGACGGACCGGTGGATTGATCAGGCATGGGATGAAGTCTCGCGTGTGGACGGCAACAATCAACAAGGTCCCGCTGTCGCGGCAAGGTCATGCGTCGCGGTAGCCCTGCGCATTCGACAGATCGCCAAGCCCTGCGATAGGCCGCGGGGTCGGAAAAAGCCGCGGCATCGCCACGAGCCCGATCGGGTCGGACGCATCCGGCGGCAGGCGCTAGGCCAAGGCAGCACGGCCGAAACGGGACGCACGACGCGGTGCTTACGAAGCGGCACGGATGAAACGGTACGCATGAACCATGCCGCGTCACGCCGACCGGGGCGACTCGACTTGGGCAGTTCGACTCGGGCAGTTCGACTTTGGCACCTCAGCCCGGTCGCCTCAACTCCGGCACCTTGCCCCGAACGCCCCGCCACAAGCGCGTCGCCCTGCTTTCCCGGCAACGCCCGCGGTCCGTGTTATCGGGCTCACGATTGTACCCGCGGCCGGGCGCACGCACATTGCGCGGAAATACATTGCCGTGCAATGGTTTGCCCTGAACTCACTAGCGCTTCGCGAATTGTTTGTCGATAGGTGAGTCGTTAACTTCCGGCCCGGCGTGCCCGATAGGTCCGCTGCGGTGAGGCCCGCTTGGCGGGCGACGCCGCCCGTTCAGCAACACCGTTGGAAAGCCATGGCATCCACACCAGCCTCTTCGTCAAACAAACCTAAAAAAGCGCTGATCTCCGGCATCACGGGTCAGGACGGCAGCTATCTGAGCGAACTGCTGCTGGCCAAGGGTTACCAGGTGCATGGCATCGTGCGCCGGTCGAGCACGTTCAACACCGATCGCATCGAGCACCTCTACCGCGACCCGCACGACCCGTCGGCCAGGCTGTTCCTCCACTACGGCGACCTCGTCGACGGCATGGGCCTGCGCGAGATCCTCACCCGAGTGCAGCCGGACGAGGTCTATAACCTGGGTGCCCAGTCTCACGTGCGGGTGAGCTTCGATCAGCCGGTCTACACCGTGCAGACCGACGCCCTGGGGACGATCAACTTCCTCGAGGCGATCCGGGACACCGGGCTTCCGACGCGGTTTTACCAGGCGTCGAGCTCCGAGATGTTCGGCAAGGTGGTCGAGACGCCGCAGAAAGAAACCACGCCCTTCTATCCCCGTTCGCCCTACGCCTGCGCCAAGGTCTACAGCTACTGGCAGACGGTCAACTACCGCGAGAGCTACGGGATGTATGCGTGCAACGGCATCCTGTTCAACCACGAGAGCCCGCGGCGAGGCGAGACGTTTGTCACCCGAAAGATCACCCGGGCCGCCACGAGGATCAAAGAGGGGCTTCAGAAGAAGCTTTACCTGGGCAACCTCGACGCCAAGCGCGACTGGGGCTTCGCCGGCGACTATGTCGAGGCGATGTGGCTCATGCTCCAGCAGGACAAGGCGGAAGATTATGTGATCGCCACGGGCGAGACTTATTCGGTGCGCCAGTTCCTCGACGAAGTGTTCGGCTTCCTCAAGCTCGACTGGAAAGAGTATGTCGAGGTCGACCCGCGCTACTTCCGCCCTGCCGAAGTCGACCTGCTGCTGGGCGACCCGAGCAAGGCGATCCGCCAGCTCGGCTGGAAGCCCAAGGTCACGATGAAACAGCTCGCCCACATGATGACCGAGGCCGACTGGACGCTGGCCAAGCGCGAACGAGTGCTGGCCGACCACGACGCCGCCAACGGCCGGCCGTAAGCCGTCCGACCCACGCGCCATCCGACAGGCGCTCAATCCGACCGGCGGGCAATGCGACCGCCGAGCAAACAGACAGGCGAGCAATCCGCCCGCGAGCAATCCAACCGACACCGGCATCCGCCCATGGCAACTGTCTCCACCAGCGATCGCATCGTCGTCACCGGCGGGGCCGGCTTTCTCGGCTCATTCGTGGTCGAGCAGCTTGTCTCCAAAGGGTATGGCGACATCGTCATCCCGCGCCGCCGAGAGTATGACCTGACGGTCGGCTCTACGCCGATATCAAGCCTGACGTCGTGCTTCACCTGGCCGCCGAGGTCGGCGGCATCGGCGCTAACCGCGCCAACCCCGGGCGATATTTCTTCGCCAACATGGCGATGGGCCTGCACCTGATCGAACACGCCCGGCGATTCGGGCTCAAGAAGTTCGTGCAGGTGGGGACGATCTGCGCCTATCCCAAGTTCACCCCCGTGCCGTTTCGGGAGGACGATATCTGGAACGGCTATCCTGAAGAGACCAACGCACCCTACGGTGTGGCGAAGAAGGCGCTGCTGGTCATGCTGCAGGCCTATCGGCAGCAGTACGGGCTCAGCGGCATCTACCTGCTGCCGGTCAACCTGTTCGGCCCGCGTGACAACTTCGACCTCCAGTCGAGCCACGTGATCCCGGCACTGATCCGCAAATGCGTCGAGGCCAAGAGGGCGGGCGCCAGATCGATCAGCGCCTGGGGCACGGGCAAGGCCTCTCGCGAGTTTCTCTACGCCTCGGACTGCGCGGCCGGCATCATCGCCGCGATGGAGCGCTACGACGCGCCCGATCCGATCAACCTCGGCTCGGGTCGCGAGATCTCGATCAAGGAGCTCACCGAGCTGACCGCCAGGCTCGTCGGCTTCGAGGGGACGATCGAGTGGGACCCGACCAAGCCCGACGGACAACCCCGACGCTGCCTCGATGTCACCCGCGCACGCGACCTGCTCGGGTGGACGGCGCAAACGTCGCTCGAAGACGGGATGCGCAAAACCATCGACTGGTATGAAAGCCATGCCCGTTAGCCGACAATGAGGGTGATGAGCACGATTCCCTCCCAACCCCCGGCCGATGCAGCGCCGTTCATGCGGCTCGTCGGAGAAGACACGTCTGATAAATCGATCGGTCGTGACGGGCACGAGGCGACGCCGCTCACGGGCACGCGCCCGATGCACGTCCAGATCCTCAACCAGACATTCCATCCCGACGTCGCGGCCACCGGGCAGCTCATGTGGGACTTGGCGCGTCACCTCGACTCCCGCGGCCACCGGGTCACGGTGATCACGTCTCGGCAGTTTTACGGGACCGACCGGCTCCATGACGTGGCTCACGAGCGGGTGGGCAACATCGACATTCACCGCCTCCGCGGGACCGCCTTCGGCAAGAAAAAGCTGATCGGGCGGGCCATGGATTTTGTCAGCTTCTACGGCGTTGCGGCGCTGGCGCTCGCGAGGCTGCCGGCGCCCGACGTGTGCCTGTGCCTGACCAGCCCGCCGTTCATCGCCACGCTCGCGGGGCTCAACAAGCAGGCCCGGATCCTTCCCGACGGACGCCATTCCAAGCTGGTCTATCACGTGATGGACCTCTACCCCGACGTCATCTACGCCTCGGGCATGGCCCGCGAAAAACACCCGGCCATCGCCCTGATGCACCGGCTGACCAGTCGATCGCTCGACGTCTCCGACGCCGTCATCGCCCTGGGCGACGACATGCGCGACCGCCTCCTGGCGCGCTACCCCCATCACGCGCGCGCAGACCGCATTCATGTTGTTCAGCCCTGGGCCGAGGGGGACGCGCTGTTCCCACTCGCCAAAGCCGACAACCCGCTGGCCGCCCGGCTCGGCCTCGACAAGACATTCAACGTGGTCTACAGCGGAAACCTCGGCATCGCCCATGACCTGGAAACCATGGCCGGCGCGATCGAGCTGACCGGCAACGAGCCCGCCATCCGCTGGGTCTTCATCGGCGGCGGCAAGCGGTTTGAAGTGCTCAAGGCGATGTCGTCGCAGAAGAACTGGGCCAACGTCGCGTTTCTGCCCTTTGCCGACCGAAGCGACCTCAACAATTCGCTCAACCTCGCGGATGTTCACCTGGTCAGCCAGTTGCCCGCTTTTACGGGGGTGGTGGTGCCCAGCAAATTGTTTGGGATTCTCGCCGTCGGCAAGCCGGCGATCATGATCGGCCCGGACGACGCGGAGAACTCGCGGATTCTCAGGCGTCACGCCTGCGGCGCGGTGATTCCCAACGGCGATGCCGCAGCCTTGGCCGCGACGGTGCGACAGATGGCGGCCGACGAGAACGCCCGACACGCGATGGGGGCTCGGGCGCGACAGGCCTTTGAAACCCGGTTTGACAAGCCGGTGGCGTGTCGGAGGATCGAGCAGATTCTTTCCCGCGCGGTCTTC
>CAZBOE010000112.1:0-15152 GCA_964493365.1 uncultured Tepidisphaeraceae bacterium | reverse complement strand
TATGACCACCGCTCGGGTCCAATGCGTCGGCTGTGGCAAATGGATCGAGTACGACGCCGCCGCCACCGGAAAGATCGCCCGCTGTGAGTGCGGCCAGCAGGTCGTCCTGCCGGCGCTCGACAGCGATGACGACCAGCCCACCACCTATGACGTCGTCAAGCCCTGGACACCCCAGGCCGCGGGCGGCAAAACCACCAGGCCCCGCGTCGCACCGCCGCCGTCGTCAGTCATTCGCACACAGGAAGACATGCTGCCCCGCCCTCAACTCGCCGGCGATTCGGCCTATCCCGCACCCCGCTCTACGCCGGCGCAGGCAGCCCCGGCCCGCGAGCCCGGGCAGATTTCCGGTCGGTCGGCCGCCATCGCGTCGAGCGTCGTCGTCAGCCTCTTCGCCGGCTTCGCCGTTTTCCTTGTAGCCCGCCTGCCCGACGAGCCGCCGATCACCGCCGCCCGGCCGCTGGTCGGCGACGACGAGGCGGTGCTCTACTCCATCAGCGCCCGCGACGGCACCGAGATCAACCAGTGGCTACAGGCTTCCCCCCGTCACACCGTGCTGGGAATGAGCAACGATCAGGCTCAGGGGCTGGCCAAGGCGCTCTACGACCGTGGCGCAACCAGGGTGCTGGCATTCGGCTCGGGCCTGACCACCGCCCTGGCCGTCGAACTCCCCGACACCCCGCCCGACGCCCGCGCCGCCGTCCTCGCTTACACCAACGCCCACGCCCAGAAGGTCGGCGACAAAACCCAGCAGGACATCAATCAGCGCTACGTCATCCTTCGCCTCAAGCCCTGACTGCCCCCGCGGCCGTCGTTTCGCCCGCGGCCGTCGTTTCGCCCGCGGCCGTCTTCCGCCTGATCACAACCGGCCACGCCCCGCATTCGGGGCACCGCGCCGGCATAACCCATTCGCCCTGGGCGGTCGAACAGACCCAGCTCAGCAGGGCTGCAACGACCATGGCCACGCGGCGAACGTCAATCAAGCGGCCCCCTCGCTGCCCACCCGCCCCGCTATATCGTCCCCTCCCAATCAGGGGGAACCAGCAGCACCGGCACCTTGGTGTTCTTGATCAGCTCCACCGGCACGTTGCCCGCCAGCAGCCGGGCGAACACGTTCTTCCCCGTCAGTCCCAGCACGATCAGCGACACCTTTCGCTCGGCCGCGGTGTTGAGAATCGCCCGCGCGATGTCGTCGCTGAACATGAGCAGCGTCTGAACAGCCACGCCCTTTTCCGTCAGCTTGTCGCGCAGCACGGAGATGGCCTTTTCCCCATCGGCCTGCTCCTGCTCGCGGAGCTGCCCGCCCGACGGCCGCGACACGTGCACCGCCAGCACCTCGGCCCCCAGCCGCAAAGCGAGATCGACCAGCGTCGTCACGACATGCTCTGCCGCCCACGGACTCGAGACCGCCACCAGAATCCGACTCATTCCCGCTCCGTTCTCTTCGATGCCGCTGGATGCACTGCGTCACACGCTCCCTTCACGCCTCAACCCGCAATTCTCGCCTGCTCGAGCACCGCCCGCAACCGCCGAAGCGCCCGACCGCGGTGGCTGATGGCGTGTTTGGCCGCGGGCTCGAGCTCCGCGGTCGTCTTTCCCAGCTCGCCAATCAGAAAAAGCGGGTCGTAACCAAACCCGTTGCTACCCCGCGGCGAGCGGAGAATCACCCCCTCGACGCTGTCCTGTGCCGTCACCAGGATCACCCCCTGCGGGTCGGCCAGCGCCAGGACACACATAAACCGGGCCGTCCGCTTCGCGTCCTCGACCGACTCGATCTGCTCGAGCAGAAGCCGATTGTTGTCGCCGTCGCCCTGACCGCGTCCGTGCAGTTGCGCCCACCGCGCCGACTCGACACCGGGCTTGCCCCCCAGCGCATCGACCGCCAGCCCGCTGTCATCCGCGAGGGTGAAGGTCCCAAAGGCCCGCGCGTAGTACGCCGCCTTGAGACACGCGTTGGCCCGGAACGTCGCCCCCGTCTCCTCGGGCGGCTCGACCGCTCGGCCGGCCGAGAGCCCCTTGAGGTCGACAAACTCACTGACCCCGCTCGATCCGGGCAGGCCACCCAGTCCTGGCGAGCCACCCAGTGCGGGCAGGCCACCCAGTGCGGGCGAGCCGCGGAGAATCTCCTCAAACTCCCTGGCCTTGCCCGCATTGGAAGTCGCTACGAGCAGCCGCATCGGGTGACCTCAGAAGAACAGGGGTTCATGAATCATGGCGGGCAGCCAGGGCTCGGCTGTCGGTCATTCGCGGTCAGCCATTCGCGCTCGGTCATTTGCGCTCGGCCGACCACTGCCGCCCCGCCGACCGCCCTTGCCTCACGCGTCAAACCCGCGGCCGGCCCGCTCGTTGCCGACCGCCCGCCCGCCGCTCACTCGATGCTCTTGAGCTTTCCCTTGCCGGGCGTCGAAGGTTTGGGCGTCAGCAGCGTCGGCACCGGCTCGGGCGCAGGCGGCGCCGCTTCGGAGGCAACGGCAGGCGTCGGCTCACGCGGAATCTGCACCAGCACACTCTCCGACGGCTTCTGCACAACCTGCCCCTGCGCATTGCGACCCGTCTTGACGATCATCTCGCCGTTGATCGCGTGCACCGGAAACCGCGCCATCGCCTCACGCAGGCTCGGCTCAACCACCGTCACCGTCGGCGGCGTCAACGCACGCATCCGCGTCCCGTCGGGCGCCACGGCCTGCGGCGCAACCCCCGGCGGCAGTGCATACGGCAACACCACCAGCAGCTCCGTCGGGCTCACCGGCCGCGCGTCGGTGCCCTCTTCGGTCACCGTCAGCGCCGAAGCCGGCCACGCGCCCACACACACCGATGAGGCGGTAGGACCATGGTAGTAATAAGCCTCAACGCCCTGCGCCCGCGCCTCGCGCACCGCCTCGACCGCCGCCTTTTTGCGGTCGGGATGCTCCTTATACACACCCACCTGCAACGTGATGTCGCCCCGCGCGTTGACCAGGTTCCACTCGGGCGGGGAATGCGGATCGGGGTTGGAAAGCTCCACAAACAGCGCCAGCCGGTAGGGACGGTTGCCCGACAGATCCGTCAGCGCCGAAATCGCCGCACGATCGGCCTGCGCCTTGGCCGCTTCGCCCGCATCCACCTCGTCGGCGATCGCCACGTAATACCCGTGATACAACACCGACTCGTCTTTGTTGTGAATGATGTACCAGTCTCTCAGCGCGGTCTCCCGCATGAGCTGGTCCTTGGTTTGTCGCGCGATGCGGACATGGTCTGGCCCGCTGAATGCCGCGCAGTAGATCGTCCACTGCGGCCCGGCCGCCTGTGCCGGCGCCGGGGCGCCGTGCATCAAGACGGCAACAAAGCCAGCCACCCAAGCCGCCGCCACCGCCAGATTGATCCGACTGTGTCTCATTGCCTTCACCTTGTCTCAACAACCACGCATCGGGCCGCCGCGTGCAGTCGCCCGCGAGGCCCCTGAGCCGACTTCCAGCCGTCATCAGCGCCCGGCTGGGCCCTAATGGTATCGCCAACCATGCCTTCATGGCGAACTCAACAGACGATACACGTCCCGCGCGATGTAATAGATCGACGAGTTGAATCGCACATGATCGCCCGTCTGAAACGTCACCACGGGTGAAGCCACATTGACCAGCAGCGCCGACCATAGCAGTAAACCCATCCACTGCGGCCTTGCCCGCCAGAGCCAGACGGCCGCTATGAAGGCCAGCGGCAGCCCGAAAGACACCACCCGCGTCAGATCACCCACCGGCAGCGCCGCAAGCAGGATCGGCCCGCACATGACCAGCACCCGCCCCAGTTCCTCGCGCCGCTCGGCAACACCCCACCCGCAGCACACCCCCGCCGCGACCACCAGCCACATCGCCCGCAGGGCGTAAAACACCCCGTGGTAGAAGCCGCCGACGTTGTCGATCAGGCGGATCGTCCCCTGGGCGAGCGCCTCCACCAGCGAATGCCCGAGCGAGACCATGAGCCAATTTGCCAGCACCGCCCAGATAGCCATCGCGCCGACCACGCCGCCCGCACGCATCCAGAACAATCGACGGCGCTCCTCGGGGGCGTCGGTCATGATCCAGTGCCACATCAGAATGAGTCCGCCGGCCGACACACACCGCTCATCCGCGAACATGCCCACGCCCAGCAGCAGACCGATGAGCCACCATCGTCCGGTCAGCATCGAGAGCATGACAAAGAGCGTCGCCAGCGAATCCTGATAGCCGGTCCAGACGTTGTTGACCACGTGCGGGTGGATCGTCGCCAGAGCCACGGTGAACAAAAACGCGTGCTTCGCCGGAATCACCCGCCGGATCAGCAGGTACCCCGCCGCCAGCACCGGAATCGGCATGAGCCACGACATCACCGCCGACCCGATCGGGCCCAGTCCGATAACCCAGGCGATCACCGGCGTAAGGACGCGATAACGGTATTGCAGTTCATCCGCCTGCAGTTGTGCGCCAAACGGCGCCGCCACCAGCAGCCGCTGGATTTCGTGAAAGCGGTGCGAGACGAAAGTGAGTTCGCTGTGAAACCCCGCGAACGCCACCATCGCCGCCGGCACGACGATCAACTGCAGCAGGACAAATCCCGCAACCGCCGCCCCGAGGGCAACGCCGATCCGTCCGAACCGACGCTCGATACGGCTGATCAGTTCACCCTCTTGGGCAACGGCTTCCAGCCCCGCTGTATGCATCGCCCGAGCATACCACCACTCATTCCGGCTCCACCCGATCAGCGGGCGCGATGGTCGATTCGATCGTGCGCTGGGTCATAGAGGCCATGGCTGCGTCGTCATCCGCGGGAGTCTGTCAAACCAGCGCCACCCGACCGCCGACATCACGCCTTCTCAATCTGTTTGTAAACTGTCAGCCCCCTTTTTGCCGACAAAGAACTCCAGTTTCCGCCGGGGAGGTTCCGATAATCTTCGGACGCGACCTCCACGGCCGTCGGTCGGTTCGTTGAGATAACACATGCGGGATATCACCCAGACAGCCCGGGCACTGCGACAGGCAAGGCACGCATATCGCCAGTTTCTGGCCATGCATGCACTTGAGACCATCGCCCCCCAGCGCGATGGGGCCGTCGCCCTGCCCGAGTCCGCACGCTACTCCGCCGACCCATGCCAGCCCGATCATCAACCTAACTCGGCCGCCGCCGAGCAAACTCGGCGAAAATGGCTGCACGCGGGCCGCCTGATAGACGATCTGAATTAAAGCCGACCGGCGCTCTGAGGCGGGCGACCCGGCGGCAACGAGGCCCCCTATGTCTGGAATCTCCACTGGCGTCGGCCTGATCAGCGGAATCAACTCCGCCCAGATCATCGACCAGCTCATCGCCATCGAGGCCCGTCCGCGCGACCAGCTCACCAAGCGGGTCGAAGACAACAAGGCGGTGCAGCTGGCCTACACCCAGTTCCGCCTCAAGCTCACCAGCCTGCGAACCACCAGCGCCGCATTCCGCCGGAGCTCGACCTTCACCGCGTCGCAGACCAACAGCTCAAACACCTCGACCGCCACCGCCACCGCCTCATCCAGCGCCGCCGTCGGCACCTACTCCTTTCAGGTCGCCCGGCTCACCACCACGCAGCAGGCGGTCAGCCGGGGTTACGCGTCGACATCCTCCACCGCGGCGGCCGGCACGCTCACCTTCGAAGTCGGCGGCGGCGAAGTCACCAGCCAGACCACCCTCGCCCAGCTCAACGGCGGCGCGGGCGTCCGCCGCGGAAACTTCCGCATCACCGATCGATCGGGCGCCGCGGCCACCATCGACATCGCCAGCGCCGTCACGCTCGATGACGTCGCCAAACGCATCAACACCGCGCTCAACATCTCCGTCAGAGCGACCGTCTCCGACCAGGGCCTGGTCCTCGAAGACCTCACAGGCCAGACCGCCTCTAACCTGACCGTCGCCGACCTGGGCGGAGGCAGCGCCGCGGCCGACCTCGGCATCGCCGGGACCTCCGCCGGCACATCCAAGATCACCGGCGCCGGCGTCTACAAGCTGACACGCAACACCCTGCTCTCCGAACTCAACGACGGGCGGGGAATCCGCTTCGGAAACGGCACCGATTTCCAGATCACCCTGGGCGACGGCTCGCTGGTCAACATCGATCTGACCACCCAGGCTTCCGTCGGCGACGTGCTCGACTCGCTCAACGCCGCGTCGCCCGGAAAACTCCGCGCCGAGATCGACGCCTCCGGCAACCGTCTCAAGCTCTACGACGACACCGGATCTACCAGCAGCGCCTTTGCCGTCACCACCTTCGGCACATCCAGCGCCGCCTCCGACCTGGGCCTGCTCAAGTCATCCAACGACGAAATCACCGGCGACGCCATCTTCGCCGGCGCCAACACCGTCCTGCTATCGAGCCTCAAGGGCGGCACCAAGCCCAATCTCGGCATCGTCGAGATCACCAACCGCGCCGGGGCGAGCAGCGCCATCGATTTCTCCAATGCCGCCAGCCTGGCCGACGTGCTCAAGTCGATCAACGGCTCGGGCCTCAATCTGACCGCCCGCGTCAACAAAGCCGGAAACGGCATCGAGATCGTCGACAATTCATCCGGAGCCGGCCAGCTCCAGATCGGCGACCTCGTCGGCAACACCGCCGCCTTCCTCAACGTCAGCGGCGTCTACGCCACCGGCACCGCCTCGAGCGGAAACCTCCAGCGCAAGTGGCTCCACGAAGGCACGCTGCTCTCCGAGCTCAATGGCGGCCGGGGCGTGTCGCTCGGACGCATCCGCATCACCGGAAAAGCCGCCGGCACGGCCACCATCGATCTCGCCGGCGCAACGCGCATCACCGACGTTCTGAAGAAGATCAACGACCAGAGCAGCACGACCAAGGTCTCAGCCTCCATCAACGCCAACGGCGACGGCATTCTCCTGACCGATACCTCGGGCGGCGCCGCCGCGCTCCGCGTCGAAGACCTCGGCGGAACCACCGCTCGAGACCTCGGCATCGCCGGCGTCACCGCCACCACCGCCACCACCCTCAACGGATCGTTCGAAAAGACCATCAGCGTTCTCGCCACCGACAAGCTCAGCGACATCCAGAAGAAGATCAACGACGCCGGGCTGGGCGTCAGCGCCAACCTCGTCAACGACGGGTCATCCGCAACGCCCGTCCGCTTCTCCCTCACCGCCCGCGACAGCGGCCGCAACGGGCGATTCATCTTCGACGCCGGCTCGACCGGCCTCGACACCACCAACCTCGTAGAGGCCCAGAACGCCGCCGTCTTCCTCGGATCGTCCGCGGGCACGCAGCCGCTGCTGATCACCTCCAGCTCCAACTCCGTCGCCAACGTCATTCAGGGCGTCACGCTCGATCTTCACTCTGCCTCCGAAAACCCGGTCACCATCACCGTCACCCGCACACCCGACCAGGCCATCGAGTCGATCAATAAGTTCGTCGAAGACTTCAACGCGCTCTCCGACGAGATCAGGACGCTCACCACCTTCGACACCGAAACCAACGAGCGCGGCCTCCTGCTCGGCGACGCCACCACCCGCCGGGTCACCGACGAACTCTTCGGAATCTTCAACCGCACCGTCGCCGGCGCCGGTCGATACCGCGTCCTCTCCGAGGTCGGCCTCCGCGTCGGCCCCAACAGCCAGATCGAGTTCGACGAAGACAAGTTCCGCCGCGCCTATTCCACCGACGCGCAGTCGGTCGAGAAGCTCTTCACCGCCTTCGAGCAGACCACCACCACCACCGTCTACAACGGCGCCACCGTCTACAAGGGCAAAGTCACCGGCGGCAACAAGGTCAGCGAGACCAAGGTCGTCAACGGTCCCTCGGTCAACCCCGGCATCACCAACACCGGCGGATCGACCAGCTTCGACAACCAGGGAAACCAGATCGTCTCGGGCGGCACGACCACCGTCATCGAGTCAAAGCTCGACGGCAAGGGCTTCGGCTATCTCATCGAGCAGCACATCAACCGCCTGATCGACCCTGTCGACGGCGCCATCAGCCGCGAAGACCAGAACATCAACACGCGCAACGAACAGCTCAGCGACCGCATCACCCAGCTCAACTTCCTGCTCGACGCCAAGAAACTCCGGCTCCAGCGGCAGTTCGCCCAGATGGAATCCGTCCTCGCTCAGCTTCAGAGCCAGGGCAGCTCGCTCAGCTCAATCACCACGCCCAGCACCTCCAGAAGCAACTGACCGCCGCCCACACGAACCCCAGGCGCACGAACCCTAGCCCGCGCGATCTCCAGCCGCGTGAGCGCCAGCCCGCGCCACCTGACCCGACACCAATTCAGAGCCGCCACGCGACCCGGCCGCACTCGCCCCGTCGTCATGCGCGTTGTCACCACGCCCGCTGTCACTCCACCTGTTGTCGCCCCGCCCATTGTCACCCCACCCGTTGTCGCCACGCCCATTGTCGCCCCACCCGTTGTCGCCCGGGCCGCCGTCGCCCCGCGCCCCGAGCACGCCCCCACAAACGTGCGCCAAGCCCGGAAACAAAGAGGGCCGGGCGCGCTGCGCGCCCGACCCGTTCTTCTCCTCAACCAGAGCGGCTCCGCTCAGCGGCGGCGACGCCGCAGCCCCAGTGCCGCGCCGCAGGCAGCCAATCCGACCGTCGACGGCTCCGGCACAGCCGCGGAAAAGCCGTTTGCCGCCAGCAGGTCGTTCGCCGCCTGATCCAGCACACCCGGGGTCGCGGCGCCAAAGCCGTACAGCCCCAGCAGAAGCCCGAGATCGTCGAAGTCGACCGCGCCGTCGCGGTCCCAGTCGGCGTCGCCCGGCGCGCCGTACGAACCCAGCAGCATGCCCAGGTCGTCAAAGTCGACGTCGTTGTCGAAGTCGGCATCGCCCGCCGCGATGACTTCGACCAGCATCGACGCGAACGACACGCCGTTGTCGTTGTCGCTCACCCGCACGGTCACCGGGTAAAACCCGCCCGTGCCAAACACCCACGACCCGACATCGCCCAGCAGGTCATCAAACTGCCCGTCGTTGTCGATGTCCCAGGCATAGCTGATGACGTCGTTGATGCCCGGGTCGATCGCCGTCACCGCCATGCCGGCCTGGCTGTTCCAATAGACCGTCGCGAATGACGCTTCGCCGTTGACCGACATCGAGGTGACCGACGGCGCCGCATTGAGCACGGTGATCGTCACGCTCCCGGCCTCCACCGTCGCCTCGTCGTCGAGCACCTGCCCGCTGAAGGTGACCACCCCTTGGTCATAAAAGCTGACGCTGCGCGAGATCGACCCTTCGCCGGTGGCAAACCCGACATCCTGCCCGTTGAGCCGGAAGGTCAGCGGGTCGACCGGGTTGGCGTCGTCGGCGCCCATGGTCAGTATGACGCTCGAGCCCTCGATCACCGTCAGCGCCGTCGACGTCAGCGCCTGCGTCACGACCGGCGCGCGGTTGAGCACGTTGTAGGTGAACTCGACCTCGAGCTTGGGCCGGAAGATCACGTTGCCGTCTTCGCTCGAGGCGATCTCGATGCCGTCGTCGTTGTTGCTCGAGTTCTCATACATGATCGCCCAGCCGTGGTTGGCATGGGTCCCGTTGACCCAGCCCTGCACGAAATCCTTCACGTTGAGCACGCGCTGCGGATCGCCGTTGGGCTCGTTGTCGCCCTCGATAAACACGCCGCCGGCGGTCGTATAGTCCGCGGTCGACAGGCCGCCGCTCAGGCTGTTCCACGTCGAGTTCTCGTCCCACGACCGGGTCATCCGGTAGAGGAAGAAGTCTTCGTCGCCGATGTCCACGTCGTCCTTGAATTGCAGCACCAGCCGAGCGCTGGTCACCGTCGCGCCCGCGGGGATCGCCGTCGGCGTCGGGTCGCCCTCATACACCGCGGCCGCCCCGACGATGTTGTCAAACCGCAGCAACCCCTGCTGGCGGTCGAAGTCGCCGAAGGGATTGTTGTCTTCGTCGTTGTCGACGAAGATCGTCGCGCTGTTGCCGTGCCCCGAGCCCGCTTCATCCTGGTGAACGTAGGTGTCCTGCGTTCCCGTGTAGCCGCTCACGCCCTGCTGAAAGCTCAGCGACGACACACCCGGCGCCGTGCGATAGGCATTGAAATCGACGTTGACGGTGAACTTGCTCTCCGACGCCGTACGGATATGGCCCCCGGCCACCGCGGTCGCGCCCGGTCCCGGGTCGGGATACTGGCTGCCCAGGTCGGGGCGGAAGCTGTCGACCTCGACCCGCTTCGCGTCGGTGTCAAAGGTCATCAGCCGCATCCACCCGTTGCCGCCGTTGGGATCGTCCTGGTAGTCCGCCAGCACTTCCTGCACCGGCAGCCCATAGTTGTTGGTGCTCACCTGCCGGAACTCCTCGTGGAAGTGCCCGCAGTTGACCCAGAAAATCTGCTTGTTCTGGCGGACGAAATTCTGCCAGAACTCCTCCGACTGGATGCCCGCCGGGTCATACATGCCTTCAACGCTGTACCAGATCGAAGGATACCGCCCCGAGGGCACGATCGGCACGCCGGCGGTGTAGTCCTCGGCATCCTGCAGATACTTGTGCGTCGTCACCATCACCGGCTTGTCGCGGTTGGCGTTGAGCACACCCTGCGCCCAGGCCAGTTCCGCCACCGGGGTGTCGACGCCGATGTTCAGGTGCAGGAACTCGATCCCGCCGCCGTTGAAATACTGGTAGCTGCTCTTGCCGCTGGGCGACCAGTCGCCAAACCACCCCGACGGGTTGCCCGCGCTGCGCTTGTTCGAGAGGTGATAGTTCGCATAGGGCCCGGTCTTGCCAAACCAGTAGTTATAGCTGTCGGCATTGAGCGGCGCGGCCCCGGGGCTGCCGTTGCGCGTCACGTCGTGGTTGCCGGCGCTGATGCTGTATGGCCGGTTGCCCGCCTCCAAAACGTTCATCGAGTTCCGGGCGTTCACCCACTGGTAGACCGCATTGGGGTCGGTGCCGTCATTGACGATGTCGCCGTAGTGCGTGGCGAACTTCATGTTCTTCGCCGACCAGTTGTTGTTCACCCACGTCGTCTGCGCGGTGAAGATGGCGGGGTGAAACTCGCTGTAGTTCTGCGTGTCCGGCAGTCCCACCACCATAAACCGCGCTGCCGACGCCGACGTCGCGCCGCCCAGCACACCGCCACCCATCGCCGCACAAACAACCGCGGCCCGAACCGCGCGCACCTTCCGCGCACCGATCTTTCGATTGACCATGGTCTTTTCTTCCCGAAGAGGTTCCCACCGCCGACCGGCCGATCGCGCCCCGCGACCGCCCGGACTCAACCGCCGTCATCCACACGGATAACACCGGCCGACCCTGACGTTATCCCACCCCACTCTTGCGACTGTGTGACCGATTCAACGAAAAACAGTGAGCGCGCCTTAAGCCCTGCGCAGCAGTGAGCACACCGCTGACCCGAACCAAACGCCCTGATGACGCAGGTCAAACAGCCCGACCCCGGGCAGGCAGTTCATGCGCGTCGCGCGCACCCCGACGCCTCACGCATAGCTGCCCGTCGACGCCCGCCCGGCCCGCGCCGCCTCCCGCTCTCGCCCCACCTTCGCCTCGTAACCGCTCTCCCGATACGCCGACATCGGGTCCGCCGGCAGCCCCCGCTTCTCACGCCACTCCTCGAGCATCGGCTTCACATCCGTGAAAAACGCCTCCCGCAAAACCGTCTCGGCGTCGACGATGTTCATCCGCTGCTGCGCCCCGGCCAGCTTCTTGCGGTCGACCAGACACGCCTTGAGATACAGCTCCTGCGCCGTTGTCACCGTCTGAATCATCGCCTCGATCTTGGGCTTGAGATTGTGGCTCTGGTCGATCATGTACGCGATCTTCGAAACGTCGTGTCCGTGCAGCTCGGCCGCGTTGCGAATCTCGCAGAAGATCCTGAACACCGCATACGGGTCGATGCTGCCCAGGGTCAGATCGTCGTCGGCATACTTGCGGTCGTTGAAGTGAAAGCCGCCCAGCATCCCCTCGTCGATCAGGAAGGCAACGATGTGCTCGATGTTGCACCCCGGCAGGTGATGCCCCGTATCCACCAGCACCTTCGCCCGCGGGCCGGCGTGCTTGCACATCGAATACGCCATGCCCCAGTCGGCCAGGTCGGTGTGATAGAACGCCGGCTCAAACGGCTTGTATTCCACCAGCATCGTCATGTCTTCGTCGAGCGAGCCGTGCCACTTCTTCAGCGCCGACTGCATCCGGTGCTTCCGCGTGATGATGTCGTCCTGCCCGGGATAGTTCGTCCCGTCGGCAAACCACAGCGACAGCAACTTCGACCCCACCGCCCGCGCGATGCGCACACAGTCGGCCGTGTGCCTGTCGGCCATCTCCCGCGCCTTGCCGCTCGGGCTCGCCGCCGAGCCGAACTTGTAGATCTGGTCCTGGAAATAATTCGGATTGATCGACCCGATCTTCAGCCCGTTGAGCTTGGCCACGTCCGCCACCGTCCGCGGGTCGGTCCCCTCGGCAAAATCCCACAGCACGTGAACCGCCAGCGTCGGCGCCGCACCGGTAAATCGGTGCACCACCGCCGCGTCGGCGATCTTCTCCTCGATCGTCGCCGCCGCCGCCGGCTGCATGAACTTGCCAAACCGCGTGCCGGTGTCGGCAAAGCCCCAGGAGGGCAACTCGATCGCAAACTCATCCAGTAACGCAAAGAGGTGGTCGTGGGTGCTCACCCCGCCAAGTTTACCGACCGCCCGGCCCCGCCCACAATCGCACCGCCCCGACACATTTCTTGGACGACTCGCCCGACTTCATCCGCCCCAAATGCAACACGATTGCAAAAACACTTGACCTGCACGTGAAACGGTACTATAAACGCAAGGGTGTTGCATCTTGGAGACACTGTGACTCGACCGTTCCCATTCTCGCGCGGCTTCACGCTCGTCGAGTTGCTCGTCGTCATCGGCATCATCGCGCTGCTGATGTCGATGCTCCTCCCCTCGCTCGCCAAGGCCCGTCAGTCCGCACAGAAAGCGGCCTGCGCCTCGAACATGCGCCAGATCGGCATCGCCATGAACATGTTCGCCAACGAACATGACGGCCGGCTCCCCGATATCGGCACCGATTCCTCCGCGGGCGACCCCGAAAACTCGCCCAGCTGGATCTACACCCTCGCCAAATACCTGGGCGATGTCGATGCCGTCCGCATCTGCCCCGCTGACCCCAAGGCCGACGAACGCCTGGCCAACCGCGCCACCAGCTACGCACTCAACTCCTACTGCACTCACGAATTCTGGGGCGGAAAGCCCCCGAAGATGACCAAGCTCAAGCCGCCTTCGGAGACCATCGTCCTCTTCACCCTCTCAGACCAGCGCGGCTCGGCCGCCACCGAAGACCACATCCACTCCATCGGGTGGTTCAGCGGCTTCGGCCAATCCAACTGGGACCGCATCATCGCCGACATCCAGCCCAACCGCTTCGGCGGCAAGCGATTCGGCGACACGGTCGGCTCGGCCAACTACCTCTATGCCGATGGTCATGTCGACGCCATCCCGGCCTCCCAGATCAAGGCCTGGGCTGACCAGAACTTCGACTTTGCTAAACCCAAGAACGTGCCGACACCACCGCCCGCCGGACCGGTCTACGAATAGCCGGTTTGAGAACAGCCGATGAGGCCCGCAGGGCCCAGACGTCAGACGACCTGACAAACGCCATCACCCAGACGCCAGGCAACGCGGCCCCGGCCGCGCCCGGAGACGATCCGTCATGACCCTTCGCCACCGCCCAGCCAGCCTCGACCGCGCCGCCGCACTGTTCGCCGCCGTGCTCGCGATCCCCGTTGTTGCCACCGTCGCCCGCGCGGGCGATGACCTGATCGCCAGCCCCACCGTCCTGATCAACCAGCACATCGACCTCAATGCCATCTACACCCCCGGCGCAGGCGACGCCGCCTGGCAGGCCGGTTTCCGCGTCGACTCGGGCGGCGTGCAA
Source organism: uncultured Tepidisphaeraceae bacterium (assembly GCA_964493365.1). Classification (GTDB taxonomy): domain Bacteria; phylum Planctomycetota; class Phycisphaerae; order Tepidisphaerales; family Tepidisphaeraceae; genus CAZBOE01. Next base: position 1,292 of record CAZBOE010000112.1, on the reverse strand, counting down.
TATCCCGGCGGCACCGCCGTCGTTCATGTCGATGGTTCGCTCGCCCAGATCACCCGCCCCACCAACTCCTCGTCCAGCTTCAACTTTCTGGGCGTCAACCCGGGCGAGACCTACTATCGCCTCCCCCAACTGCAAAACCCCATCCTGCCCTATCTCGGGCTGGCGGGCTACGGCGTCACACCGGGCACCATCGACGCCTACGACGCCTCCGCCGAATCAGGCGGACGCGTCACCGGCACCACCCAACGCACCCGCATCGACGTCGTCGATGTCCTGGGCCCGGGCGACTTTTCGGTCTGGCAGAACGGCACTACCCCCAACGTCTTCATCGCCACCACCAACGGCATCAACAACACCAGCCCGGGCGCCACCTACGACGCCCTCTGGCAGATCGCCGGCGGGCACGGACACTACAACTGGGCCTTCACCCGCCGCGGGCTCTACGAGATTCAACTCCGGCCCGGCGCCTATGTCGGCGGCGTCCGCGTCGAAGCCCCCGAGCCCCGATCGATCTACTTCAACGTCGGCCCCGGCTACGCCACCACCGGCCTCACGACCTCCTCTGCCCTGCCCGTTCTCGACACGCTGAGCCTCGGCCCGACCGGCACCGCGATGACCTCGTTTGCCGCCACCACCAGCGGCGCGGTCTCCGTCTCCAACGCCGCCGACGCGGCCACCTTCATCCTCCTCGATCTCGCGGAGCCCAACCGCGCAGGCGCACTGGCCTATGCCCTCAGCGGATTCTCCTTCAACCCGGCCCAGTATCAGGGCTCTGGGTTGCAGCAGGTCCCCCCCACCGCCACGGTCGACAACTCGATCCTCAGCGAATACCCCGGTTACGAGTTGGCCGTCCGCTTCGACACACTGCCCGGATCGTCGTTCGACTTCCAGTTCGACTACTCGATGATCCTCGACGGCCTGTCGATCACCGGCATCGGCGTCGTCGGCCAGCCACTCGTCTCTACCGTTGACGGTGACGCCGACAGCGACGGCGATGTCGATTTCGACGACCTGGGCATCCTCCTGGGCAACTACGACATGGCCGTGCCCATGGGCACCGGCGGCGACAGCGACAACGACGGCGACGTCGACTTCGACGACCTGGGCCTGCTCCTGGGAAACTACGGCTTCGGCATTCAGCCCGGGGCGCTCGATGCCCAGGCCGCCCTGCTCAGCCAGGCCGGCTTTTCCCCCGCCGGCAACGGCATCGTGCCCGAGCCCTCGGCCGTCGCGCTCCTGGCCCCCGCGGCCGCGCTCCTGCTCCGCCGGCAGCGACGCGGCGCCGACAACCC
>CAZBOE010000111.1:3833-15309 GCA_964493365.1 uncultured Tepidisphaeraceae bacterium | reverse complement strand
GCCGCTCACGAGCCGCTGTCGGCACAGGCGCTGATCATCGCGCTGGCGCTGGCGCCGACAAGGGCGGGCCGCGAGCGGCAGCAGGCGCTGATCGAGGCCCGGGCCGACGCGCCGACCCGCCGCGAGCTTGCGACGTTGCTTCCGCTGATCGACGAGGCGGGAGAGACCGCCCGGCTGGCGATCGTCGATCTCACGGCCCCGGCGCTGCGCCTGCTGTCACGCGATCAGGCCAAGGCGCTGCTGAGGCTGCTGGTCGAACTGGTCAGCATCGACCAGCGGGTGACGCTTTCGGAGTATGCGCGGGTGAAGATCGTCGATCGCATTCTGGCCGGCGACAGCGCGGCGCGCCGACACCGGACGCGATATCACGCGGTCAGGCCGGTTGCCGATGAGGCGATCGTGTTGCTGTCGGCGCTGGCGGCGTCGGGCGCAGCCGAGCCGGCGGCGGCCCGCGCAGCGCTGCAGGCGGGGATCACCCGCCTCGAACTGCCCGCTGACAGCGTTCCCGCCAGCATCGGCCAAGCCACCGCCGAGCGGCTCGACACCGCCCTGGAGACACTCCGCGCCGCCTCGCCGGGCGTTCGACGACGAATCATCGACGCCGCGGCGTATACCATCGCAAGCGACGGGGTGCTCCAATACAACGAGACGGAGTTGCTGCGTGCCATCGGCGATGTGCTGGACTGCCCGATTCCTGCCATGGTCGCCCGGGTGATGCATTGAAGTCTGCAGCCCGCTGCCCGGAACGGACGATGGCGGTGAGGTGTTGACCGGCCGGCCGGCGCGTTTGCTCCTTGAGCGGCGGCGGTTTTCCGAACAGCAGGCCGCGGGCCTCTCAGGTCGCCAGTGGACGGCTCCTATCATCTTCCGATGACCGATGTCGCCGCCATCACGCTTCCGCTTGACGCATGCGGCTACCGCTGGACCAGCGCCAAAGCATTTGATCCCGCGGCCGACTTTGACGGGTTTCTCAAGTCGGTTCCGGCGCGGTGGGTGGTCTACCTGATGACCGATGGCGACGACCGGCCTGTTCAACTGCTATGCGTGCGGAATCTTCGCTACAGCCTCAAGCGACGGCTGGGCGACCCCGACCCGCAGGCGGGCCCGTCGAAGCGGGTTGATTACCGGGCTCTGGTGAGGCGTGTCTACTGGAGGCGGGTCGACAGCGCCGTCGAGGCCGACCTGACCTATCTCGATGCCGCGCGCGCGGTCTTTCCCGAAAGCTACCAGGGGATGGTCGGCTACCGCTCACCCTGGTTTGTGCACGTCAATCCTGAGACGGCGTTTCCTCGATACACGCGGACCAACGATCCTTCGATCGCGACCGGTCGGGTTTTCGGGCCCTGCGCCGACAAACAGGCCGCCGGGCGGATGATCGAGGTGGTGGAAAGCGCTTTTGAGTTGTGCCGCTACTACAACATCCTGGTCGAAGCGCCGGCCGGTCGGGCGTGTGCATACAAGGAGATGGGGCGTTGCCCTGCGCCCTGTGACGGGACGATCTCGATGGAGATGTACCGCCGCATGATCGAACTGAGCGCCGAGGTGCTCAGCGACCCGGACGATTACATCCGCATGCAGGAGTCGCGTATGCGGTCGGCGGCGGCCGATCTGCGGTATGAAGCGGCGGCGAAGATCAAGGCCTATATCGATGAGCTGTCGGAGCTGACTCGCCGGGGCCTCAAACACGCGCGGGAGCTCGAGGATTTTGCTTACGTCACGCTCCAGACCGGCCCGCGTCCGGGCACGGCCAAGCTGCTGCTGTTGGTGATGGGGGAGGTGGTCGAGGTGGCCGGGCTGATCGACAGGCCCGCGGGCTCGGACCTGCTGCGACACCTGCTCGAGACGGCCGACCGGCTGGGCGACCTGCCGAGGCCCGATGTTGCCGCGACGGAGCGGATCGCGGTTGTCGCCCAGCACCTCTACTCGCCGCGGCGGTCGGGCGCGTGGGAGCCGCTTGCCGAGCTCGACGACGCGACGCTCCCGCGGCTCTACCGCGAGGTTGTCAGGCAGACGCCCGAGGAGACTGAGGCGGCCGAAGACGAGGGCGTTACGCGGGAACTGGGCCTGCCGGCGTGACCTGCCCTTGCCGGTCGCGGGGTTTCTGACCTTCAGGCTCACCTTCGCTACAATCGGGGCATGGGATTATTCAAGAGCAAGGAAGAGCGGCGGATCGAACGCGAAATGAAGATCCGCGCGGGCATGCGCTCGATTGAGAAGAGCATCCGCCAGCAGGAGAAGTTTGCCGAAGACTTCATCCGCAACGCCCAGAATGCGCGTCGCATCGGCGACGAGCAGCAATATCAGTTCATCCGCGGCGCGCTCAAGAAGACCCACACGATCAAGCGGATGCTCGAGCGGCAACTGCTGGCGATGAAAAACGCGATGGTCATTCAGCAGCAGGCCGCCGCCAGCGCCCAGTTCGCCCAGAGCATGGACCTGATGGCCCGCGAGATCGGCCAGATCTTCGGCGACATGGACCTCACCAAGACCCAGGCCCAGTGGGAAAAAGCCGTCGCCCAGGCGTCGACCATGGAAGAGCGGATGGGTCTGTTCCTCGATTCGATGGAGCAGACCGGCGCGGCAACATCGACCGCCTCGGGCGAAGGCGTGAGCGATGCCGAGATCGATCGGCTGATCGAGGCCGATGTGCTCGCGCAGGAGCGCCAGGAACTCGGCAAGCTCGACGAACTCGAGAGCGAGATCGCGAAGGAACTGGGTGTGCGGCAGAAGGATTGACCCGGACGCGGTAGCAGGGCGTCTAAGCCCCCTCGCTGCACCGCGCGAATGGCGAGGCTGTTTGCGTAAGGCGGTTGCACCGGGTGATCACGCGGGAGGTCTCTGCCGAGCGCTCCTGCTGGCGCGATCGAGCCTGTCGCGGTGGCCCAGGATGTGCTTGTAGAGTTGGTGATGCCCGACACCGATGAGATCATCGACCGACTGCTGGCCTGCCGACGGATTGCCGTTGTGGGGCTGAGCGACGATCCGTCGCGGGTGAGCTATGCGATCGGCCAGCAGCTATTGGCGGCGGGCAAAGAGGTGATCCCGGTGACGCCGACGTATCCGCTGGTCATGGGGCTCCATGCGTTTTCGTCGCTGGACCGCGCTCCCAAGGGCATTGAGCTGGTCAACGTCTTTCGCAGGCCCGAGCATTGCGCGGAGATCGCCCGCGACGCGGTGGCGGTCGGCGCGCGGGGGCTGTGGCTTCAACTGGGCATCGTGAGCCGCGAGGCGCGGGAGACCGCGGAGGCCGCGGGCATGGACTATGTCGAAGACCGGTGCATCGCGGTTGAGCTTGCCCGCCGGTCGAATCGACGAGGGTGAAGTGCCGCATATTTTGCACCGTAAACTGATGAGACGACGGCGTTTCCGGTGCAGTTAGAACAGCATCGCGCAGCCCGGCCGTCGATATCCCATTTCCACATCTGTACACTCGCTGTGGTCGTAAACTGGGGCATTAAGGAGGCGCAGGTGTTGCTCAGCCATCGCCGCTCGAAGCGGTCTTTACGGGGTTCTTCTCGAGACCGATCGGCCGCCTTGCTCGAATCGCTCGAGCCGCGACGCCTGTTTACCACGTTGCCCCCGGGCGGGCCGTTTAACGATCTGGCCGGCAACAGCTTCTTCTTTTCCCGCAACATCGGCACCCAGCCGCGCGACATCGTGGTGAGCGACTATGTCGACGCCAACGATCCGATCGACCTTTACAGTTTCAACCTCGCTTTTGACAGCACATTTGATCTGGCCCTGGCCGGCCTTTCCGACGACATCGACGTCGAGCTCTTCGACGCCTTTGGCAATCAGATCGCCTCATCGACGTCGAGCGGAACCGCGAGCGAGCTGATCTCGCTGACGCTGGCCGCGGGAACGTATTACATCAACGTCTATCCCGGACTGTCCGACGCGGCGTCGTCCTACACGCTGGGCGTGACCACGCTGATTGTCGGCAGCGGCAACCAGTTTTTCGATCTGGCCGGCAACAGCTTTTCCTTCGCCCGCGACATCGGCCGCCAGCCGCAGGAAGTCATCGGCGATTACGTCGACTCGTTCGACGCCGACGACTATTACCGATTCACCTTGCTGGGCGAATCGAACGTGTCGGTTGGCCTGACGGGCCTCGTCGACGATCTCGACCTGACGGTGTTTGACTCACAGGGCAATGAGGTTGCGTCGTCGGTCGAGGGGGGCACGAGCGACGAGTTTCTCTCCGGCACGCTGGCCGCCGGTGATTACTTCATCCGCGTGTTTCAGGGGACGTCATTCGCGGCATCGGGCTATCTCATCGGGGTGCTCACCGAGCTCACGGGCGGAGGCGGGCAGTCGCTCGACACCGCCGGCAACACGCCCGCGACCGCCCGCGGGCTGGGCAATCAGCCGCGCAACATCACGCTGACCGAGTTTGTGGGTGGCGCCGACACCGACGACTACTTCCGCTTCACCCTCACGGGCGACACGGCGCTGTCGGTGGGCGTGACCGGTCTGGCTGACGATCTGGATCTCGAGATTCTCGACGCCGACGGGCAGTCGATCGACGCCTCGATCAACTACGACACCGACGACGAAGGCATCTCGCTCAACCTCGCGGCCGGCACCTACTTCGCGCGGGTGTATCAGGGCGTCTCGGGCGCGTCGTCGGTCTATACACTCACGCTTGACGCCGCGCCACTCACCGGCGGGGGGACCATCGGCGGCAACGAAGACTTCGGCGCCGACGGCATCGCCCGTTTCCTGCTCAGGCAATCGGGCATTGCCACGGCCGACGCCTTTGTCGATGCCCAGGGCAATGCCTACATCGCCGCCTATCGCACCGACGGCGGCACCGGGTTTTTCCTGGTCAAGCTGCTTGCCGACGGCTCGGCCGACCCCAACTTCGGCGACTCGGGCACGCCCGGCGTGGCCTTCATCGATGTGCCGGCGCTGATCGAGCGCGACGCCAAGGATGTCGTCGCGACCGCTGTCACGCTCGACGCGATGGGCCGCATTCTCATCGCCGGCTTCGCGACCGATCCTCGACCGGGGTTCGGCGACACCGACATGATCCTCGTCCGCCTCACGACCGCGGGCGCGGTCGACACCTCCTTCGGCAGCGGCGGGCTCGCGCTGGGCGATTTCCTCTTCGACCCCGAAGACGGCAACCCCAACGACGTGGCCAACGCGGTGGTTGTCGGGGCCGACGGGTCGATCTTCCTCGGGGGCACGTCGCAGTTTTCCGGCTTTCCCGACCGCGATTTCGCGATCATCAAGTTCGACTCCAACGGGCAGCGCGACATGTCGTTCGGCGACGACGGCAGGGCGGTCGCGGCGTTCACGCTGCTGGACGAAGAGTTCGACGACATCATCAACGGGCTGACCATCGCCCCCGATGGGAGCATCTTTGCCGTCGGCTCGGCGACCACGCAGTCGTTTTTTCTCTCGGGCACATCCAAGTCGCTGGTGGCGGTCGCGAAGTTTACGCCGCAGGGCGCGCTCGATACGTCGTTCAACGGCTCGGGGCGCTTGCTGGCGATCTACTCGGTCGACGGGGTCGATGACGCCCGGGCCGTGGCGATCCGCCCAGACGGCCGCCTCGTCGTGGCGGGCAGCACGTCGAGCGTGGATTTCAACACCTTCACGTTCAATTCGTCGTTCGCGCTGCTGTCGGTCTTTGCCGACGGCACGATCGACTTCGGCTTCGGGCCCGACGGCTCGGGTGTGGTGACGACCGACATCGCGGGAAGAATCGCGGGCATCACCCGTGTCGAGGTGCTCGCCAATGGCCGCATCGTCGCGGGCGGCGCTGTGGCGCGGAGCCTCGACGACATTCTTGCCGGCAAGTTCGGCGTCGCGATCGCACGGTATCAGGCCGACGGTCAGCTCGATCCCAACTTCGATGGCGACGGGCTCCGCGTGTTCAACCCCGATCTGACGCCCGACAATGTGGGGGTGGCGCCGGCTTCGCTGGTGTCGAGCCCGGGGGCGGGCGGGTCGACCGGCGGCCTCCTGATCGCCGCCGCTTCGGTTAATGCCGCTTCGATACAGGTTTCGCCTGCCAGCACCAGCCAGAATCTTGGGCAGGCGTTTGCGGATTTCACCGAGGCTTCGCAGGGCATCATCGCGGTCACCGAGGGCGGGGGCATCCTGGTCATCGCGACCAGCGGCAACAACGTTCGCGTGCGCCAGTTCGTCAATGCGGGCCCGCCGATCGCGCAGCTCCTGGCAGCGGGGCAGACGGTCATCAGCACATCAGGCGTGACCGTGCTGCAATTCGATGTGCAGTACAGCGACGACGCGCTGGTCATCCGTGAGCTGCTGGGCGCAGACGACCTGACAGTGTTTGCCCCGGGGGGCGGGATCATCAATGTCATCCTGATCAACATCGAGCGCGCGCAGGGCGAGCTGACCGATCGTGTGTTGCGTGCGCGGTATCAGATGGCCGCCCCGGGCGGCAAGCCCGCCTTCACCACCGCCGACAACGGCGCCTACACGGTCTCGCTCGCGGCATCGTCGGTCGCGGACGACTCGGGCGCATTCGCGGCCGGGGGCAACGTGGGGCAGTTTACTGTCGCGGTTCCCGCGAGCGGCGGCGAGCCGGGCGGCGGTGGCAACGGGGGTGGCGGCGAACCGGGCGGCAATACGCCTGACACCACCGCCCCGACGGCCGCGGGCAACATCCCTTCGACGGTGGCCGAGGGCGCGACGCCCTACACGTTTACCGTCACCTACACCGACAACGTCGCGGTGTCGGCGGCCTCCATCGCCAGCACCAACATCCGGGTGGTCGGCTCGGCCGGCAGCAACCCGCTGGTTACCTTCGTCGGGCTCGACCAGGCCGGCGATGGCGTGTCGCGCGTCGCCACCTATCGCATCGACCCACCCGGCGGCACGTGGGATGTCGCCGACAACGCCACGTACACGCTGTTCCTCGAGGCGTCGGCCGTGCGTGACACCGCGGGCAACACGGTGGCGCCGGCGCAGCTCGGCAGCTTTACCGCCAGCTTCACGCCGCCCCCCGGCGGCAACCTCACCACCGACATGGTGCTCGCCCCCGCGGGCGGCATCGTGGGCGGCACGCGCCAGCGCGTCCGCGTTCGTATCGTCAATGTGGGCGACGCCACCGCCCGCGGCACGGCAACGCTGCGGCTTTATCTCTCGACCGACGCCAGTTTCGACAACGCCGACCGTGAGATCCTTTCGAGCAACCAGCGGCTCAATCTCAGGGCCGGGCGAAGCAAGACGGTTTCCTTCAGCCGCGTGACGATGCCCAGCGACATCGACGCCGATGTCCACCTGCTGGCGCGGATCGAGGCGGGCACGAGCCCCGACACCAATCCGGGCGACAACGTCGCCGCGTCGGCCGGTCAGTTCAGCCTGCGCCGGCCTTTCGTCGACCCGGGCGTGACGGGCCTCACCGGCCGATCAACCCTGCGCGCCGGCAAGCGCGAGACCTTCCGAGTAACGCTTCGCAATGAGGGCAACATCACCCTGACGCAGCGCCTGCCGGTGCGGGTGATTCTCTCGGCCGACAACATCCTCGACGCCGGCGACACGGTGCTCACGACAGCCAACCTCTCGACTCGCCTGCGGGCCGGGCAGAGCAAGGCCTTCAGCGTCCGCGCGGTGATCCCCCGCGACATCGCGGCGGGCAGCTACAACGTGTTTGTCGTCGTCGATCCCGATTTCGTCATCCCCACCGACCCCGACCGCGCCGACAACACGATCGGGCCGTTTGGATTCACGGTGTGAGCGGCGGATGGAGCGAGGGAGCGATCGCCGCTGCAACAAGTCCTATCCGCGAGCGGTAGCAGCTGGGTAGCAGAATACGGGCGATGTTTGGTGGTTTTTGGCGTGTTTTGACAGTGGGTCTTTCGGATAATTGCCTAACTGCTGTCGTCGTAAGCGGTGATTTTGCTTGAGATAAGAATACCCGCAGCAGGGCTCGAACCTGCGACCTCCAGTTTAGGAAACCAGTGCTCTATCCAACTGAGCTATGCGGGCGTCGCCTTGAGGCTATTCCGATGGTGGCTCGTATTCAAGCGGCGGCGCCGAACGACGCCCGACGCGGCCAACCGCGGGCAAGGCCATCGCGGGCGAGGCAGTTCCGGGCGAGGCAATACCGGGGCGAGGCCGTTTCGGGCTAGGCCATCCGGGCGCATTCGCTCGATGAACACTCCGCCGGTTGACACGTTCGACATCGCGGCGGGGCGACGCTTGGCACCGGCTCACGACGCCGACATCTGACCCGCCTCGACGGCACTACAATGGCCTCAGATGGAATGGCGGGCTGACATCATCGGGATTGTGCATTGGGTGCTCGTGGTGATCCACACGCTGCTGCCGGCGGCGGTCGGGTTCGTGGTGGCGCGGCGCGTGTTGACCGACCGCCGGCCGTTCGGGCTGGGCATGTTTGTTGGCGCCGTGGTCACGGGCATGCTCATCGCGCTGGGATTGTGCCTGATCTATGCCGGCGCCGTTTCCGGGCGGTTGATCGCTTCGCAGGTGGCGCTGGCGGGCTATTTTGCGGTGTCGCTGCTGTTGGTGCTCAGGGGGTTTGATTATCTCGTGCGGCGAGCGCTCGTGCGGCTGCTGCCGGTGAAGCGATGGTGGGGCGGCGCGGCCGCCGCCGGGCTGCGCGTGGTGGCGGTGTCGACGGTGGTGCTGCCCTACGCGATGGCCGCGGTGATGACGTATCGCCCGCGCGTCGCGCCGATCGACACACCGCTGGCGATGATGGGCTGGCGATACGAAGACGTTTCGTTCCCAGCGACAGACGGGCTTTCGATCGCGGCGTGGTGGATCCCGGCGGCATCGGGCGCTGCGACGTATGCCGATCGTACGGTCATCGTTGTACACGGGCTGGGCGCGAGCAAGGCGAATCAGCTTGTACTGGCGCAGGAACTGGTCCCCCGCGGATACAACGTGCTGGCGATCGACCTGCGGGCCCACGGTCTGTCGGGCGGCCAGCTCACCACGTTTGGCGACCGGGAGCGCCGCGATGTGCTGGGGGCGGTGCGGTGGGTGAGGGAGAACAAGCCCGCGCAATCCCGCCGGATCTTCGGCGTCGGGGCCTCGATGGGCGCGGCGGCGCTGATCGCCGCGATGGCGGAGCCCACGCCCGACGCCCGCGCGATCGATGCCGTCGCGGTCTATGGCACGTACGCCAACATGGGGGGGCTGATCGACGACGTCGGCAAGACGTATTTCACGCCGGCGCTGCGGGCGCTTGTGCGGCATGTGGCGGTGCCGATTGCGTCGGGGTTTTCCGGGACGGATATCGCCGGGTTTCGGCCGGTCGATCTGGCGTATCGGGTCTGGCCTCGTCCGGTGATGGTTATTCACGGCGAGTCGGACAGCATCATCCCTGTCAACCAAGGCCTGCTGCTGTTTCGTGGAGCGACGCAGCCCAAGCGGTTTCTCTTCCTGGGCGGGGCAGGCCACAACGACATCGTTGCAGACCCCGCGACCGCAAAAGACGTCGCCGACTTCTTCGAGTCGGCCAGACCGATCCCGGTGATCTGACAGGCCGCGGAGGATCGCCGCCACACCCGCGACGCACTACACCACAGCCTTCATCGCCTCGCGCGGGCCTTTCTCCATGATCGCCTCGAGGTGTCGAGAGACGGCGTCGGCCAGCCCCGGCAGCGCGGAAGCGTCTTCGCCCCACACGTCGGCGGCGCCGAGCACTTCGCGTGTCACGGCCGACGCGCCCAGGCCTTTGGACCACACCCGCGCAAAAAGCTGGAGCGCACCGGAATCGTCGGCGATCTTGTATTCCTCTTCGCCGCGCTTGCCGATCAGTGCGCCGTCGCGGATTTCGGTGCCGCGATAGAACGCGATCAGGGCCGCCAGCGAGAAGGCCAGCCGGCGCGGGATCACGCCGCCGTTGCGCAGGGCGTATTCCTTGATGCTCGGAAGCACGCGGGCCTTGAACTTGCTCGTGCTGTTGAGGGCGATGCTCAGCAGGTAATGCTTGATGAACGGGTTGGCGAACCGCTCGGTCACCGCGGCCGCGAACTTCGTCAGATCGTCTTTGGGCAGGTCGAGCGTCGGGATGATCTCCTGTGCGATCCCGCGCTGCATGAATGTGCGGATCAGCTCATCGTCCATGCACTGGCCGACCGTGTCTTTGCCCATCAGGTATGCGCCCAGCACGGTCATCGTGTGAGCGCCGTTGAGGATGCGCACCTTGCGGTCGCGGTAGGGCGTCATGTTGGGCGTGAAGACCACATCGAGCCCGACCTTGTCGAACGGAAGCTCCAGGGCGCATGACTGGCTCGCCTCGATCACCCAGAAGTGAAATGGCTCAGACGTGTTGAGCAGGTCATCGTGATAGCCCAGCTTTTCGCAGATCACGGCCGCCTCGTCTTTGGGATAGCCCGTCACGATGCGGTCGACGAGCGTGTTGCCCCAGTCGTTTGCCGTCTTGAGCCACTCGACGAATGCGCCGGGCAGGTTCCAGTTCTCGGCGGTCTGCAGCACACATCGCTTGAGGTTGTCGCCGTTGCGCTCGATCAGCTCGCACGGCAGGATGATGAATCCCTTCGCCCGGCCCTCGCCGCAGTGACGGTATCGCTCGTAGAGAAACTGGGTGAGCTTGGCCGGGAACGAAACGGGCGGTCTGTCGTCGAGCCGGTCCTGGGCGCGGTAGACGATGCCCGCCTCGGTCGTGTTGCTGACGATCACCCGAAGGTCGGGGTTGCGGGCGCAGGCGATATAGGCCTCAAACTGGGTATAGGGGTCGATCCCCCGGCTGATGCTCGCGACGATCTCTTTCTCTTCGACGGTCCTGCCGCCCACAACGCCGCGCAGCATGTGCGTATACAGCCCGTCTTGCGCATTGAGCTTGTCGATCATGCCCTGCGGGATCGGCTGCACGACCACGACCCGGCCATTGAACTCGCCGGCGCCATTGAGGCGATTGATCATCCAGTCGGCAAAGCCGCGCAGGAAGCCGCCTTCACCGTATTGGAGGACCTTCTCCGGAAGATCGGTCGGCCGACTGACCTTCACATCGGCCGGGAAAACATGCCCCGAGGTCATCAGTTGCTTGTTCAGCTTGGCGGGCATTGCATCGCGGAGCGCACCCGGCGTCGGTCAGGCCGACGCCTTTCGCGCTTCGTCCCAAAAAGGTTGGCTTGTCATTTCACACACGCGGCACGCGTTAGAGCGTGACGCCGTTTTTCCAGATCGCGATCTCGCGCCATCCGTGCTGCTCGTTGTGCGCCAGTGTCGTGCCGCTGGCGATATCGAGCACGAGGTCGAAGAGCCGGTCGGCCGCGTCGTCCATGCTGGCGTTTTCGTCGGCCAGCACGCCCGCGTCGAAGTCGATCCACTGCGGCTTGCGCCGCGCGAGATCGGAGTTGGTGCTGATCTTCACGGTCGGCACGGGGAAGCCCATCGGGTTGCCTCGCCCGGTGGTGAAGAGCACCGAGTGGGCCCCGGCGATGGTCATCGCGGTCGAGCTCACGCCGTCGCCCAACCCTGCGTCGAATACGCAAGCCCCGGA
>CAZBOE010000111.1:0-3819 GCA_964493365.1 uncultured Tepidisphaeraceae bacterium | reverse complement strand
TCGCCATACCCGAGCACCTGTTTCACCGGCGCGATGCCGCCTTTCTGCACGCAGCCCAGGCTCTTTTCCGCCAGCGTGGTGATGCCGCCGTCTTTGTTGCCGGGGCTGGGGTTTTCGTCGATCGGCTGGTCATACTTGCGGAAGTAGTCGCGGAAATTGTTGACCAGATCGATCGTGCCCTGGAACACCGCGCGGTCGCACGCGCGCTCGAGCAGCACCTGCTCGGCGCCAAACATCTCGGGCACTTCGGTCAGCAGCGTCGTTCCACCGGCGGCGCAGTGACGGTCGGCCACGCGCCCGACGAGCGGATTGGCGGTGATGCCGCTGAAGCCGTCGCTCCCGCCGCACTTCATGCCAAGGATCAGTTCGCTGCTGGGGATCTCTTCCCGCCTGAACTGCGCCGCATACTCCGCCAGGGCGTCCATCTTGCGTACGCCTTCTTCCACTTCGTCGGCCACCTCCTGCGCGTTGAAGTAGAAGACGCGTCCCGGTTCAAGCGGGCCGACCTGCTCGAGAAACAGCTTCATCTGGTTGTTCTCGCAGCCCAGCCCGAGGATCAGCACCGCCCCGGCGTTGGCATGATTGACCAGCCCCGCGAGCACCTTCTGGGTATAGAGCATGTCGTCGCCCAGCTGCGAACAGCCGAACGGGTGGGTGAAGGCGTGGACGCCATCGATCCCCACACTCGCAAACCGCCTGGCCGCCTGCTCGGCGATCTTCTGGCTCGCGTGGTTGACGCATCCCACGGTGTTGACGATCCACAGCTCGTTGCGTGTGGCGGCCCGGCCGTCTTTGCGTCGGTATCCCTGAAACGTCCGCTTCGCGGCCATCGACCTCGCTTGCGGCTTGACGGTGCGCTCGAAGCTCAACGCCGACAGATTCTCTCGCAGACCTGACTCGACGTTGTGACTGTGCACATGATCGCCCGGCGCGATGTCGACCGCGGCGATGCCGATCGGATAGCCGTATTTGACGACCGGCTGCCCGCGCCCGATCGCCCGCAGCGCGATCTTGTGGCCGGGCGGCACGTCTTTCTTCAGCGTCAGGCCGCTGACCACCGCGCCGCCCACCAGCGGCTGCATCGCCACGGCGACGTTATCCGACTCGTGAATCTTGAGCGTCTGTCTCATTTCGATTCGCCTTGTCAAAACAGAGTGTCGCGGGCCCGGTCCCGACATCACCCGCCGCCGTCAGTCCGATCAGCCGTTGAGAAACCGGGTGAAGTTGTTTCGCAGCAGATCGGCCACGTCGCGCTCGATCTCGGTGCGCGTGATCTTCCATCCCGCGGTCACGAGGTCGGCGTATTTGTCGGTGAGCGCGGCGGCGATGTTCCGCTTGCTGTGGTCCCACTTGTAGACGATCTGTTCGAGCACCCGCGCGTCGGAGTGCTGGGGGACAAAGCTGGTTCCCAGCAGCTCGAGCCGCATGCGGGTGATCTCGTCGACGAGGCTCGGGTTGTTGAGGAACCACCAGCAGCCGAAGACCATCAGGTTGCCGAATTTTCGCGCCGCCACCGCCAGTTCGTGCTGGTTTTCGCGGGCGAGCATGGTGACCAGGAAGCGGTTCTGCTGGAAAGCGCTCAGCACGTTGGTGAGCGATGTGATGTCCGACTTGCCGACCATGTCGCTCGCGTCGCCCAGGAGCGGGTTCACCTTGAGCCGCGAGCCGATCATCATCGCAAACGGCAGGTTGCGCTCGGCGCACACCGGCAACACGACCTGCTCGAGCATCGTCTGCCCCGCGCGGGCCACCGCATCGCCCGGGGGCGCGGGGAAGCGCCAATCAGGCGGAAGGCTCACCGCGAGATAGATCGCCTTCTGACGGTCGATCCATTCGCGCAGAAACCGACGCGCTTCTTCGATCACTTTCGGTCCGATCTCGGCCGCCACGCCATAGCCCCACGACGCCATCTTCGCCGCCGCGGTCGGCCAGTCGCGCAGGATCGGGTCGATCCGCAGCACGGCCCGGAAGCGCGGGTCGCTTGCGACCTCGCGGTTGCGGAGCCAGCGCTCGCGCTCGTTGTCATCGAACACCGGGTTGGTCATCACCAGGGTGGTGATGTTGGCCAGCTCCATGCAGCGGTCGATCTGCTTCGAGGGAGACTGCTGGGCAAACCATTTGCGCCAGCCGTCAGGCTTTCGCTCCGACGGATCGAGCCCGAGCCGGGTCAGCACGGTGATGACCCCGCGACAGGCCTCCGACACGGGCGACCGCTCAACGAACAGGTGCTTCCAGATGTGGTCGGCCTGTTCCGTCTTGCTCATCTTCCAGAACTGCTCGTAGGGCAGCTTCGTGGCCGGAACCACGCGAAACACCTCGGCCACGAGGTAGTGATAGGTCAGCAGCTCGTCCAGCCCCCACAGCAGCAGCCCCTTCGGGTCGGCCGGTGCGGGCCCGCTGCCGGCCAGCGGTGTGCCGAAGCCCGGCGCGTAGAGATGGGTGTGCAGGTCGATGAGCGGCGTCTTGTCAACCACATCACTCACGACCTTGCCCAGCGATGCATTGTCGATGTATTGCATGACCATCAAGCTCCTCAGGCGACCTCATCCTTGTCGGCTCTGCAGCCCACGCGGCAGAATAGTGGAATCCGCGGCCAGATCAGTCGACGGTCTGGCCAAAACCTTTTCATAAACCGCTGCAGCGGCAATCTGCCGCCACGCCTATTTTTCCGGCGGCGCTCGCCGCAGCGGCCAATGTTTTTGTACTTTCCCCCGGCCTGATGAATACTGCAGCCGCCCGGGTCATTGCACTGACGCCCGGCCGACGGTGACCTCAATCAAGAAACCGACAGGAGCCCCGCCCATGCACGTCCGCGTTGCCTTCGCTCTCGCCGCCGCCACCGCCCTTGCCGCATCGTCGACCGCGTCGGCCGGCGTCGTTTTCGGCAACACCGGCCTCAATGGCGGACACCGCTGGGACGCCGCCCCACGCACCATCAACTTCGCCGGCGGGTCGGTCGAACGCTCGCTCGCCGGGGGGCTGCGCTATTCCGTCAGCGGCGGATCATGGCAGGCCTATCGCGACAGCTTCGCATGGATCTCGCTGCCCACCGTGGCGCAGTTTCAGACCGCGGTCGAGCAGGCCTTCGCGGCATGGGCCGCGGTCGACCCGGCCACCGGCCTGGGCTCCGACCTGTCGTTCGTCGCCGATTTTGCCACACCCGTCAACGCGGCGTCGTCCAGCGGCATCCCCCTGGGCGCCGAGATCGACCTGATCGCATCAAACCTGGGCGATACCTCCACCCGCGGCGTCACCAGCTTCGGCGCCATCTTCGGCACCGTCACCCTCACCAGCGGCACCACCGGCTATTCCGCCTTCCCCCTCAGCGGAGCCGATGTCACCCTCAACTCCAACTCCGGCGCCCGCTACACGCTCGACCTTTTCCGCCGGCTCCTCACACACGAGCTCGGCCACGCGCTGGGCCTGGGCGATGTCGAATCCACCATCAGCCCCGGCAACTTCATCGACGACGACTACGACCCCGCCGACCCTGTGGGCACGCTCAACAACTCGTGGGCCCACCTCGTCGATCCGTTTGACCCCTCCGCCTCACCCCTGTCGGTCTACACCATCGCCCGCCCCGGCGACCCGACCGGCGTCGCCACCACCGGCATCGACATCCTGATGGAATCCAACGGCTTGGGCGTCGCTGCGGGCAACCCCATCACCAAGCTGGTCCCGCTCTCCAACGACGACTTCGGCATCCGCCAGTTCCTCTACCCCTTCGTGGCCGACGCTCCGTTCGTCGAGGGCGACGCCGACGGCGACGGCGACGTTGACTTTGACGATCTGGGCATCGTCCTGGGCAACTACGACCAG